>JAHJOG010000166.1 GCA_018820395.1 Gammaproteobacteria bacterium | reverse complement strand
GATCCGCGACATCCGCATCGAACTGAAGAGAGGCAGTGCCACCGCTGTGGTGCATTGGCCGGTGGAGTCGGCCTCGTCGTGCGCAGCCTGGCTGCGCGAATGGCTGCGTTGATCCGCGTCGACGCCGTGTGGCTGGCTACCGAGCCGATCGACATGCGCGCGGGCACTGAGACGGCGCTGGCGCGCGTCGTGAAGGTGTTCGGCGCTGCTCACCCGCATCACGCCTACCTGTTCGCCAACCGACGGGCCAACCGCATGAAGGTCCTCGTACACGATGGCATCGGCATCTGGCTGTGCGCACGTCGGCTGAACCAGGGCCGGTTCCTCTGGGCCAACGCGAGCCTGGGCACGCAGATTGCGATGACGCGTGAGCAGCTCGACGCGCTTGTGCTCGGATTGCCCTGGCAGCGCGTCGGGGCAGCGGGTGTCATCACCGTGGTGTGATCGCACGCCAGCCGTGCAATTGCGGCAAACGCCGATGACATTTACACGCTCGGGCGGCACCATCCGTGCTCATGGCGGATGCCGAACAACTGAAAGGCCTTGATGCAGAGCAACTGCGCGAGGTGACCCTCCGGCTTCTCAAGGACTTGACTGAGCAGAAAAGCCTGCTCGAGGCTAAGGACCGATCGATCGTGACGCTCACGCGCGAGGTCACCTTCAAGTCCACCAAGGTCGACCAACTTACCTACGAGCTCGCACAGCACAAGCGCCTGCGCTTCGGCAAGAGCAGCGAGAAGCTCGACGCAGCGCAGGCCAGCCTTCTGGAAGAGACGCTTGACGCCGACCTGGCCGCCATCGAAGAAGAGCTGAAGCAGCTTCGCCCGCCGCCCAAGACCGAAGACAAGCAGCAGCCGCGTCGCACGCCGCTGCCGACAGACCTTCCGCGCGTCGATGTCCATCACGAACCCGAGTCGACCACATGCACGTGCGGCTGTGCGCTCAAGCGGATCGGCGAAGACGTGGCCGAGAAGCTCGACTACGTTCCCGGCGTGTTCACCGTCGAGCGGCATGTTCGAGGCAAGTGGGCGTGCGCGAAGTGCCAGACGCTGATCCAGGCGCCGGTGCCCGCCCAGGTGATCGACAAGGGCATCCCCACGGCCGGCCTGCTGGCGCAGGTGATGGTGGCCAAGTACGCCGATCACCTGCCGCTGTACCGCCAAGAAACCATCTTCGAGCGCGCCGGCCTTGCGATCCCGCGCTCGACGCTCGGTGCATGGGTCGGCGCCTGTGGCGTACGCCTGCAGCCACTGGTCGATGCGCTCAAGGAAGCGATCCTCGCTCATCGCGTGCTGCATGCCGACGAGACGCCGGTGGCGATGCTCAAGCCTGGCACCGGCAAGACGCACCGCGCTTACCTGTGGGCCTACAGCCCGGGCGCCTTCGAAGGCATGAAGGCCGTGGTCTACGACTTCGCCGACAGCCGGGCTGGCCAGCATGCGCAGGACTTCCTGGGCGAATGGCGAGGCGCGCTCGTGTGTGATGACTACTCGGGCTACAAGGCGCTGCTAGCCAAGGGCGTCGTCGAGGCTGGGTGCCTCGCGCATGCGCGGCGCAAGTTCGTCGAACTGCACACGGCCAACAAGAGCCAGATTGCCGAGGCCGGCATCCAGTACTTCGCCCGGCTCTATGAGATCGAGCGCGAGGTGAAGGATCTCGACGCAGATGAGCGGCATCGCATTCGCCAAGCGCGGGGTCGGCCAATCGCCGAGGCACTGCATGCCTGGATGATCGCGCAGCGGCTCAAGATCCCGGAATGTTCAGGGACAGCCAAAGCATTGAACTACAGCCTGAAGCGCTGGGCTGCGCTGACGCGCTACCTGGACGACGGCAAATTGCCCGCGGACAACAACTTGGTGGAGAACCAGATCCGGCCTATTGCCGTGGGCAGGGGGAACTGGCTGTTCGCTGGGAGCCTGCGTGCCGGTCAACGCGCCGCAGCCGTCATGAGCTTGATCCAGTCAGCCAAGCTCAATGGGCACGATCCGTATGCCTACCTGAAGGACGTGTTCTTGCGCCTGCCGACGCAGCCGCATAGCCGCATCGACGAACTGTTGCCGCATCTCTGGCAGCACAGATGACCACTTGCTCGCGCTCGCCGTCAAATGCGCGGCCCTCGTCAAGACGTGTGTTCGCCGTGCTTACCTCACGGTCAACGGCATGCGCGCTTAACCGGCAAAGGCCCCTCCTACGGCTCCATATCGACGGTAGGAAGCAGGTCATTGAAGGCGTCGCGAGCAGTCTTGCTCGATTGCGTCACCATAAACTGAAGCGAATCGAGCTCGGCCAAATCCGCGTAGCCCATGCTGAAGCGTGGAAACTTCCGGCTAAGGCTTGCGCCCTGCTGGAGCGCGTTGACCTGTGTGTGTCGAGGATCCGCTTCGATCCGCGCATAGAGCGCACGCACTACGCTTTCGCTGCCTTCCAAGTGCTGGCAGAAACGCGCGCCATCAAAAATAAGCAGCCCCGTCACATCCAACTTTGCGTTCCGCTCGCGGGCATGTTTTGCGATCTGAGGCACGACGCTGATGCCCGCTGCTGGTGCTATCGAACTGATGTAGAGAAGCTCGTAGAGAACCGAGTTAGTCGTCATTGCTGCTCCCTCCAAGGGGGCCGACTGGACCTCTCGTCGTGAATTAGGACTACAGCCGGGCAGTGGGCGGAGTGTGCGCGTTTATCGTCAGTCACGCGCGGAAATAAGTATGGGCTGGGGCGGTGTCCTCGAACGCCCCCAGACAAACTGACGCGGGATCCGCGTCAAGATGACTTGGCCGGTCGCTTACGTTCAAGCAGCCAATGCCATGTCCGCAGTTCAGCCATGTACGTACGCCTGCGATGGGCAAATCGGCGCTCAACTGCACGCCAACTATTCCTAGGAATCTGCCAAGTTCTGAAAGTGACAGTTTTCAGTAGCTCACTAGGTCAAGTGCTCGACAACTGCTTCGGTGGTATGTGCGCTTTGGCATCCCTGTTATCGATCTCACTGTGCCGTTTCATCCAACACGGCATACCTATCGCCCGTCGGGTTGGAAATGACCACGTCTGACCGGAGCGTCAATCTGCGGACAAGCCCCCCGAGCCCACTTTGTTCTCAGGTTCTGGGTCCGGGACGTGCTCTAGCAGTTCCCCCACTCCACAGCCGTAGTGTTGGCAAATGGCATTCAAAGTGTCGAGGTCGATCCTGGCAGTCGATTCGCGATACAGACCAGTCACTGTATTTCGAGCAAGTCCTGTCGACCGGATCAAATCCGAAAGCTTCTCTTTTCTTTCGCCCATAAGGCGGGACAGGTGTATCCGAATCATTGCAGCCCGTTGTGGTTTTGCAACAAGCTGATGAAAATAGTCTCATAGCTGATGCTTTTCATCCGTTAAAGTATCAACAAGCTGATCATGTTGATCGGCAAGGAGATGATTATGAGCAGGAAGCTTGGTGGTGTGGGTCGTACGAAAGCGTGTAACGCGTGTTTGGGGTGGGCAGCCGGCTTCCTCGACGGCGAGGGCTGCATCCGAATCGCCCGCCGCAACCCCGGCGGCAATGCCAACCGCATCTACTCGCTAGAGATCGTCATCACCCAGAACTGCCTGCGAACCCTTGAGCATTTCCAAAGCACCCTCGGCATTCAAAGCAGCATCTACGTCTTCCCCTGCCAAGGCGCCGTGCGAAGCACCGTCTACGCCTTGACTTACCGCTGCACCCGCGCCAGAGCCGTCCTCGAAGCCCTTCACCCCTACCTGGTGCGCAAGCAACGCGAGGCCGAAGTCGGCATCGAGTTCGCCGACCGCGCCACCTTCGCCCGCAAGGGCCGGCGCCGCCACAGTCCCGAGGAGATCGCCATTCGCGAGGACTACTACTGGAAGCTTCGCGCCCTCAAGCCGCGTGGCCCCAATGCGGTGGTGCAATGAGCAACCGCCACACCCTGGGCCGCCCCAGCCCGGACCATCGCGACCTCGCCGCCTCCGTGCTGGCGCTCGCCCGCGATGCTTCGGCTGCTCACGCGGCAGCGAGCAATGACACCGTCGTCGGTGCGGGAGCACCTCACTCACCGCAGCTGCCATTGAACTGGACCGACCACTTCAGCATGCGCATCTGCAACAGTGGCGAACTCGAAACCGCACTGGCCCACGCCAAGAGCAAGGGCGAAGACAACCAGGCGGTCGAAGCGTTCCTGACCGACCTTCACGAGCAACCGGCCGAGCGCGCGCTCTCGCAACCACCGTTGCTCGAAGCGCTGGCGCACCTAGCCGATCACTTCCCGAACTTCAGGGCCGTCGTCGACTTCATCCTCCGACGCACCGCATTGGCCTTGCTGTCGCCCTGCAGCCCCTTGCTGCTGCCGCCCATCCTGTTGGATGGCCCCCCAGGGATCGGCAAGACTGCGTTCAGCTCGGCCCTGGCCTATGCGCTGGATGTGCCCTTGTTGACCCTGCAGATGGCCCACGCATCGGCTTCATTCGATCTCGCCGGTCTCGATCCGAAGTACCGACAAGGTGGCCCCGGCTTGCTGGTGCGCACCGTGGCCCTTGGCAAAGCGGTCGATCCACTCGTTTTGCTGGACGAGGTCGATAAGACCCCCAGTGATCGGGACTACGACCCCATCGGGCCGCTCTATTCGTTGCTGGAACCGTCCACGGCAGCCAGATTCATCGATGAAGGCATCAAGCTGCCTTTGAACCTCAGCCACGTCCGCTGGATCCTGACGACCAACGACATGCGTCGACTAGACGCCGCCATCCACAGCCGCTGCCAAATCTTCGAGATCGCGGCGCCGACCCTTGAGCAGGGGCGAGCGATCGCATGCCGGGTCTACGCCGCCATGGTGCGCGACCAGGCTTGGGGTCGGCACTTCAACCCAGAGTTAACCGACCCTGTTGCCGACCTGTTGGCACGTCGGACACCGCGCGAACTCACACGCGAGCTGCACAGCGCCCTTGGCCTGGCTGCGCTTGAGCAGCGTGCAGCTTTGCAGGTCACCGACTTCGCACCCGCAGCCTCGGTGGCACGCGGCGCCGGATTTCTCTAATCGGCCTACAGGAAGCACACATGCAAATGTCGCCATCGTCTTACTGTCAGCACGCTCCGACTGCGCGTCGTGAGCCCCCGTCGGGTTCTTCCGGCCGCACTCTGCAAAGCGCGGCTCACCACGACGACCGACCTGCGAGCGGCATCAATTGGCTTGATTCGACAGACCCCATCGAGGCGTTCATGACATCGAACGCAGAGCAGATCGAGCCCGGCTGGAAGCGAGTGGCGATCCGTACGTTGATCAAGATGCTAGCCGTCATGGCCGGAAGCTCGAAACGTCGGCGCGCCATCGCGGGCCTGCGGGTGTGCAGCACCGACACGGAGCTGAGCTTTTTCACAACCACCCCGAACGATCCTCCTGACGTCGTGATGCTGGGCATTATGCGCAAGGTGCGTGACCGGTCGCGCACAGTCTGCAAAGACTGCGGTCGCCCCGCCCGTGTGCGCCTGATCGGCGAGGACGAGAGCGTCACGCAATGCACCCGTTGCGCAGCGCCGGCGCTCTTGCGTCACGAGATCTGGGAACTTGATCAGTCCTTGCGCTTCCTCAAAGCCGTAGGCCGCCCCATCTCAGCGAGCCAGATTCCGCCGCTTCTGAGGCCCAGCTTTCTGCAGTCGATTGATCCAATCGACGCCGAAGCAGTGCTCAAGAAAGCTCAGATGTCGCTCGCCCAGTTCATCGAGTGGGCCGACGGTTGGCATCAGATCGGTGAAGGCCTGGCGGTCGTGCATTGAGGACGAGGAGCGCGTTGCCCGACGCCATTACCTTCGCACTACAGCGCTCCTCAGCGCATCACCGGACTGATCGGCGCCATGGACTTCGCATGCACACGCGAGCCAGCCGCCGAACCGGCGAACCTTGCCGGTCGCTCCGCACAGAATGCACTTATGCAAGGACTGCTTCTCGGCAGCGTGCAGGATGATGGCGATTCGCTTTTCGACATCGTGTTCATCCTTCAGGCCCGTCGTGAGTTCGAGAAGACCGTTGGGATCGCTGATGCTCAGGCGCAGCGGGCTCACGGCGTTCGTCGAAAAGTAGTAGCGGGCCGAACCGTACTTTTCCTTCGCCTGCGTGAAATGAAAACCACGCTTGTCGTCGCCAAGCGCAGCATCGATTTCTTCGCAGGCACTGATGAAGTCCGACAGCCACCCGCGATAGAAATCCAGACCCAGGAGCGGTGTCTGGAACATGTAGCCGAATCGTTGCTTCAGATTCTGGAGCTGTTCGAATTCGTGGCTCGGCATGGAAAGGCTTTCTGTTGGGTCGTGGTGAGGGAAATGCTTGCTCGGCGGTTGCGCCGAGAACCGGCCGAGGCGTCTAGTCCAGGCCCACGGATCAGCTCGAGCGAGTCAAGGTTGACGAAGGTGAAATGCCCCTGGCCAGGCATCCCGCCGCCGGAGTCAAGGTAGAAGACGTTGCCCAGCTGCTGTGCAAACGGCAGCGTCAGATGCCTGTGGATCAATGCCCGAACGTTCTGCACATGGGTTGAGCGTTTGCCAGAGAAGCGCCTTGCGGACCATAGGCTGATCTCAATCTCGTCCTTGCTGAAAGGCACATTGATCGCACGCCAGTCGTCGCCCGGGAAATCCGCATAGATCAGTCCGACCGGACCCCCGGAAGTGCAACCTCGATCGCCAACGGGAGGGCTTTCAAATGCTGACCAATACAGATCAATTCCTCCTCCGTTAGATCCAGCAGCCACGCATGGTCAGGATGCAGTCGGTTCGAGGAGAAGGGCGGTCCGGTCAACGCGTGTCGCACGCCATCGATTCGTGATTGCCCAACGTGGAGAAGAACCAGGGTTTGTCGAGCCAATCGATGACAAGGTGCGAACTGGGACCTCGGTCAACGAGATCGCCGACGCCGAACAGGCGGTCTGTCGCAGGCGAGAAACAGATCGCATTGAGCGCGGTCATCAAAGCGCCGAAGCAGCCATGGATGTCGCCAACTGCCAAATCACGTCCTTGACAGTTGCGTTCGAAGCGAAGCAGCTGAGGCCCGACATCGCTGTCAGCGGCTGTCATTTCTCAACCTCGATACGCTGGTCCACTGCGCCTGAAACCGGCACTTCGATGACGAGCGAAGGATCGAATCGCTCGTTCTCGGGCTTCTGACGCCCAGCCAACCCGTAGCCACGCGGATTGGAAATCACGCGGCACTCACCCACCCGATAGTCGAAGCTCGTATGGGTGTGACCATGAACCCAGAGCGCAGGCACCTCGAAGAAGTCCGGGGGCAACTCGCTCACGAACGCCCCGGAGACCCAATCGGCGGCGTACTGTGGCGCCAAGGAACCGCGATGCGGCGCGTGATGGGTCATAACTACCGTAGGGCCATCGAAGGGCTCGTGGAGCTTCTGCCGAAGCCACGCGCGATGCGCGTGATGCAACGCAATCGAATCTTGCGGCGTGAAGAGGCGCCGCGCGCCTCGGCGGGGCCACTGCAACGTGTTGTCCTCATCGTGGTCCGTCAGATGAATGGCCCTGAAATCCGCAAGAACAAGCCCCGCCTCGCGCGCCGAGCGTTCCGGATCGCTTTGTGCATCCTGGGGCGTGTCGATGCGCACTGCAAAGTCTGACCAGAGCGTGCAACTCAGAAAGCGAACGCCGCCCAGAACGAGCTCGCCGCAGTCGAGCGCGTGGAAATTGGTGCCCACCGAGGCCCGCCGCAAGTCCGTCAGCGTGCTCGACATAACCCCGCCGTAGAACTCGTGGTTGCCCGGCACGAAGACGATCGGCGTCGATTCCCCGAAGTTTGTGGATCTGCATGCCCAGAACGGCACCTTGCTCGCCGGAACCGCGATGTCACCGGCCAGAACGACGACATCAAATTCCACGTCCGGCACACGGAACTGTGCGAACTCCAGATGCAGGTCTGACAGGACGAGCAGCTTCATGCGGGCGTCCTTGCCGGCCACGCCAGGAATCCACCTTTGTCAACGCCATGGACAAGAAAAGGTGAATCGGGACCGATGAGGCCGGCCTTGCGGTAATCAATCGACTCATGGTGATGACCGTGCACCACCAACTGCGCGCCAAGGTGGACCGCCAACTCGTCAATGACTAGGAAGCCGTGAGCATGCGCCGAGGGTGCTTCGTGCGTCACAAGGATGTCTGCGCGCAACGCGCACATCCTTCGATAAACATCCGGAAAAATACTCGAGTGGTGCTTGCGCAAAATCCCCCCACGCCAGGTCGTTCGCAGGTCGACTTCGGTCCCGGCTCGCCCCCTTCGCGCCGACGCTGCCATGCGCTGCGCCGAGTCGAACGCGGCCTGATGCAAGGGCAGGGCAGGGTTCCAGATCTTGTCCCTGAAAATCCCACCCAGGCCGGCGACACGGTAGCCCGCAATGACCTGGACCTGGCCGTCCAGATTGCGATCGCCGAGCTCGGAGTGGAACAGGTGATCGAAGTCCTCGTCCGTGTCGCTATCGTGATTGCCATGGATGAACCAGATTGCGGTCGCACCCCTGATCGACGCGAGTTCGATGTGAAGGGGGCGCTGCGCCTGAAGGTCACCCAGCAGGACGATGGCTTCGGGACGCAGGCGTTTGACGGCTTTAAGCACGGGCTCGAAATCGCCATGCGGATCGCCGAAGAAAAGGATCGCCGGTCGGTTCCCCGACCCCTCCGGCGCGGGCTCCCTCTTTGAGAAGGGTGTGTTTATCCTGGAGCTAGACATCGTTGCACCATGCGCACGACAGGCTGCTTAGCTTTGATCGCGGAGCGACCAACGCTCACTCCACACGCCGGCAGCCCGACAGCGTGAAGAAGTGACCGCCGTCACCGCCGGCCTCATGCTTGTCGATCTCGCCCTCGACCCAGCCGCCCTTGAATTTCTTTACGGCCGGCGCGCAGACGAACCCGATCTCGTCGCGCTTTACGACATAGAGCGTGTCACTTCCCCCACCCGCTGGCTTCAGGTTCAGACGCGCGCGTTTGAACAGAACTTCGTTGGAGATTACGTACTCGCTCCCCTCCAAACGCTCCATTCGACGCGCCTCCGCCACGAGCTGCGAATAAGTTAGAGGCGCGGGCTGTGCTGCAGCCAGGGTGGTCGTGAAACTGTAAAGAGTCGCCGCGGCGAGGACAACGATCAGGGCGGGGTGCTTCATAGGTTTTGGAGAGAAGAGAAATACGGCAGCGTGCCGCCGCTCAGAGCTGTGTGTGAAGGCGGACCGGTGATCGCGCTCAACGCGCTGCAACCCAGCCGTCCGATCCCTTGACGAATCGCATGCCCATTGGCACCTTCCCGCGTGTACCTTGCGGTGGCGTCAAGTCGAGTTCGACGTCGCATTGGTAGGCGGCATCGGTCTCTTTGCGGCACCCCATCTTCTTGACGCCATGGACCTGCGGCATGAAGCCCTTCGACGAACCACGTGACAGTTGCGCCATCTGCGCAGCGCCCTGGGCGGCGTTGGCGAGAACGGCCTTCTCGATGTCGGAGGCGGAGGGCTCACCGCTGCAGGCGGCGATCAGGACGGCGCCCGTGATCAATAGCGCGCAGCGTGCAGCGCGGTGGATGGGGATGGGGATGGGGATGGGGATGGACAGAATCGTCATGGCATTCATCCCTGCTCAGAGCGCCGGCTTGTTGCCGCGAATCGACACTTGCTGCTTGCGTCCAGCCTCTTGCGCCGCTGCCTGCTGCTTGGCCCGCGACGCTTCGAGCGCCGCCTTGGCCAGTTGGTGGTCCAGCAGCCATGTCTGAAATCCCGCCGCCACACCCGGCGCCTTGGGATCGAACTGAACCTTGAGGGCTTGCCCGCACTTGGAGTCGTAGCCACCGGGGCCACCCTGCCAGCCAAAGCCGCTGCCACCGCAACTGTCGGAGGGTTTGCCGGCCGCATCGACATTGCGCACATAGATGCCGGGATAGAGCCCGCGGGTGGGCCCGTACTTCGCTGTCAGAGCCGCCTCCGTCTGCGGAATGGAGATGCCTTGCGGGTTGGCCGCTTGCCGGTAGATGGCGTACGCCTGACCGGTGCTCTCGCTGAAGTACACGGCAAAGCCGTTCTCGCGCTTCCAGTCGATCCCGCGCAGATCGGCGCCTTGCTGGACGGCGGCTTTGATCGCCGCCACCGACGCGCTGGCTTTGCCGTTGGCCTCGGCAAAGTAGATCTTCAGAAACTTGAAGCGCGGGTCGAGTGCGCGAAGCGTCTGCTCCACCTCGGTTGCGGAGGCGCCCAGACGTACACCGGCGACATCCGGTGCGCCGAGCTGGGCCTTCACCGGCATCGCCCACGCAGACAAGCCAACCAGTGCCACCAAAGCAGCGATGCGTGCGCCCTGCGCGCCAATAGAAATCCACGAAACTGAAGTCATACGATCCTCCGAAAAGTCAAAAACAAACCATCGGCAACGAAACCATTCCCGTCACCGAATTCCACGCAGTCGCAAGCGAAGAGACCAAGAACGGCGCCTTGGGAACTGCCGTCGACCCGCAACCAGACCGGATTCGCACACGAAACAGTTCCCACCGCGATGACTGGCGCCATCGCGGTCCTTGCGACAAAATTCAAACTTAGATAGACGACCTGACCGGTCTTGCGCCTGAAGAGGTCACGCCGTCGGTACGCCACAGTCCATCAACCCGTCATGCCGGCGCTGTTCGCATTCGGCAAACATGCGGCGCGTGATTGAGGTGCGCCACCCATGACGGCCTTCTGACACAGCAGGGCGCACGGGGCAGGTGGATCCGGCCACTCCTCATGACACGCCCCCGGAGTGGGGAGCGCTGGGCCGGCGCAGGGTGGGCTTGGCAGGAGTAGGCGGCCACAGTTCGGCCACCGGAACGCCGGTGATGGCGGCGATTTTTAGAGCGATACGGGCTGACTTCGCGCTTCCGACGATGACGTGGCTGACCATCGATCGCGAGACCTGCAACTCGTCCGCAATGGCTGCCGGCGTGGTGCCTTGGATGCGGATCAGGGCCTTGATTTGTTCGGGATGCACGTCTGGTAACCTCCAGCTCAACTTGTTGAGGTCGCGGCATCGAGTTGCTGCGCTGAGCTGGATTATGGGTACGTATGAACCCATTTGCAAGGAATATATGAGTTCAATTGGGTCCAGGTTGCGCGAAGAGCGCGAACGATTGGGGCACAGCCAGTCGAATCTGGCCGAGCTCGGCGGAACACAGCGCAAGAGCCAGTTCAACTACGAGATGGATGTGCGTCGGCCTGATGCCGATTACTTGTCAGCGGTGGCGGCCGTAGGCGTCGACGTGCTGTACGTGCTTACCGGGAACAGCGAAGGGATTCCGCCGCTCCCGATCACTGCGGATGAGCAGCAGTTGCTTGATCATTTCAGGATCGCACCGGCGGCGGTGCGGCGCGCCGCACTTGGAGCGCTGCTGTCGGCGTCAGCCGCGCAGCCGCCAGCAACGAAGAAGCGTTTGGTCGCAGCAAAGAGGCAACCGACCTCAACGCGCTCTGGCAAGAAAGATTGAACGAAGGAGAAGCGAACTTAAACTCGATCGCGCGGCTGGGATCGGCGCCCACGACGGGCCGCTTCAGACTGATCTGAGTCATTCGGATTCGGCGGTCACCGTGACTGCCGCGACCAAGACCGGACATCCAACAGGCGACGACACCTATGACTGCTGTACCGCCGAGACCGGGCACTCGATGCTCATTGCCAAAAAGCCATCCATGAATGACCGCTGTCACATGGGCTGAACTGGTGCTGTCGACCCTGAGCTGACATTCCGCCGCCAAGGATGCAGACGTTCGTAGCGCCCTCACCCCTCTGCTGATTTACCCCCCGTCCGACGCCATCACTTTCGCGTCGGCGGCCGGTATCCCAGGACTTGGCCGGGCGTGAGGCGTCTAGAACGTGATCTCCGGAGATGCGCGCTGAGGTTCGACCCAGACCTGCTTTGGCTGGTATGAAACGACCAAGACACGCGCAAACGCTGACGGGAACGTCGCGCGAACCGAGTGGATGGCCTTGGCGGCCTGGCATTCGGCCCGGACTTCGAGCGCCGCCTCGTGCGCGTGGTCATCTGGCGCCACCAACGCCTGCATGGCGCGTTCGCGCAGCGCCTGTTGCACGGCGGCGGGTTCGGGCCAGGTCCAGCGTTCGAACAAGAGCTGATGGCCATCAGCGGTTTCAGCGCGAGTCTCGGCCTGGAACTGGCTCTGCGCCTTGCGCAGCGCTGCCTTGAAAGTCTCTGGCGGCATCGCCGCATAGGCCAGAACGAATTCCTGAAAACTGCGTTCCGGCGCAAGCACGCGATGCAAGGCTTCGGAGAACGTGATGAACAGCGTCACCGAGACATGGTTCTGGTCGCGCAGCACGAGCGTGGCGCGGTTTTCTGCCAGTCCGTGTGCGCCGGCCGACCCGACGCCGGTCATGGTCAGCAACATGCACAGCAAGCCAGCAAAAAGGTGCTTGAACGGTGCCATGGTCAACGGCAGTAAGAGACGGTGGGCTGGGTGGTGAGCCCGGCGCTGGTGGTGAACTGGAAGTTCCAGCACTGGGACTTGCCGGCGTGCTGGCGCTGCGCGAGCAGGGTCGTCAGCTCGGTACCGGTGACAGCCTTGTAGCGAATGTGATAGCTGCCTGCGCTGTTGGCGTAACTGTCGCTGCCGGTTGCGGTGCTGGTGAACGGGCGGTCCGACTGGAACTGGAGCACCTGGTAGCCATCGGCGGCGTCAGTCACCAGCGTCATCGCCGAGACGCCGAAGGGTCGCACCGGCGGCTGCCGAATCGGCGAAAACTTGGCGCCCTGGCCGGCCAGGTCCGGGCTGGGCGTGCCCCTGAAACAGGACAACACGTAAGGCGCTTCGTCGGTCACGTGGTAGCTGTAGCCCGTGGGTGCGTTGGAGACGGGGCTTGTGTTGCCACCACACACCTCATCGCGCGAAGCCACGCGGCCCTCGGCGTCGTTGTAGCCGAAGATCGCAAAACCATCGAGTGCCCAGCCCAGCGGGTGGGTATCCCAGTAGCCGGCGGGCTTGCCGGCCATCATGCACGTGGGGGCGGCATGGTAGTGGTAGTCGTCGGCTCGGCCGGCGTGGCCGTTGCACAAATCGAGTTCGCCCAGCGCCCTGGTGTCACCGTTCTGGCAGCCGCCTTGTTTGCAGGGGTTGAAGATCGGCACGCCATTGATGGCCACACCGACCGGGCCGTCGTTCGCGGTGGTGGTGGTCGCGGCGATGGCGGGTGCTAGCGGGATCTTCCACGCGTTGGCGCCGAAGAAGTTCTGCGCGATCGGCACCTGCAGGTTGCTGGCAACGATGCCGTCCATCATGGTGTGTGTGGGCAAACCGTTGGACGCGACATAGGCATAGGTAGCGTCGCATTCGACGGTGGCCACCCCGGTGGTCGATGCCATGAGCGAGTTGGCCACAATCACACACGCCTGGCTCTGGCCACCTGAAGTCGTTGTTGTTGCTGCTGTTGCTGCTGTTGCTGCTGTCGGTGGTGATGGTGGTGGCGTGTTTGCGCTGCTGCCCGATCGTGTGTGGTCGAGGCCGAGGGTCGCCGTGCCCAGCGTGATCGATGACATTGCCCTCAGCAGCTTGGCGCCCGACACCGCCGACCCTTTGGGCAACACCGGCGCAGCAGACAGCGCGTACACCGTGAAGGTGTAGGTTTTCGGGCCAGGCCCCTTCGAACAAGGCGGTTGATAGGCCAGGCTGGAACCGTTGCTGCCCATGCCCGGCGTGCCGACGCCCTGGCTGTCCTTGGCAAGATGGCGCGTGGCGCCCGGTATGCCGTAGAGCACCCAGTTGTACTTGGTGATGCCATCCGGCGGCACCGTGCTCATCAGCACCGCGAACTCGGCGGTGCCTGCGGGTGCGTGGGACCAAGTCAATGCAGGGCTCGAGCCTGCGCCGTCGCAGGTATAGCTGTCCGGCAGGCTGCCGTCCTGCGCGGCTTCGCTGGCAAGGGCAAAGCGGTTCGACTCAGCGGCGGTGGCGGCCGTGTCGGCCATGGCATTCGTTACGCTGCCAACGCCGCACGCCACGGCAGCGGCGGCCAGCAGGGCCCGAATAGCGGGGTGGGGGCGTGGGGACTTCATGATCGACTTCCACATGGATCGGGCACCAGGCCGGTCACGGTGCGGTGACCGTGAGCTTGCACAACAAGGTGTTGTCAGCCTTCAGGTCCGTGGTCCAGATCAGGCGGGCGGCGGGGTCCCAGCTGATGTCGTGGTAGCCGTCCTTGACGCCGATATCGGCGGCGCTGTAGACGGTGGCGCTTTGCCAGCCGCTGGTGTCGAAATCGGCCGCCTTCCAGTTGGCAGGCTCCTCGAGGATGGTTGCACCGCAACTGGCCACCGTGGGTTGGCTGCTCGACACGCAACTCGGATTGAGCGGCGCCTTGTGGATTACCAGGCACTTGACCGCACTGCTCGACACGGCCACCACCTTCTGCGTCGCGGCATCGGTGACCTGCATGATGAAGCCGCCATCGCCGATCTGCTGTCGAGGGCTGCCGATGTACTCCAGCCCGGTGTCGTTCTGCTTGAAATCCTTGATGGTGAAGTTCAGCACGAGCGGGTAGTCCGCGTCGAAGCGCAGCGTCTCGGCGTTGAACGAGCGTTCGGTGGTGATCGGCACCGAGTCCTCGCCCACGAAGCGCTCTCCGACATGCAGCGAAAACCAGTTGTCGACCCAGACCTCGGCCTTGAACTGGCCTGCCGCCGCGGCCAGCGGCAGGCAGGCGGCCAGGCAAGCCCCAGCCAGGCGCTGGGCGAGGTGTCGTGTGGATGGCTTCATGCGGATGCTCCTGTAGCGGTGGACGAGGCATATTCCCCGGGTATCGCGCCATCGTAGAGCTGCGTGCGCCTTCAAAGATGACATCTTCGTCACGAAGGCGAAACTGTCGGTGGCCGTCGCTGCTGCCGCCGTACTCCGAACCCGTTGCCGATGTGTCCTAGGTTCCCGCAGGAAGAAGCAGTCGCAAGACCAGCACATCGTCAACGCCGGGCGCCAGCGTCAGGTCGCCGCCATGGGCGCGAGCGATGACCCGCGACAGGCTGAGCCCGAGGCCCAGGCCGTCGACCTGCCGGCTGCGCGCTGCATCGCCACGGAAGAAGCGCTCGAAGAAGCGCGAGCGGTCTCCGGCTGTCAGGCCAGGCGCGAAGTTCGCCATCTCGACCTCGACACCCGTAGGCGTGGCCCGCGCGCGCCACCTGATCCAGCCCCCTGCCGGCGTGTACTTGAGCGCATTGCCGGTGAGGTTGTTGAGCAGCTGGCCGAACAGCTGCTCGTCGGCCTGCACGATCAGCCCGTCTGCCACCTCGGCTGAAAGCGTCACGTCCATCCCAAAGGTTTTTACCTCGTCGATGCGCTCGTTCAAGGCATCGCTCAGGTTCACCGGCTTGCGCTGCAAACCTAGCTGGCCGGCGTCGGCCTGCGACAGCAGCAGCAATTTTCTGGAGATGGCCGACAGGCGCCCGACCTCGTCCAGCATCTCGATCAGGTTCAACTGAAGGTTTTGGTCGTCGGTACTCTGCAGCGCGCGTTCGAGCTGGCCTTGCAGAATGGTCAGTGGCGTCCTGAGTTCGTGCGCGGCATCGGCCGAGAAGCGCGAAGCCTGGTGAAAACTCGTCTCCAGGCGATCCAGCATCTTGTTGTATGAAGAGATCAGCTGCTTGAACTCGCGGTCTTCGTGTTCTGCGGGCAGGCGCTGATCGAGTGCCTTCTCGTCGACCGATTTCATCGCGTCGCGCAGGCGTACGACGGGTTTGAGCGCCAGGCCCGACAACAGCCAGGCCCCCAGCCCCGTCAAGATCAGCGAGAGCGGCAGCGCGATCGTCGCCACCTGGCGCCAGGCGCCCAGCATGTCGCTGCGAATCGAGGCCAGGTCTGCGGCGACGAAGCCGCGCTCGACCCCGATGCTCACCAGCCCGGCGCGCCAGCGGTCGCTGGCCAAATCGAAGCTGGCCAGCGCACAGGCGCTGCGCAGTGGTGCGTCGGACGGGCGCTGCGGATCTGCGTCCAAAGCATGGTTGCCCCATGCAAGGCCATCGATATCCAGCGCGTCGGGCCAGTGGGCCGACCTGAGCTTTTGTGTACCGCCCGACCCATCAAACGCCAACAGCAATTGCTCAGGAGATTTCAGCCGCAGCTTGGCCACCATGTCGGCGCCCAGATGGTCCAGGTCGCTGGCGGGCAGGGAGCCAGCCAATCGCCTGGCTTCATCGCACAGGCGTCTGTCCAGCCTCTGGGTCTCGAACGCCAGCACACTGGACCAGCTGAACAGTGCCACGCTGGCCAGCACCAGCGCCACGATCAAGGCCGTGACCAAAAAGATGCGGACCCGGAACGACGGCATGCCCCACCTCATGGCAACTGCCTGAAGCGGTAGCCGACGCCCCTCACGGATTCGATCGGCGAGTCGGCTTGCGCGCCAGCGTCAATGGACTCGATCTTCCTGCGGATCCTCTGGATGCATGCATCGACCACGTTCGTGTTCGGATCGAAGTCATACCCCCACACGTGCTCGAGGATCTGCGTGCGCGTCAGCACGCGGCCAGCCGAGCGCATCAGGTATTCGACCAGGGCGAACTCGCGGGGGGTGAGCTCGATCGTCCGTCCCCGGCTCGTGACCTCTCGTGTGATGCGGTCAAGCTTGAAGGGACCGACCTGGACGACGTTCTGCCGCTCTCCGGACAAGCGCCTCAGCAGGGCCTGGATGCGGGCAGCCAGTTCCTCCACGTAGAAGGGCTTGGCCAGGTAGTCATCGGCGCCCAGATTGAGACCTTCGATGCGGTCGCCGAGTTCGTTGCGCGCTGTCAGCAAGATCACCGGTGTTGGGACGCCCTCCTCGCGCAGACCCCGGAGCACTGACAAGCCGTCTCGCCCGGGCAGCATCAGGTCCAGCACGATCACGTCATGTCCGCCACGGCGGGCCAGCTCGAAGCCTGAGTTGCCGTTGTCGCAGGCCTCCACGTCGAATCCGCGTTCCGTCAAGCCTGAGCAGACGAAGTCCGAAATCTTCTTCTCGTCCTCGATGACCAAGATTTTCATGGGTGTCCAACGGCATGTCAGCCGGCAGTCCGGTAGTGGAACGCCGGCAGCATTTGCGTGTAGCGCGGATCGTGGTGCCGAAGGAAGACGTTTCCGACATTACAACCCGCCCCGGACGCGTCCGGAGAACTTCCGTGAATGACATTTCTGTCATGCTCGATGGCCCGGTGCGCGTCTCATGGTCGGGGTGCGGGGGCGACCAACGATCAAGCGAGTATCAATAATCTTGCGCGCAGCACAGGACAGCCTACTCCGGCGCGACCAAATGGACCGCGGCACGGCCTATTCCTTGCGAGCTTGAAGCAAGTCTGGTCACGGGCCGTTCTTCTGGTCTACGTGAGATTTGATCGCCGAGTGGGCTGGCGATCCAACGACCGGTTTCATGTGACAGCTTGACCGACTGGTAATGGCCGAGAACACTACTTCGGACGGGCTCCACATACCTGCCATTGAACGCGGCCACCCCCCTGCACTGGGACATGGCCTCTCATATCGATCAAATCAGATTTCTGTCTGCTCTGAGATCTCGAGGGCGTCATCGACCTCGATACCCAGGTACCTCACGGTGGACTCAAGTTTGGAATGGCCGAGCAGTAACTGCACAGCTCGCAGGTTCTTGGTCCGTCGATAGATCAACGTTGCTTTGGTCCTTCGCATCGAATGAGTCCCATACTCTGATCGATCCAACCCTAGCTCCTCCACCCAGTGTCCAAGAATGCGGGCGTACTGGCGGGTGCCCAAATGGGGCGACTCATGGAGTCGGCTGGGGAATAGGAAGTCATCTGACTTCAGCGCTGCTTGCTTGATCCACGCTTGAAGAGCTTCCCCGGTGACTCCCGTGATCTCGAACTGGACGGGGCGTTTGGTCTTGTGCTGCATGACGATGGCTCGCGTAGCCACTTGGTCGCCGTGGGATACGTCGCGGACTTTGAGGGCAACGAGATCGCATCCACGCAGTTTGCTGTCAATGCCGAGGTTAAACAGCGCGAGTTCACGAACCCGCCTCTCCATCTGAAGACGTACGCGCAGTGCCCAGATGTCTTTCACCTTGAAGGGAGCCTTTTGCCCGACGATTTTTCCTTTGTTCCACGGCTCGCGATGTGCGGTTTGGCCTTCGGTTTCCATGATGATCTCCTATCGAGTTGAGGGCTCAACAGGATGCACTCCCAAGGCGTTGGGTTACCAGCCACCGATGAGGCTGCACGGGTGTCGGGCGACGATGAAGGTCAGCTTCCAAGCATGCCGCCAGGTTTACGCTCTCGGCCAGGAACTGCCAACGACCCGTTTTGAAACCGGCCACACAACGGTTGAATTCAGCGGCCGCCGAAGCCGGTGTGCTGCAATTGCGGCAGCTTGTTGCCAAGGCGCCTTGGTGATGCCTTGTTCAGGTTTTCAGCGATTGGAAATAGGCGCTCCAGCTCTTGTGCGCCCGACCAGCGGCCTGCGCAAAATCGCTCGGTGCGTTGTAGGCACCCGTGCGAATTCCCTGGTAGATACCCGCGATGACATTGCCAATGAAGCCGCCCAGTTCAGCGATTCGATCGGCCCGGTAGGCTTCGACTTCCATGGGCCGGTAGCGCAAGGGTACGCCAAAGGCATCGCTCAGATATTGCGCCAGGGCGGCTTGCGAAATCGCTTCGCCGTGCAGGTTGTAGGTGTGACCGTTGTGCTTCGGCTCGGTTAGCAGGTGTGCATAGGCGCAGGCCAGTTCGGAGCGGGTGGTGTAGCCGCACAGCCCGGCGCCCGCGCAGTTGGCAACCTCGCCCTTGGCTTGGTATTTGTCGATGTATTCGACATCGGGTTCGATATAGATGCCGTTGCGGCCGATCACCCAGTCCAGCCCGCTGGCTTTCACGTCTTCCTCGGTCTGGCGGTTACTTTGCACGATCGGCGAAAAAGTCGAATCCACTTCCGGTCCTTGCACACTGGTGTAGATCAGCTTGCGAACGCCTGCGGCCTTGGCCGCTTCAATCACGTTGCGGTGTTGCTCGATGCGTTTTTCCGGCGCGTCCATGCCCGAGACCAGCAACACGGCGTCGATGCCGGCAAAGGCCTGCTGCAAAGCGCTGCGATCGTCGTAGCTGCCTGGGCGAACCTCAACGCCCAAGGCTTTCGCCTTCGCAGGGGTTCGGGCCACTGCGACCACGTTGTCGGCCCCTACGAGTTGCGTGGTGGCTTTGACGATGGCAGCGCCCAGTTGTCCGCTGGCGGCTGTGATGGCGATTTTCATGGTGATGTCCTGAGGAATCCGCAAGAAGTGGGGTGTCCAACAGCGGTGCGTCAAAGGCCTGTGGCCCTATTGGCCTTCCATCTGCTGCTCGGCTTTGTGTGAGAGTGCGTCCAGCGCGGCAGCCGTGTCGGTGGGCACAGAGTTACTCATCGCCACGGCATACAGACCGACCAGCGCGGCCACCAGCACCCCGCCAGCGATGGTGCCAGCGCGGGCCTTCACATGGGCCTTCAAGCTACGGAAATTGAAGGTAATGTGCGCCAGCGCAGTCACCACCATCAGCAGGCCGAATACCTTGTGTACCGGGTGCATTTGCAAAGTGAACGAGGTGCGGTCAATCACGAACATCAGCAGGCCCGAGGTGGACATGGCGATGAACGAAACAAACATGGTGACGGCAACGATTTTTCGAAACATGGTGGTTCTGGTTGAAAGTTGGGGTACAGATTTCTGTAGCCGTGCCAAAGAGCAGGTAGGTGGCGCAGTGCTCAATCAACCTGGTGACGGCGCCACCACGAAGTCGGTTGCATCATCGGACCACCTGCCACGGAGGCACCTTGGGGAGCCAATCGCTGATGGCGGACTTGTAGGTTGGTCGTTCACTGATGCGCTGATTCCACGCCTCAATGCTGGGATACGGACAAAAATCAAAACCGACCATTGACAGCACCACGTACTGTGGAACCCAGGCGATATCGGCCAGACTGATGCGATCGCCAACCAGATAGTCGTGGTCTTTCAGTCGTGTCTCCATACGTGCAAACACAGCCTCGAGCAGATCTGCCGCCTGTGCGACTTCTTCCTTGGAAATGCCGTCCAGAGTCTTCTGGTGAAATGCCACCAACGTTTTGTCGGGCTCGATTTCAGCGTACCGCTTCATGTCGGAGCGCTTCTTGGTGGCGCTACCGGTCGATCCGTAGACATAGGTCTTGATCGCCTTCATGTGCAATTGGGAGGCGAGGTCAACCCATTCGTTCATGGCCGCCTGGTCCTGGGTGCTCACGGGCGTGAAGGAGGGTTGAGGAAACTTTTTCTCAAGGTAGAACAGGATGTCGGCCGACTCCGTCACTGGCACGCCGTTGTCCACCAGTGCAGGTACCAGGCCTTTGGGGTTGATCCTGAAATACCAATCCGCCAAGTTCTCCTGTTTCCCCAGATCCAGGGGGTGAGAGGTCCACGTCAGGCCTTTTTCGTCGAGCAACAGCCGCGCACGCATCGAACAATTGGACATGCCCCCGTGGAAAAGGTGCAGGCCTTGCATCTTCAGGATTTCGGGCGAATGGGTTTGCAGTATGGGCATTTTGAAACTCCGTTTTGAATGTGGTCCAGTCGTCCGTCCGAGGCGGGCGGGCAGGTTTACCCGCCTCAGTCGCCCGTGTCGTGGTCAGGGTGGTCGCTCTCACCCGCTTTCCAGTAGCCGCGGGTCACGAGTTGGGCTTGATCGACGTCGCGCTGATTCAACAGCACGTTCTTGATGGCGCGCATGGCACCCGCCTCACAAGCCACCCAGCCCATGGCTCCCGCGGGCAAAGTCAGGCCGTGCGCAGCTTGTAGCAACAAGCTGCCCGGAGCGGCTCGAGAGGGCGATCGAACCAGCCAGCGTATGTCGGGCGACGCCAGCAGGCTGGGGTTGTACCGATCGGCGGCGCTTTCCACTTCGGCAAACAGCGTCACCAGGCAAGTTTGTGGCAAGTTGTCGAGGATGGTGCCCACGGCCGGCAAGGCAGACTCGTCGGCCAGCAGCACCAGATGGCGCAGGTCGTCGGGAAACACCTGTCCACCGCCGGGGCCCGCGACGATCAGAGCGCTGCCCACCTGGGCGTGTTCCACCCATTCGGACGCCACGCCTTCACCGTGCCGCACAAAGTCCACCACCAGTTCACGGCGCACCGGATCGAAATAGCGCGGCGTATAGGTCCGCGTCAGTGGGCGGGGTTGCCCGGGTGCCGGCTGCCAGTCGGGAGCCAGGTCGCCAAAGAACAGCTTGATGTGGCTGCCCGGCTTCGGTGGCCCAAAGCCTTCCAGGCTTTCGCCAAAGAAGGTGACCCGCCGCATCCGGGGTCCGATGTCTTCGAGGCTGCGCACCTTGACCGCACGCAGTGTCGGCTTGCGTCTCACGGGCGCGGCGGCTGGATCGGTGGTGGAAGGGGTGGTGTTCACGGAGGGTCTCTGCTTTGAGTTCAAAGGGTGTTTTTGAGGAATGGAGACATTGTTTCCAATAGAGGTCTGTTTGATAAGATGGGTTAGTTGATTTTCTTTAGTTCATAAGATCGAATAATGCTCGACGACCTGCGCAGCATGGCTGTCTTTGCGACCGTTGTCACCGAGGGCTCTTTCCGAGGCGCCGCCACCAAGCTGGGTTTGTCGCCCTCGGTGATCAGCCACCACGTTTCGCGACTGGAGAAGCGGCTGGATTGCGCTTTGCTGTACCGCTCGACTCGGCGCCTGTCGCTGACCGACGACGGCCGGGTGTTTCACGCTTCGTGTGCCCGCGCTCTGGAAGCCGCCGAAGAAGGCCTGAACAGCGTGGCCCACCGCCAGATCGAGCTCTCCGGGCGTCTGCGAGTGGGCGCGCCGGCCCTGCTGGGCGCGGGGCCGTTTGTGGACGATGTCCTGGCGTTTGCCGCCGAATACCCGGCAGTGGAAGTGGAGCTGTGTCTGGACGACGAGCGCAGGAACCAGATCGAGGCGGGTTTTGATGTGTCGATCCGCATTGGCTGGCTGGACGACTCTGCGCTGCGTGCCCGCCAGCTCTTCAGTGTGCAGCGGCGCGTGTGCGCCGCGCCTGAGCTGATTGAGCGGCTGGGCAGTCCGCAACACCCAGTCGACCTCATGAAGTGGCCCTGGGTCCAGGAGACCATCCTCGCGCGCTTTGTGGACTTCATCGGGCCAGAAGGCGCCACGCACCGGATTCCGCTTGCTGGCCGACTGTCCACCAACCACGTCCAGACCGCCAGGCAGTTCGCCATTGCAGGTGCCGGTGTGTTCGCTGCGATCGATTTCATGGTGGCGGAAGATCTCGCGGCGGGCAGGCTGGTCGAGCTGCTGCCTGATTGGCACCTGGCGTCGGCAGGGGTCTACGCCGTGTGGCCAGCCAATACCTCACGCAACGCGATTTCCATGCACTTTGTGAACTTCATTCATGCGAAAGTGACGGCGATGCGCACCACTGCCGGTGCTGCCGGCCCATCTGCGGCGGGCTTAGCGACGACGCAACAGGGCGTACCCCCCCACACCCAGCAGCAATAGCCCCACCAGCACGCCAGACAGATCGCTCGCCATCTGGCTCAACGCCTCCCAGCTGTCGGCAAACAACAGCCCCAGGCCGCCGTACAACAACACCCAAATCACCTCTCCCAACACCACGGCGACCAGGAAGCGATGCCAGGGGAACAGGGTGGAGCCAGCCATCAAATTCACCGGCAGGGCGATGGGTGTGAACAAGAACCGGCTCAGGAAGACGCTCCATATGCCCCAGCGCCCAAACTGTTGGTCGGCTGATTGCCAAACCTTCGAGCCTTTCCACCGCGACGTGAGTCGCTCACCCACCAGCCGGCCCAACAGGTAGCAGCAGCCATCGCCCGCGACGACCGCCACCACGGCGACTCCTGCGGCCACTTGCAGGCTCAACACGCCTTGTTTGCTGAAAGCCCCGGTGGCCACCACCAACATCGTGGCGGGCAATGGCACGCCCAAAGCCGCCAGAAACAAGGTGCTCCCCAAAACAAGCGCACCGTGGTTCAGCAGGCTGGTGAGCAGGAAATCGGTGATTTCCGTCACTTCGCCGCTCCTGTGGGCGGCGCGCGTTCCAGAATCAACTTTTCAATGGTGCGACGGGCTGCTACGGGGTCCAGGTTGGCTTCCTTGCCCCAGTCGTGAACACTTCGGTCATCAAAGCCGGTGGCGGGCAAACCCAAAGCCTGACGCAGCTCGACCTGCGGCACGCCATACACACGCTCGATGTAGGGCAGCGTCATCCAGCCCCTCAAAGTCTCCACTTGCACTTCGCCGCGAGCAACCCGCTGGTTGAACTGAATCTGCTTCCACGCCCGCCAGCCAAAACCTACCAGCAAGGCCATGCCCACTAGCACCGCTACTACCGCCAGCCAACGACGGATTCGCCCCGGAATGGCAGCGTTGGAATGCAAGGGTTTCATGGGCTTTCAATCTGATCCAATGGACAACTAGTTCGCATCCAAAGTCTACGGCGCAACTGACTCAATGCAGACAATTGTTGATTTGACCTGCGCCTTCCTGCGAGCCAAACGAAAGGAGCCTGTCGCCAGAAGCTCCTCAAAGGGCAGGAATTCTGGGCTGCCAAGATTTTCTCTTGCGAACACAGGCAGGCGTGCCAATAAGCACGAACCGCACTGCGCCCCATATTGCGTGAATAGGGTCTGAGCACGGATTTCGCTGCGCTGCATCATGATCCGACCCCAATCCCGGAACAAAGGGCGTGGCCTCATGGACCGCTGCACCCTGTCCCAGCCGGGTGCCGCGAAAAGCCCGCAGCAGTGAAAATATCAAGAGAGAACGGCCTCTAGCGCTTGATGGACGTGCGCTACCAGCTATCAATTTCGATTTGAATGAGCTTGAACATGGCGCTGCGGGAAGGTTTGCGCCTTGTGCTGCAATCTGCACTTTTCACCGCAACGTCGTTGGGCTGTTCTCGGCCAGGATCGGCCTGTGGCGGCAGATGAAAGCGGACTCTCAACGTTCAAGGTAACCGGCCTTGCGCGGCTTTATGCGCAAGGTCCGGTTGACCGCAGGGTTGGGCGTCGCGTTCACGATCCTGTCATTTCCATGACTTTGCAAACCGTTCTCCAATTGCGATCAGTCATTGGGACACCCAAAAGCTTCTCGGAGCTTGCCGCAAGTTTCGATCTGCCGACACCCTCAGGCGCATGCAAGTAGAACACGCTCTCGGTTAGTTGAAACCGTTCGCTCTCCTTTCTCAAACTGGAGAGCTTTTCGAGATCAGGGCTCTTGGGTGGAGAGGCGAGAAATCCGAGATGCAAACTACTCGGATCGTTTACAGCCTCCGGAAATGGGTTTTCCGCGATGGCCTTGGCGAGTGCTTCGAGGGTGAGAATAAGTACATGTGGTTCAAAGCCACGGCGCTTTACAATTTCATCGGCGAGTTGCTTGGAAAGTCGTACCAAATTCTTTTCGGCACTATCAAATACTGCGTTGCCGCTTTGAATATATGTCCTGACCTTCCGCGCACCTATTTCTTCCAAGATTGCAACAAGCTCCTTCATCGACAGAGAGCAGTTGCCACCAACATTGATGCCACGAAAAAGTGCAACGTACGGATTCATTCAGTCACCGTGTAAGTGCGGGTCATGTGATGACCAACGTGATGTATCCCGTAAAACCTGCGGGATAAACTGGACCGTGCGGGATATTCTGGACACTGATTTCTCCTGGAAGTGGCTTGCAGCATAGGTTTTCAGGGATAGCCTGTTCAAACATCCAGGTATAAAAATCTCGCGAAACCCGGCACGCGTCAACTCGGCAAACTATAGCTTGCCAGTAGGCAGAGACCGGGATTTCCAACAGCACGTTTGGGACGATGAGCCAGCGGGCAGCAAATCAATGGCAGCTTCCGGGTGGCGCTTCTCAACGGCGGCTCAGGGTCGAGAGCGTGAGTTCGACCCTTCGTGCAGTGGACATTTGACCGCGAGTTGGCGGTGCAAACGGTGGCCTGCCGCGCTGGATGACTGCAGCCCTTTCGATACCTGTCATTGATGCCGCCGTGCTGCTGGGTGAGCCGATGACAGCTTTGCGCCAGGCTCCGTGAATCCAGCCCCCTGCAGCGACCGACCGCAGTCGCTGCAAAGCGGACCTGGGTTGCGTTCCTGTCAGATCTATGCCAACACTCGCGGCACATCCGCCCACCGCGTCGTGTACTCCGGCGTCTTCAGCGACTGCTTCATCGTCCAGATCCGTTGCCCGCTCGATTTCCCCGTGCTGGCCAGCGCAATCGATCCCCGCCCATAACGCTCGTTGAGCCGGTCCATCGTCTCCATGAGCGCCCTGCGATCCGGTGGCTCGTCATCAAGTGCCAGTTCTTGCTGCTCCACCGACGCATCCTGCAGGTCGAGCAACATCACGCCCGCCTTGGCGTAGTTGAAGCCTGGCTTGAAGATGGCCTTGGCGCCGTGCACGGCAGCCTGCACCAGTGCTGCCGTGTCAGAAGTTGGTCTTCGCAGCGGAACAGTCACTGAGCGCGAGTAGTGCTTGTCGTCGCGACGAAAGGGACTGGTGCGGATGAAACACAGTACCTGGCCGGCACGGCTCTCTTGCTTACGCAGCTTCTCCGCCGCGCGGCTGGCGAACTGGCTGACCGCTTCGATGAGGTCGGCCAGCTGGGTCACCGGCTGCCCGAAGCTTCGAGTGCTGGCGATTTCCTTCTTGGCCGGTGCTTCGTCCTCGAAGCCGACGCACTGCTGCCCCTGCAGTTCCCGCACCGTGCGCTCCAGTACCACCGACCAGCGCCCCCGCACCATCGCCGGATCGAGCCGGACCACGTCCAGCACACTCTTGAGGCCGGCTTCCTGCAACTGCGCACCGATGCGTCTTCCGATGCCCCAAACCTCACCGAGCGCCGTGGCTGCGAACACGGCCTCCAGATCGCTGGACGGGAGTGCGCTGAGATTGCATACGCGGGCGAACTCGATCGGGTAGCTGCCGGGTTTGCGGTCGGCGGTCTTCGCCACATGGTTGGCCAGCTTGGCGAGGGTTTTGGTGGCGCCGATGCCGATGCCCGTGGGAATGCCGGTCCACTGCAGGATGCGCTCGCGCACCCGGTGGCTCCGGGCCACCAGGTCGCCACGCATCGTGCTCATGTCGATGAAGGATTCGTCGATGCTGTAGATCTCCTGGCCTGGCCCGAGCCCGGCGGCGATCGCCATCATCCGGTTGCTCATGTCGCCGTAGAGCGTGAAGTTGGCACTCAAGGCGACCACCCCCGCATCGGGCAAGGTCTGGCGGATCTGGAACCAGGGCGCGCCCATCGCAATGCCGAGTGCCTTGGCTTCGTTGCTGCGGGCAATGGCACAGCCGTCGTTGTTGCTCAGCACGATGACCGGTCGGCCCTGCAGGCTCGGGCGGAACACGCGCTCGCAGCTCACATAGAAGTTGTTGCCGTCGACCAGCGCGTACACAACGGCCCCTTATTTCACGAAACGCTTGATGGCAGCAGTGACGACACCGCAGATGATCAGCTGCTGGCCTTCCTTGAAGGTAATCTCCGGGAAGGTCGGATTGGCTGTCGTGAGCTTGATGCGGCCGCTGCGCTTGAAGAGGTACTTCACGGTGAAGTCGCCATCGACCTGGGCCACGACGATGTGTCGGTGCATCGGGGTAATGGCCCGGTTGACCACCAAGAGGTCACCGTCTCCGATACCCGCTTCGACCATCGATTGCCCGCTGACCTGCCAGTAAAAGGTAGCCAGTGGATGGGTGATCAGCAGGTCGTTGAGGTCCTGGCGCCGGATGGCGAAGTCGTCGGCGGGGGACGGGAATCCGGCGCGCAGCTTGCCTTCGACCACGGGCAAGGGGAGCGGCACGGGCTCCACTGCGGCCTCGGTGGCATAAGGCGGAATACTGTGCATGCATCCAGTATATGGCTAGCATTGCGCCATGAACTCACCGACCATCCAAATGAGCGCCGAATCCTGGATCGTGGCCTGCGCCGATCGCCTGCAGCAGCGCTGGCGATCGGTGGAGAAGTCTGAACTTCAGGCCGTGGCCAGCGAGCTGTGGCATGACGCAAACCTTCGTGGTTTGCCGCCCGAAGATGCGGCTGTGGAATGGCTGAAGCCCGTAGCATCTACACCATGTGCACCCGCTACATCTCCCCAGAGACACGAGAAATAGAAGCGTATTGGCACATCGGTGCCCGCACGCGCAGCGACCCCTTCCAAAGCCGGCGCAATCTGTTCCCGCTGGCAACCGGTCCGTTCATCCGAGCGTCGGCAGACGACGGCGTGCGAGAGCTGGCATTGGGGCAGTGGGGAATGATTCCGCCGGACAGCGAGACGCGCATTCCGACAAGCCGACCCCGCGGTCCGGGCGAGAAGCCCAAGCGGCTCAGCACCGTCAATGCGCGGACCGAATCGGTCAACAGCCGGCCGACTTTCAGCAGCGCCTGGCGAGCCGGACAGCGCTGCATCGTGCCGGCTTCGAGTTTTGATGAACCGAACTGGGAGAGCGGCAAGAACGTCTGGTGGCAATTCCGCCGGGCGGACGGCGCGCCATGGGGTGTGGCAGGGCTGTGGAGCCGATGGACCGACCCGGAATCGGGCGAGATGGTGGACAGCTACACGATGTTGACGATGAAGGCGAACGCGCATCCGTTGATGAACCGGATGCACAAGCCTGAGGTGGAGCCGAAGACCAAGGTACTGTTGCCGTCTGAGAAGCAGGACAAGCGCAGCCTTGTGCTAGTTGAATGCGAGGATGTGGACCGCTGGCTTCAGGGCACGGTCGACGATGCGAAGGCCCTGCTGGTGCTGACGCCGGTGAAGCTATTTTTGGCGGGGCCGCATGTGGTCGACGAGGGTGCAGTGAAGCCGTAGCAACACGGAGGCGGAACGAGCCGGCAGCATTCCTACAGTTGTGGCCCCACACGCACGAACCTTGCATGCGCTCTTCTCTGCTTCTCACCTCCCATCGCGCCCTGCTGGGCCTTGCATTTGCCCTGCTGTCCGGCTGCGCCAGCGCACCGACCACCCTGCCGGCTCACAGTCCGATCGAGGTGGCGTTCACCTGATGCGAATGCAGAGGCACTGGTGCTCAAAGCAATTGGGAGCACGAAGCAATCGGTGTGACTGAGGGGTCCTCCTTCACTTTGCTGGGCGTGGTCCAGGCCTTCATGGATGCTACGCGTGGGCACGCCACAGCGGACTTCGGATCCGCTCGAAGGCACCCTCTTACAGCAAGGGGCTGGCTCGAGTCATTTGAGGCTTTCGTCCGCAGTGCAGCGGCGGTTGGGCCGCAACGGAAGGTTCAGCGCAGCCATGGATTTCGGGCGGGGCAAGCCGTCGAATAGATTGATCATCCACCAATGCGGGGATTAGCGAGAGCCTCGCGCGCACACGTATCAGCATCAATCCGATTTGATGCCGAAGCGCTTGACGATCTCGCCGAATTGGGCGGATTCAGTGCGCATACGCTGCGCAAACGCGGCGCCGGGCATGTCGATCAAGTCGGTACCAAGCGCAGCAAACTTGGCGCGTGTGTCGGGTTGCTTGAGATAGAGAGAAGCCGCCCTCTCTAATTGCGCCACCACCTCCGGAGGCGTGTGCGAGGGCACAAGCACGCCATACCACGCGACCAGATCGTCATCGCGCATGATTCCCATCGCCTCGCCGACAGTCGGCACGTTGGCCAACAAGGGCGAACGCTTTGGCTGCGTGACCGCCAGTGGCAATAGTTTGCCGGCGCTCAGATGGGGCAACAGCGGTGGCGCGCCCACCAGCGCAAACGACACCTCGCCACCCAGCACCGCCACGGTCGCCAGGCTCGCGCCTTTGTATGGAACATGGGTGATGTCCAGCTTGGTCTGCGCTCGCAATAGTTCGACGGCGATGTGCTGCGGTGTTCCCGAACCGGGCGTTGCGATCGTGATGCCCCTCGGCGACTTGCGCGCCGCTTCAAGCGCATCGCGCATGGTCTTGGCGCCCAGCGACGCATTGGCTACCAACACGTTGGGCGACTGGGAAACTAGCACCACTGGCGTGAAGTCGGTCAGGGGTGCGTACGATGCTTTCTGGAGCCAGGGCGTGATGGTCAATTCCGGATTTCCGGCGAAGAGGACCGTGTAGCCGTCCGCCTTGGCTTTGGAGACAAAATCTGCACCCACCATACCTCCGGCACCGCCCTTGTTATCGACGATGACGCTCTGCTTGAGCTCATCGCTCATGCCGCGGCCGAGCAACCGCGCCACTGCATCTGCGCCTCCGCCCGCCGCATACGGGACGACGACCTTAATGGCTTGGTTGGGGTAACCCTGCGCCCATGCGGGCACGAGCCTGCCAAGAAGCATCGTGGCGCCCAGTGCGCTAAGAACTTTTCTGCGTTGCATGCTTGTCTCCTTTTGTTGTCAGTCCAGTATCCGGCCGGGGTTGAACGTGTTGGCTGGATCCAGTGCGCGCTTCAGGCGTCGCATCACGTCAAGTTCACCGGGCGTTCTCGTGATGTCGAGGTGGGCTTTCTTCAGGCGCCCCACGCCGTGCTCGGCACTCACGGTGCCGCCCCGCCCACGCAGGGCGCCGTAAGCGATCTCGTCGACCAGGTGATGACCCTGCGCGTCGAGCGGTCCGCTGATCAAGTGAAGGTTGTTGTCACCCAGATGGCCGAGGAAGAGATGCTGGGCATTTGGCAAACGTTCGCGCAGCGCGGCATCCACCTCGTTCATGTAGCCGGCCATCTCACTCCACGGCATGCCGATGTCGAAAGTCGCGGGTGGTTTGAGATGCGTCAGCACTTCAGGAATGGACTCGCGCAAGCGCCAGAAGGCTTCGCGATGCGCGCCCGTCGTCGCCAACGCGCAGCCGGTGATCTCGCCCGCATCGAGCGCGTCGGCCAACGCTTCCTGCAAGGCGTCGTCCATCGATTGCCCTTTCGTGCCTGCAGCCTCGATCAACACGTGCCATGCCACCGGCTCGTCGAGGGGTGCGCGTTGCCCGGTAAGCTGCGAAGCGAGCGCAACGAAGCGGTCGGACATGAACTCGAAGGCGCACAGGGCCGGTCCCAGGCGCCGCTTGAGCGTGCGAAGCAACTTGGGCAAGTCGTCGAACTGCTTCGCCGACACCCATGCGGCAGCCAGTTCGCCCATGGGCGGATGCAAACGCAGTGTCAGGCGCGTGATGATGCCCAGCGTGCCCTCGGTGCCGATGAATAGAAAGCGCGGATCCATGCCAGTGCTGTTCTTCACCAGTCGCGTGAGCGAGGAGACAACCGTCCCGTCGGCCAGAACAGCTTCGACGCCGAGCACCGAGTCACGCATCGTGCCGTATCGGATCACGCGCACGCCGCCGGCATTGGTTGCCGCATTGCCGCCGATGTGGCAGCTGCCGCGCGCACCGAGGTCCACCGCGAACAACCACCCCTGCCCGACAGCTGCCTCCTGCACCTGCTGCAACGTGGCGCCGGCCTGGACCTGCATCACGCCTTCGACGGCGTCGACGTCCTCGATGCGGTTCATGCGCTCGAGGTTGATGACGACGTCGTCTGTCGCCGGCACTGCGCCGCCTGACACTCCAGTCATGCCACCTTGTACGGTGATGCTCCGCCCTTCAGCGGCGCAGCGGCGCACGATGGCCTGCACTTGCTCCGTGGTCGTCGGTCGGCAGACTTCGGATGGCATCCCGCCGACCAGTCCGCTCCAGTCTTTCAGAAAGCGTTCGTCGATGTCCGGCGCACGTACTTGAACGTCGACGGCATTCATGCCGCCACCTTCGCGGGCGTGGCCGTGGACGAGCCCAGCTTATGCGCCGCGTCCGGGCCACCGTAGCGCTCGATCATCTCGCCCTGGTCGGCCTTGGCCTGGCGGTCGACGGCGTCGGGGTCGCAGAGGGTAAGCAGCGTGCGGTGCATCCGGGCCAGGACCTCGGCGTGGTCGGCGCGCTCGGCCAGGTCGTGCAACTCCTCGGGGTCGTCTTGCAGATCGAACAACTCGGGGCGAAAGCCGACGTAGTAGTGGTACTTCCATCGGCCCTTGCGCACCATGAAGCCGCCCGCGTTGCTGCCGGCCGCGTGGTATTCACTGAGGATGATGCGTTCCGGGTCTGGAGCCGAGGCCGCCACATCCTGCAGCGCGAGGCCCGGTCGGTGGCCCATCTCAGGGGCTGCGTCGATGCCTGCACCTTGCAGGATGGTCGGATACAGGTCGAGCAGATCCACCGGCGTCTCGCAGACCGAAGGCGCGATGCCTGGGCCGGCCAGCAGCATCGGCACTTTCACGCTCTCTTCGTACAGAGTCGACTTGCCCCACACCCCGCGCGCGCCCAGGTTGTCGCCATGATCGGAGGTGTAGACGATCTGTGTGCTTTCGCCGAGGTCATTCGCCTCGATGGCGCCGACGATCTGACCGACGTTATGGTCGAGCCAGCTGCAAAGTCCGTAGTAGGCGGCAAAGGCCCGCAGACGCTCATCAGCATCGACGAATTTTTCGTCCGAGCCCATGAAATCGCAGTACTCCTGCACCCAAGGATGACGCTCGTAACCACTGGCCGGTGTCAGTTTCGGCTCCGGCAGTCGATCAGTGGGATAAAGCTTGTAGAACTCCTCGGGGACGACGAGCGGAAAGTGCGGGGCGACCAGGCCGATGTAGAGCACGAAGCCTTGTTCGCCCTCCTGCTGCCGCGCTGCGTCCTGAAGCCATTGCACGGCGCGTTGGGTCACGGCCCGGTCGTACTGGGTGTACGAGGATTCACCCGGGCCAATGTGCTCGCCAAGCATGCGCGGACCGCCGGGACGCGGGCGGTACGGCGCGCGAATGGACGCCCATACCATGCCGTGCCCACCGACGACATGCATCGGCAGATGCTCGACGTCGAAGCCTGCCGGGTCCTCCTCGCTGCGGTAGTGCAGCTTGCCGATGCTCTCCACGCGCACGCCACGGTCCTGCAGCACATGGCCCCAGCCGCGCTGCTCGCCGGTATAGGGCATGGCGTTGTCCCACAGGCGAAGCTTGTTCACCCGCATGCCGGTGGCAAATCCAGCCCGCGCGGGAACGCAGATCGGGCTGGGCGTGTAGGCGTTGGCGAAGCGAACGCCCCGCGCCGCGAGTGCGTCCAGATGAGGCGTTTTCACAAAGGGATGGCCGGAGCATCCCATCATCCGTGGATCGTGCTCATCGGACATGATGACCACGACGTTTTTGGCTTTTGCCATCGCTTGTCTCCTTCATCGCGGGCGTCTGAAGGCGCCACGTGGAGCAACTTTGAACCGTTCAGCGTGCCAAATCCAATACCGTCTCGGACTGGACTGGGTTCATTTTTTCTTATAGCTCGGCGCGAGGGTGCGGCCATGCAGCTGCCCGTCGGCGACCAGCTTGGCGACGATTGCCATTAGCGTGTCGCGGATGGCCTCGGCCGCAGCCGTCAGGGGCCTATCGCGCGGCCAGACGACCGCTTGCACGCGACTCAGCTCCGGCTCCGTAATGGGGCGGCCGACGATGGCGCCGGAAGCCACGGCGTCATGGCAGGCACTCGGCGGCATGATCGCGTAGGCCAGACCTTCGCGCACCACGGCGCTGAGCATCTGCGGGCTGTTGAGTTCGTAGCGCACATTGAGCCGCACGTTGATCCGATTGGCAGCGCGCTCGATGATCTTGCGCAGATCGTGCGCGCCGTCGGGTTCGGCCAGCGCCAACCCGGCAACTTGGGCAAAAGACATGACCTTGGGACGACGCCGCATCATGGCCGGTGCGCCGAAGACCATGAAGCACTCCTCGAACAGGGGCAACGCTTCCATGCCCTGAAGCTCCGAAGGGCTCGGCATCACCGCTAGATGCGCTTGACCCGATTCAACCAACGCCCGCGATTCGAAAGAGAGTCCTTCGATCACCGTCAAGTGGACCTCGGGGAAGTCCTGCGCCACGGCGCTCAACAGCGGCGCCACGATGACGCCGGCCACCGAACCGGCGATGGACAGGCGCACCGTGCCCGAAGGCGCCGCTTCGCGCCCTTGCATCAGGCTCTTGAGCGAATCGACGCCGGCAAGGATGTCGCCTGCGCGCTCGAGCAGCCGTTGGCCGGCCGGCGACAGGTCCACGCCACGCGCGTGACGTTTGAACAGTTTCACCCCCAAGTCGTCCTCCAGCGCCGCGATGTTCTGGCTGAGCGCTGGCTGCGCAATGGACAGGTGCTCCGAGGCGCGCGAGAAGCTGCGGCTTTGCGCAACCTCAATGAAATAGCGGAGTTGGCGCAGTGAAATGTTCATGAGGGCAAGGCGTTTCGCGCCCGAATCTAGCAAGGCGGCGACGGATAGCACCGTCACAAGATCGAAACCCGCCTTGGGCCTGATTTTGGTCCCTATCGCTCGGCTTCGCTGGGACGCACCGCAGAGTGACCGCTTCTTGCCGGTGAAAACCGGCCGCCGTCATTGGACGCACGACCGCAACCGCTGCGATGCTGGTTTGCATCGACGACCGCTTCAGACTGGGGGCGGACGGCTGCGCTGGGCCGCCCCGATGACGGCGGCCGCCGATACCTGTCATTCGCCGACGTACGCGGAGACAGACCCCCGATTGGCCGGAAGCGGATAGACCATCGGGACAAGACTCGGGATCGGGTCAGCGCCCGAGCAAACCGGCATGCGGTCGTGGGGCACCTCCGCCGCCCACGCGAAAGAGTTGCCATCGCACTGGCCGCGGGCGGCACTACCCCGCGACGTGGTGCGCAGGACGGTCGCTTGTAGAAGGTGGCGGGCGTAGCCTTAGAGCGATGCGCGCAGCGCTTCGAGGTGCATAGGATCCTCTTTCTCAATCCAGTCGACCACCTCCTGAACGGCCGCCTCGATGTCGCACATCAGGTCCGTGTTCGTGGCGATGCGCTCGATGTTGTTGCCGTGGCTGAAATGGTGGAGGACTTTCAAGATCCTCTTTGACTTCTCAGCGCCAAAAAGCCGGTCTGCGCGAGCGTCGACGCTCCCCTTGATGCCATCCGGGTACTTCGAATAGGTGTAGAGCTCTACGAAGCGGCGCACGGCGTTGGGGATCTGCATGAGCACCTTGAGGTCCGTCTTGTCTGGCGCCTTTTGGAACTCGTCGAGGACCGAGAAGAGGAAGTGGTATTCCGACGAATACTTCGCCAAAGAGTCCGGCATGTTCATGAAGGTCGACGCCGCGGGCGAGACGCGCTTCACGAGGTAGTTGCGAACCTTGTTCTTGCCCTTGGGGCCGATCTCACGCAGGAGGCTGAAAAACTCGAAGTTGTGGGTGGAGAGAAAGACCTGCCGACACTTCGACTTCCACTCGTCGCTGCCCGCGATCTGCTCGAAGAAGACATCCTTGATGATGGCGTTGACCTGGAAGATGTGGTTGCTGTCCAGGCTCGAAATCGGATCGTCAATGAAGACGATGGCCTTGTCGAATTCCTTGATTTCTTGAAGCTTCGTAAGGAAGAACGCGAACGCGATCGCGGTCTTCTCGCCCTCGCTCAAGTGCTTGGCGGTCGAGCCGTCGCGACGCACAAGCTTGAAGCGGTCTTCGCCGCCGACCTTGGTCACGGCGATTTGCACGCTGTCGGAGCCCAAGAGCGTCTCTATCCGGCGATTGATCTCCTCGCGGCCTTTCTGCGCCTGGCTGATCTGCGCCTCAAGCTCTAACTTCGCCTTGTCGATGGTCTCGCCGAGCGCGTTGAGTTTTTGGACGCGGGCCTTCCAGATCGTTTGCTTCTTGGCCCTTTCGTCGATCTCATGCTCCTGGGCAAACTCCAAGGCATAGTGCCACTTGGCCCGCTTGATCGCGTTGGCCTTCTCGACCTTGAAGTGGTCGGCGATCTGGTTGTGCTCGGCTATGACCGCGTCGATGTCGACACCGGCTTGGATCCACGAGTCCACGGCGCCTTCGGGCATCGCTGGCATCGTCCGCGACAAGAGGGGACTTCCAATCTTCGCCTCGACCTCGGCGGCGAGCATCGCCACCACCCCGTCGTGCGCGTGGGCCGCTGCCTGCATCGCGTCGTTGGCCACGACGAACTTCTCCCTAAATTGCCCGGAGATCTGCAGCGGATTGAACTTGGCGAATCCGACCCGCGCAGCCGATACTTTGCCCAGGAAGCCCTGCAGCTCGGACTTGAAGTCGGCCTGCGCCTTTGAGAAGTGGGCCATGAGAGCGTCGAGCCTCTCGGCCGCGAGCTTGTTGCCGCAGAATTCGCAATTCTCCTTGTGAGCGTGCAATTCGAGGCCGCGCTCGACCCAATTCGCGATCGGCGGACTCTCAGTCAGATGTTGGATTGCATTGGCGACATCGGGCGTCTTGGCCAGCAGCGGGCCCGCCTCCGCCCAAAGCTGCGCGAGCTGCGACTTCGCGTTGACCTTGGGCACTGGCGGGAGCGCATCCTGGTTCGATGTCCTGGCGAGCTTTGTGTCGGCCTCGAGCTGCTCGGGGGTCAGCTTGTATTGCTCAAAACCCAGGCTCACCGTCTGGAGGTCCTTCTCCATCTGCGTCGCCGTGTAGATCTCGGTCAACGAGAGCACGGTCTTGGTGCCCGCCGCGGTCGTCTTCTTCGCGTCGGCCAGAGCGTCGACCTCGGCACTCGCGGCCTTCTGCTGGTTCGCCACGCCTTGGATTACTCGCCCGCGCATCGCGGCAAGCCGGGCGATCTCCTTTTGAATCTCCTCCGACTCGGCGCCCAAGAGCAAGATCGGCCGGCTGGGGGACCCGGTGAAGTTCAAATTGGCGTGGACGAAGTCGGTGTTAAAGACGCGCACGAGGTGGCCGCAGGTGTTCGCGTTTCCTTCCGTCACACTGCCGGTGTCGGTATCGAAAGCGAAGTTGTAGCCGGCGATGTCAGGGTCGAAGTCGCCACGCTCGAGGTGGGCAAACAAGCGGGAGAGCGTCGTTTTACCCGAGTAGTTCCAGCCGTAAATCAAATTCTTGATTCCGAACTCGGCCAGCCCCGCCGGCGGTGCGTAGTCCCCATACACGCCGAGCCCCTTGATCTTCTTGATCCCCTTGAGCATCGCCCCTCCTAATTCGAATCGAGGCCGGCCGAAACTGCCGCCCTAAAGCTAGATGCAGCGCTCCGCGCCCCGAATGGCCGGCTGTCCCGCGGCTTGAACCCGTGGCGCGCGGGAAAGAGTGCGCGGCAAGCGGAAGCTTCACGTATGCATCGTAGCCGGACATGGCGCCTCAATAGATCAGGGTTCTCAGTGACCGCATTGGCGCCGAGACCGTGACATTGGCATCCACGCTCGACCGACCGCTCCCGCCCTGCATAGCCGTCGTCGGCAAGCCGAGCCCGGCCATTGCGTAAAGTTGGACCTTGGGCTACCTGCCTGACGAGCTGAATGCGCTGTCCTGGTCGCACCTGAACCAAAGGCCCTCATGGTCGCTCCATGTGGGGCACCTGGAGGATCTCCCCAAACATAGCGGGCCGCCGAATCAAACATGCCGAACGTCAATCTGGCCTGGCGCGGAGCCATGGAGTTTTCAAAAACTCCATGGCCTCACTTGGTCGCAGCTCAGAGTTCGCGGTTCTGTCGCTGGCTATCCAACCAGACTTCCGCGAACACGACGAAGTCCTCTCGGACCCTGTCGTCGATCAGCCAAGCAAGAGACTCGCGAGCCCGCGGCAGCAACTCCGGCGTGTGGAAGAGCAAGGACTCGAAGCGCCTGACACGTGCCGTCTCGTCATCATCATCATCATCATCATCATCATCATCAACATCGTCGTCATCATCTGGCAGTTCAACTCCCCAGTCGGCGAGAACGTCATCGATGTCCGCGTCCCAATCGCCGAACCCCACCAGTGGCACGTAGGGCAGATGCCCGGCGAAGTCCGGACCCTCTGTCGCATCATGGGGGAGGGCGGTCAGTGGAGCAGTTGTCCAGAGGTCCAGTCGAAGGTTGTCTTCGGTCCCATCGATGTCATCGTCCCACCATTCAAGGTAGACGCCGATCTTGAGCGCAGTGGCCACCTCGACGATCTCCGACAGCGTGGCTGTCTTCAGCCACTCGCGGTAAGCCTCGTCGAGTAGTTTGCCGAGTTCTTCGGCGGTGATACGGATTTCTTTCATGCTGCTTCCTTTTTAGCCGGGCGTGAGCCAGCTTCGACGACCGTCGAAACTTCAAAAACTCACGATACGCACCTGCACGAGAGCAGGTTCCCAACTTGAAAAAAAGCGCGCTTGAACTGGAGCAAGCACTATGAAAAAGCGATGCACAAGGGCACCGCTCACTACCAAACGCCGACCTTACCGTTTGGTTGACACGACTCAGACGCTGGCATCCAAGGACAGCAAGGGGCCAGCACACAGTGACTTCCCCTTGCCCTTTTCAACTACCCGCGCCGCTAATCGAACCTTGCCTGCTTGCTTTCGATCCACGCCTCGCCAAGGGCAACGAATTCGTCATACACGTCGGCGGTGAACCGCGCGTCCAACGATGCTCGCGCCCATGGAATGAGTTCAGGCGTTTCCAGCATGAAATCCTCGAACCGGTCCAGCCGCGTCCTCCAAGGGTCCGCTTCTTCAAAAGGCAGCTCGACATTCCACTCTCGAAGGATTTGCGTGATGTCCGACTCGCGGTGAGCCAGGCGAATCAGCGGAACGAGCGGCAGGTAGCCAGCGAATCCTGGGATGTCACGGTCGGCGTCGTCAGGCTCGTGCGGCGAACCGCACGTCAAAACAATTCCGGCCTCCACCTCGTTCAGGCTGCCGTCCCCTCCTTCCAAACTCCAATAGAGCGTGACGCCTACGCGTTGGTGAATGGCGGCTTCCACAAGATCCCATTTATCGGTATGGGACAGCCATCGCCGGAATGCGGTCTCGATGGTCAAGCCGATTTGCTCGCGTTGACGGGTGAGTTTTCTCATGGTGCTTTTCTCTTAAGCAGGCGTGAACCGGCCACGGCACCCGCCGAAACCTTGAATTCACCGCAATGACCCGCGTGAGCGGATGACCTGCTTGAGAAAATTGCACCTGCAGGTAGGCACTTGAAATAGCGGCGCTAAAGCGCGGCTGCCAACCGACGACCCACATCGTGAGGCCATTGGACTGACCCCTGAATTCTGGCACACCACCACCTTCAAATCTCGCGACAAGGTCAAGAAACATCAGTTTTCCCCCTCTTAAATAGCAGATGGCGCCCTTAGCCCCTTCCAAGCCAGTTTGCGAAAACAGCAAATCTCTTCAACTTGAAGTAAGGTCCGTCTTTTACCGAAGGACCTTGATGGCCACAGGTCCCTGACCGACCTCGATGCCCAGATCGCCCCAGCTCGAAGCAAAAGCGGCAGAACTTCGAAAGCAAGGCGAAGAAATCCGAAACCATGAACGTGCTGGCTTGATCGACGAGCTTCGCGCAAAAAATCTTGGAGTACGGCCTGACCGTCGCCGATCTGAAGTTGGGCGCAGCGGCAAAGACGTCAAAGAGATCGACCACCACTGCGAAGTCGCCCCAAAAGGCCGCAGCGGGTTACCGCAGCCTTGCGGGCGAAGAATGGTCCGGCAGCCGTGGCCGCAAACCGCGCTGGGTCACCGCGGCCCTAGCCGCCCGTAAATCCATCAGCGACTTCGAAATCAAATAAATTTTTTCGGAAGTTGACGCGACTTAAAGAGCCCTGCAGAGTTCACTCGCGCCAACCTTTACCAGACCGGACGCTGAAGCCATCGTCCGGGTATTCGGGTTCTACTGAGAGGGAAAGCTCGCTGCAGTCCCCAACCCCCCCCCTGTTTTCTTCCTGATTCTTTCTCTCGTCACTTCGTCCTGGGGTGATGACCTCCTCTCGGCGGTCAGAGCATGGTCCGCTGCACTGCAAAAACGGAATGCCGGATTGGAAATTCCAATACTGCCGGTACAGCTAGCCGTCCGGCAAATCCGGCGGCTACGCCGCGCTTTACCACAAAAAATTCAGGCAAAAATCGACTTGGAGCTTTTGTCGTTGAAATAAGTGCCGATTTTCCAAAACGGAAAAAAATCGGCTCTGAAAAACTTTTCAAACCGGCTTTTCCAACAAGATTGGCTGGTTGGCCGTTATATATTTTGTTTGCGGAACGGAAAAGCTCCACCCAAAAGCCAAATGGCTTTGAAGTGGGGCTCACCGAAGCTGCAAGAAGCGCCCAGAAAAAACTGACCCGCTGTTCATCTGTTTTGCTGACGTAGACAGCCCCACAGCCTGATCTGGGTATCAACCTGTCGAGAAGGATTTGACGATGCCAACACTAACTGAAACCCCGGGTTCACACAACCCGCCCCCGCGAAAGCGACGCCCCACAGCCTTTGCGGCTGCCCCTGCGAGCCGGTCACGGCTTGAACGCCCCATGGCCATTCATCCCAAAGCGGGCGAGGTCGGGCCATCCTCCCTGCTTGCGCCTGTCCGCCTCTTGCGGATGACTGAGGTGGTCTGGATGACAGGCTTCCAAAAAAGCTACATCTATTTGCGCCTCCGGGACAAAAGCTTCCCACCCCAAATCCATGTCGGCACGCGCGTGCGGTTCATTCACGCCGAGGTCGTGGCGGTGCAACACGCTTGGATTCAACGCAAAACCAGGGACGAAATCCGACAACTGATTGCCTGCCTGGTGGCAGCCCGGTAACAAGCCCTTTTTAAAGCGGGACACGCCCCGCTTCAATTCTCCTTATTGCCCAGGAGAAGCCGCTGCGCGCCTGAATGGTGCGTGGTTCTTTTAAAACAAGACAAGAAAGTAAGTCATGATCCCGAAAATCAATGGCGCGCAAAATTCAGCGGCCATCTCTCTCACCCTCAAGCCCATCGTGGGCGTGCTCATGCAGCTTGATCCGAACGCGATCGTCCTGTCCGAGCTGGCCAGCCGGACGCCTGCCAACAAAACCGAAAAAACCTACATCGAACTGCGAGAGTCGATCGAGACCACTGGCGGGAACGTCACCCCCGGCTTGGTCCTCCGAAAGTCCCCGACCGCCGGGTCTGACGAAACGGCCGACGTCCTCGTCAACGGTCACCGATCCTGGGAAATCTGCAAAGACCTCGGCATTGAATTCAACGCCATCGTCGTGGACGAAATGTCGTTTACAGAGATGGCCCGCTACATGGCGCTCTCGAACAGCGGCAGAAAAGCCCTCTCTGCCTTCGAGGCCGGCCGCTTCTATCGAACGTGCCTGCAAAAGAAGCTCTTTGTTAGCCAGGCGGAGATGGCGCGCGCCCTGGGTGTGTCGGCGTCCGATGTGAGCAATGCGCTTGCTATTGCCAGCCTGCCACCGATTGTGATCGGCGCCTTTGGGTCTGAGGACGACCTGCAGTACCGGTACGCCAAGCCCCTCAAGGATGCCATCAAGGCCGATGAGAAGAAGGTCTTGGCGATTGCCAAGCGACTGGCCAAGCGGCAAGCCGGGCTGGCTAACAAGATCGACTCCGCCGACGTCATGGTCCAACTGACGGGATGGAACACCGGCCCTGATGTGACCAAGCCTGCTCATACCCCAGCGCCCATCGCACCCACGACGGGGTCGGCCGCGAGCGTTACTTCGGATGACTCGGCAGCACCAAGTCTCGTCGATCCAATGACCATGATCGTCGATGCTGAAGGACCCGTGGTGCCGCTCAGGGAAGACGTGGATGCTGAAGCGATCCCAGCTTCCAACAGCCGCCCTTTGCTTCGCGACGATCCGCAGGCCAGATCATTGGTCACCCTTCGACCGTCTAAGGCTTGGCCGATTTCCCTCGACGTGCTTCCGTGCGGCACGGTCAATCTCCTGGCCACAGGTGCCTTCCAGATTGATCTGGAAATCGGCCTCGGGCTCACGGCCCGGCATGGCGCTGCCTTGGCCCAACACATCAGCGACTTCCTGGGCGATCACGCGTTCGGCGCCGACGCGGGCGACGAAGACTGATCAGCAGCACACCGACTGAACACCATGACCACGTCGCATCCGTGCTTGTCGATTTCGTTCCTCGTCCCTGGCGCCGTGTGCGCAGTGGGGGAGGGTGATTGCTGCGTGGTCTGGTCCGATGGCGGACCATTTCACGACAGCGTTGAAGATACTCCGATCGCGGAGGATTTCGAGCTCGGGTGCCATTCCGAATTCGAAGCCTTTCTCCAGGAGGAAGTTGCCGAACATCCTGATCAAGAGGCTCCGCGAAACACAGCCAGCCTCCGCGTCATCCCCGAGCCGCTTCGCGGCACGGGT
>JAHJOG010000165.1 GCA_018820395.1 Gammaproteobacteria bacterium | reverse complement strand
TGAAGGACGATGTGCGCGAGGTGCGCGAAGGGTTCGAGTGCGGTATCAAGCTCAAGAACTACAACGACATCAAGGAAGGCGATCAGCTCGAATTCTTCGAAGTCAAGGAAATCGCAAGGACCTTGTAATCGCCCCCAGGCTTCGCGCACTTCGTGTCGCTTCGCCAACCCCCTTCCGGGGCAACACCAGCGGCCCGGCAAAGCCGGTTCCGCGGTGTTCCACGAAGGAAGGCGAACGAGGCTTCCACACGGCTCCGTGAAGTTCCTGGTCAACTGACACATGCCCAAACGCAAAGCCGCCGCCCCCAATCGCGCCTTCAAGGTGGCCGATCAGATCCAGCGCGATCTGACGGAGCTGATCGCGCGCGAGCTCAAGGACCCGCGGGTGGGCATGGTCACGATCCAGGCGGTCGAGGTGACGCCGGACTATGCCCACGCCAAGGTCTTCTTCAGCTTGCTGAAGGGCGACGCCGACGAAACCACCGAGGCTCTGAACCAGGCCGCGGGCTTTCTGCGCAACGGGCTGTTCAAGCGCCTTCACATCCACACCGTGCCGACCCTTCATTTCCTGTTCGACCGCACCACAGAGCATGCGGCCGACATGAACGCCCTGATCGCCCAAGCCGTCGCCTCTCGTTCGAGAGACGACTGATCGAAACTGCCACGATGAACGTGCCACGCACACGGGTGCAGCGGCGCCCTGTGCATGGGGTGTTGCTGCTCGACAAGCCCCTCGGCCTTTCCAGCAACCAGGCGTTGCAGAAGGCCAAGTGGTTGCTGCGCGCCGAAAAGGCGGGCCACACCGGCACGCTCGACCCATTGGCGAGCGGCGTGCTCCCGTTGTGCTTCGGTGCGGCGACCAAGTTCAGCCAGTTGCATCTCGACGCCGACAAGACCTACGTGGCGGTGGCGCGGCTCGGTGCCAAGACCTCTACCGGCGACGCCGAAGGCGAGGTGATCGAGCATCGCCCCGTGGCGTTCTCCGCGTCAGACCTCGAACGCGTGCAGGCGCAGTTCACCGGTCCGATCCGGCAACTGCCGCCCATGTACAGCGCGCTCAAGAAGGATGGCAAGGCGCTCTACGCGTACGCGCGCGAAGGCATCGAGGTCGAGCGCGCGACGCGCGACGTCGTCGTTCGCTCGTTGATGCTGACGCCGGCCGGTGCCGACGCCATCCGCATCCGCGCGACGGTCAGCAAGGGCACCTACATCCGAACGCTCGGTGAGGACATCGGCGAGGCGCTCGGCTGCGGCGCCCACCTGATCGCGTTGCGGCGCGTTTCGACGGGCCCCTTCGACGAGAGCCGGTGCGTGACGCTTGCAGACCTCGAAGCCATGGACGAAGACGAGCGCCTTGCGCAGTTGCTGCCGACCGAATCGTTGGTGGCGGATCATCTGCGCGTCATGCTGGGCGCAGAAGATGCAGGGCGCTTCCTGTCCGGGCTTCGCCGCCGGGGTGACTGGGCCGACGCCCCCGCCGTCGCCGTCTTCGGCCCGGCGCCCACCGCCCGCGGTGCGCAAAGCGAAACGCCGGGCGAGGCTTTTCTCGGGACCGCCCACATCCAGGGCGGAGAACTCATTCCGGGGCGCTTGCTGAACCCCATCGAAATCCAGCAGACACCTTTGACCGAACCGACACCATGAGCACCATTCAACAGATCCGCAATATCGCCATCATTGCCCACGTGGACCATGGCAAGACCACCATGGTCGACCAATTGCTGCGCCAGTCCGGCACCTTTGCCGAGCACGAGAAAGTCGTCGACACGGTGATGGACAACAACGCGATCGAAAAAGAACGCGGCATCACCATCCTGGCCAAGAACTGTGCAGTGACCTGGCAGGGCACGCACATCAATATCGTCGACACACCCGGTCACGCCGACTTCGGCGGTGAGGTGGAGCGCGCGCTCAGCATGGTGGACGGCGTGGTCCTGCTGATCGACGCGCAGGAAGGCCCGATGCCCCAGACCCGCTTCGTGACCAAGAAGGCGCTGGCCCTGGGGCTGAAGCCGATCCTGGTGGTGAACAAGGTCGACAAGCCCGGCGCGCGCCCCGACTACGTGGTCAATGCTGCGTTCGATCTGTTCGACAAGCTCGGCGCGACGGACGACCAACTCGACTTTCCGGTGGTCTATGCCTCGGGCATCAACGGGTGGTCGTCGCTGGAAGAGGGCGAGCATGGCGAGCAGTGGGGCCCGGACATGTCGGCGCTCTTCAACACCATCCTCGAACACGTGCCGCACCAGCGCGGCGACCCGGACGCGCCGCTGCAGCTGCAGATCTCGGCGCTCGACTTTTCGACGTTCGTCGGCCGCATCGGCGTGGGCCGCATCAGCGCCGGCACCATCCGGCCGATGATGGACGTGGTGGTGATGGAAGGCCCGGACGGCAAGGCCGTCAAGGGACGTGTCAATCAGGTGCTGACCTTCCAGGGCCTCGAGCGCGTGCAGGCGACCGAGGCGGGGCCGGGCGAGATCGTTCTGATCAACGGCATCACCGACATCGGCATCGGCGTCACCGTGACGGACCCGACGGCCCCGGCGCCGCTGCCGATGCTCAAGGTCGACGAACCGACGCTGACCATGAACTTCTGCGTCAACACCAGTCCCCTGGCCGGCCGTGAGGGCAAGTTCGTGACCAGCCGCCAGATCTGGGACCGCCTGCAGAAGGAACTGCAACACAACGTGGCTCTGCGCGTCAACGAAACCGGCGAAGAAGGCATCTTCGAAGTCATGGGCCGCGGCGAGTTGCACCTGACGATCCTGCTGGAGAACATGCGCCGCGAGGGCTACGAGCTGGCCGTGTCGAAGCCGCGCGTCGTGTTCCGCGACGTCGACGGCGTGCGGCACGAGCCGATCGAGATGGTGACGGTCGATATCGAAGACCAGCACCAGGGCGGCGTGATGCAGGCACTGGGCGAGCGCAAGGGCGAGCTGGTCAACATGGAGCCGGACGGCCGAGGCCGTGTCCGCCTGGAGTACCGCATCCCGGCGCGAGGCCTGATCGGCTTCACCAACGAGTTCCTGAACCTGACTCGCGGCTCGGGCCTGATCTCCAACATCTTCGACAGCTACGAGCCGCACAAGGGCGAGATCGGCAGCCGCAAGAACGGTGTGCTGATCTCCATGGACGATGGCGAGATCTTCACCTACGCGCTCGGAAAGCTGGACGACCGCGGCCGCATGTTCGTCCGGGCGAACGACCCGGTGTACGAGGGCATGATCGTCGGCATTCACAGCCGCGACAACGACCTCGTGGTCAACGCCACGCGCACCAAGCAGCTGACCAACTTCCGCGTCTCGGGCAAGGAAGACGCGATCAAGATCACGCCGCCCATCGACCTGACGCTGGAATACGGCGTGGAATTCATCGAGGACGACGAGCTGGTCGAAATCACGCCCAAGAGCGTTCGTCTGCGCAAGCGCTACCTGAAGGAGCACGAGCGCAAGAAGGCCTCACGCGAATCGGCCTGAGGCCATGGACGCGGGCTCTGCGAACGCGCCGAGCCGGCTGACGCACCTGCGGGCCGTCTACCTGATGGTGGCCGTGACCCTCATGTGGGCCACGGCCGGCGTGGTCACCCGTCATCTCGAGAATGCGCACGCCTTCGAGGTGACGTTCTGGCGCAGCCTGTTCACCTTGCTGTTGATGCTGGTCATCCTGCCGTTGTGGCGTGGCCGCGCGATCTGGCGTGCTTTGGCTCGGGGCGGTCGTTTGCTTTGGGTGTCGGGCATCTGCTGGAGCATCATGTTCACCGCCTTCATGGTCGCGCTGACGATGACCAGCGTAGCGAACGTGCTGGTCACCATGGCACTGGCGCCGCTCTTCACCGCGCTCGTGGCCCGTTCGTTCATCGGCCAGAAGCTGCCGGCTCGGACCTGGATCGCAATCGTCCTGGCGGGCATCGGGGTCGGTTGGATGTATGGGAGTCAGCTCGGAGGGGGCATGCTGCTCGGCACGCTCGTTGCGATCTGCGTTCCATTGGCGACCGCTTGCAATTGGACCGTGGTGCAGTCTGCGCATGCGCACGGCCGTCGTATCGATCTCGTTCCCGCGGTGCTGCTCGGTGCTGCGATTTCCGCGCTCGTCACCTTGCCATTGGCATTGCCGTTTCAGGCCAGCGTGCGCGATCTGGGTCTGCTGTCTTTTCTCGGCCTGGTGCAGTTGGCCATCCCGTGCATACTGGCCGTGATCTGCGCGGCCGTCTTGAAAGCTCCCGAGGTCGCCTTGCTGGGGCTGCTCGAAGTCATTTTCGGTATCGCCCTTGCGTGGCTGGGTGCCGATGAGAAGCCGTCGTCCGCCGTGCTGGGCGGCGGTGCGCTGGTGATCGGAGCGCTGATCATGAACGAACTTCTGGGCCTGCGCGGTCGCCGAGGCGGCGATCGGCCCTTGCCGGGGCCGCATTGAATCTGGGCCAAACCAGCGTGTCCACCGTGGAGACGCCGGGGCGTTGCCGTTTTACCTGTAACTTTGGGAGACAGTCATGCGTTTAGCCGCTTTTATTTTGATCGGTGCCATGGCCGGCGCATCGTTGGGCGCTTCTGCGCAAGTGTCGGTGAACATCAACGTGCCCGGTCTCGTCACCATCGCTCCGCCCGCACCGCGCTACGAGCGAGTGCCGCCTGCGCGAAGCGGCCGAGTCTGGGTGCCAGGTCACTGGCAATGGCGCCAGAACGACTATGCATGGCGTCCCGGCTATTGGGAGTCCGCCCGACCCGGCCGGACCTATGCGCCGGGGCGCTGGGTGCGCGCCGGAGACGGCTGGCGCTGGGCCGAGCCCGCATGGCGTCCGTCGGGACGGCATGCGTCGGACCGGCGCCACCACCGCGATGAGAGGCGCGATGACAGGCGCCACGACAGGCATGACGACCGCCGACATGGCGGCGACCATTGCCCACCAGGCCAGGCGAAGAAGGGTCGCTGCTGACGCTCAGGGACGCGCGACCTTCCAGGCGTTGTTGAAGCCGTCGCCCGTCTTGTCTCCGGCCTTCGTGTCCTTGGACCAGTAGTAGAGCGGCATGCCCTTGTAGGCCCACTGACGGCTTCCGTCGTCGCGCATGATGACCGTGTAGGCGGCCATGGGCTTGGCGGCAGCCGGCGCCATCAGGGGCGGCCAGTTGGTGGCGCAGGGGCCGTTGCAGGCCGATTTGCCGCTTCCGGCACTGTCCCGCGCAAAGGTATAGAGCGTCATTCCGGTGGGGCCGATCAGGACGCCGTCTGCCGTGCGTGTCGGCGTGTCGGGGGTCATGCCCATCTTGTGCATGCTGCCGCAACCGGCGAGCAAAGAGGCGGCGAGGATCGTCGCGCTGAGCAGTTTCATGGAGGTTCTCCTTCTGTTGAACAATGCAGCAGGCGCTGCACGGGGGCCAGTCTAATGCGACCCGTGCCCGTTCGAGCCTGCCTCGCGGGCCGCCGACCCGTCGTCGCGCCCACGTCCGACATTCATCCACAGGAGACCGCATGCCCCATCTCGACCCCGTCCCGCTCGCCAACGTCCAGGAAGACGACATCCGGGAGCGCTTCGAGCACTACCGCAAGACGCGCGGGTTCACGCCCAACAGCATCATGACCATGGTGCGCCGGCCCAATATCGTGCGGGCCTTCATGGCGCTGAACCAGGCCGTCTTGTACGAGGGCACGGTGCCCGAAGAAACCAAGATGCTGGTCAGCCTCGCGAGCAGCTACGCGGCCGGTTGCCGCTACTGCCAGTCGCACATGGCCAATCTGTCGAGCATCTACAAGGCGTCCGACGAGAAGATCGCAGCGCTGTGGAATTTCGAGAAGAGCGATCTGTTCAGCGATGCCGAGCGCGCTGCGCTCTCGCTGGCGCTCAAGGCGGGCGCGCAGCCCAACACGGCTTCGCAGGAAGACTTCGACGAACTCGCCAAGCATTACGACGAGGGCCAGATCGTCGAGATCGTCGCCGCCATCTCCCTCTTCGGCTATCTCAACCGCTGGAACGACACCATGGCGACTTCGCTGGAGCAATTGCCCGCCCAGTTGGCCGGACGCGCCCTCGGCGCGGCCGGGTGGGACGCGGGCAAGCACACCGCCTAGGCGGAGCGGATGACGCGCGGCTTGAGCGGCTTGGCCGGATTACCGCTGTAGACGGTCCAGGGTTCAAGCGACCGGAAAGCGACGCTGCGTGCACCGAGCACTGCACCTTCGCCCACCACGACGCCCGGGCCGACGAAGGCTTCTGCTGCGACCCACGCACCCGCGCCAATGGTGATCGGGCTCGCCGTGAGCTGGAAATCGGCCGACGCGATGTCGTGACTGCCCGCACACAAATGCGCGCCCTGCGACACCAGGGCCGCGCGCTCCAGCCGGATCGGCGCCATGTTGTAGCAAGTCACGCGCTCGGCCAGCAACGCCCGGTCGGCGAGGTACAGGTGCGGCGGATACCAGACCCTGGCGCTGCCGCGCACGTCGCACGATTCGCCCAGGTGCGCGCCGAAGAGCTTGAGCAAGAAACGCCGCCAGAAGCGCATCTGCGGCGGCGTCCATGAGGCCAGGAGCGCCCAGCTCACGTTCCAGGCGGCGCGCAGCAGCCGGTTGCCGAACGAAAAGCTGGGTCCGCCTTCGAGTGGCTTGACGCTGGTCGCGTCGAGGGGCTTCAGTGCCATGCGTGTTCCTTCGTCCTCAGCGGCTGCGGCTCTTCATGGCGCGCTCGACCTCGCGCTTGCCTTCGCGGTCCTTGATGGTGTCGCGCTTGTCGTGCTCGGCCTTGCCCTTGGCCAAGGCGATTTCGCACTTCACCTTGCCGGCTTTCCAATGCAGGTTGAGCGGAACCAGCGTATAGCCGCGTTGTTCGACCTTGCCGATCAACCGGCGGATCTGTTCCTTGTGCAGCAACAGCTTCTTGGTTCGAACCGAATCAGGGTTGATGTGCGTCGACGCGGACCGAAGCGGATTGATCTGACAGCCGATCACGAACAGCTCACCGTCGCGGATGACGACGTAGCCGTCGGTGAGTTGCACCTTGCCCTCGCGCAGCGACTTCACTTCCCAGCCTTCGAGCACCATGCCGGCCTCGAAGCGCTCTTCGAAGAAGTAGTTGTAGGCCGCTTTCTTGTTGTCAGCGATCCGGGAGGAAGGGTCTTGCTTTTTCTTGGTGGCCATGGTCGATCATGTGAGTCTGCATGGCTTCAATACAATCCTTCGCGCACGCTGACCCGATTCTATGAAAACAGTCCGAAAGTCCGTCCTGATCTGGCACAGCGCCCAAGAGATGTACGACCTCGTGACCGATGTGCCGAGCTATCACGAATTTCTGCCGTGGTGCGACCGGTCCGAGGTCGTCGAACAGCACGAGAACGGCATGACCGCCAAGATCGGCCTGTCCATCGGCGGTTTGCGCCAGAGCTTCACCACTCGCAACGAGCACACCCCCGGACGCGAGGTGCACCTGAAACTGGTCGAAGGACCGTTCTCCAATCTGGATGGCGTCTGGACCTTCACGCCGGTCGGCGACGGCAGCGAGCGGGCTTGCCGCGTCGAGCTCGATCTTCGCTATGGCTTCAGCAACTTCGCGTTGCAGGCGCTGGTCGGCCCGGTGTTCGACAAGGTCGCATCCACGCTCGTCGACTCGTTCGTGAAACGCGCCGGGCAGGTCTACGGCAGCCCATGACGGTCACGGTCACGGTCGTGTGTTCGCCGCGTCCGCGAGAGGTGTTCGAGCAGGCGGTCGAGCTGCCCACGGGCGCAACCGTGCGGGACGCGGTGTCCGCCAGTCGGCTCTCTGCCGAGTTTCCGTCGTTCGATGGGGCCGGGATGCAGGTCGGCATCTGGGGTCGTGCAGCGCACTGGGAGCAGATGGTGGCCGACGGGGATCGGGTCGAGCTGTGCCGGCCGCTTCTGGTCGACCCGAAAGTCGCGAGGCGGGAGCGCTTCAGGCAGCAGGGGTCGCGGGGTGCGGGGCTCTTCGCGCGGCGTCGCAAGGGCGGCAAGGCGGGGTACTAGGCGTCAGGCTTTCGGGCAGGAAGTGCGCGGCGCCTGTGCGGCGAGAGAGGGCGGCGGCGCGCCGGCCTACTTGCAATCCGAATCGATCACCGACTGCAGACGTTGCTGCTCGGCGGCGCGGGCCTTGTCATCCAGCACTTCCCGCTCGCCTTGCGGATTGATGCGCGCCACGCGGATGCCGCTGTCGAAAGTCGCTTTGCCCTGACGCGCGCGATTGCAGTTCTCGGCCTTGGCTTGCGCGAGCTTCTGGGCTTCGGCGGCCTGCTTGGCTTTTTCTGCTTCTTCGGCTTTGCGGGTCTTTTCCTCGAGTTCCTTGTCGACGCCCGAAGGCTTCGGCACCACGACCTTGGGCGGTGTGGCGGTGGCGTCGGCCGCTGGCGTGGGTGTGGTGGCGGAGGGGGGCAGCACGCGGGAGCTGTTCTTGGGCTGCTTCAGGATCTTGCTTTCGGGCACGTCCACTGGCGGCGGTTTGTCGCTGAACACCTTCTTGTTGTCCTTGTCGATCCATTGCCATTGAGCGCTGGCGCTCACGGGAAGCGCCAGGGCAAGGCTGAGCCAGATGAAGTGCGCGCGTTTCATGGCGTGCAGTTTAGCGCTGGCTTACGTCTTGCAACGAATCGCTTCGCGTTTTTCCAACGGTTCGATCGGAAGGCGTGAAGTTCGACTCCGTACGGGGCGGGGAGCCGTTCATGCGGTGCATCCGGGTTAGTACCGAGCCTCGTTACAATCCATCTTTTGGAGCTTCACCCATGCGCCTTCTTGGCAAAGCGCTCACCTTCGACGATGTGTTGCTGGTGCCCGCGTTCTCCGAAGTCCTGCCCAAGGACACGTCTCTCGCCACTCGCCTTTCCAGAAACATCGAGCTGAACCTTCCGCTGGTCTCGGCGGCGATGGACACGGTGACGGAAGCGCGCCTCGCGATCGCCATCGCGCAGGAAGGCGGCATCGGCATCGTCCACAAGAACTTCACCGCCAACGAGCAGGCGGCCCAGGTGTCCAAGGTCAAGCGCTACGAGTCGGGCGTGCTGCGCGATCCGGTGGTCATCACGCCGACGCACACGGTACGCCAGGTGATGGCCCTGTCTGATCAACTCGGCATTTCCGGCTTTCCGGTGTGCGACGCGGGCCGGGTGGTCGGCATCGTGACCGGTCGCGACCTGCGCTTCGAGAGCCGGTACGACGTGCCCGTGACCGAGATCATGACGCCGCGCGAGAAGCTCATCACCGTGCCGGACGGCACCACGCTCGCCGAGGCGAAAGCGCTGCTCAACAAGCACAAGCTCGAACGGCTCCTGGTCATCAACGGCGAGTGGGAGCTCAAGGGCCTGATCACCGTCAAGGACATCACCAAGCAGACCAGTTTTCCCAATGCTGCGCGCGATGCCAGCGGCCGCTTGCGCGTCGGCGCGGCGGTCGGGGTGGGCGCAGGCACCGAGGAGCGTGTCGAGGCGCTGGTGCGTGCCGGCGTCGACGCGATCGTGGTCGACACGGCCCATGGTCACAGCGCCGGCGTCATCGAGCGCGTGCGCTGGGTCAAGCGAAACTACCCGCAGGTCGACGTCATCGGCGGCAACATCGCCACCGGCGCGGCAGCGCGTGCGCTGGTCGACGCCGGAGCCGATGCGGTCAAGGTCGGCATCGGGCCGGGTTCCATCTGCACCACGCGCGTCGTTGCCGGGGTCGGCGTGCCGCAGATCATGGCGATCGACAACGTCGCCACCGCGCTCAAGGGCAGCGACGTTCCGCTCATCGCCGACGGCGGCGTTCGATATTCGGGCGACATCGCCAAGGCGATCGCCGCCGGCGCGAGCACGGTGATGATGGGCGGCATGTTCGCCGGCACCGAAGAAGCGCCGGGCGAAATCGTGCTGTTCCAGGGTCGCAGCTACAAGAGCTATCGCGGCATGGGCTCGATCGGCGCCATGCAGCAGGGCAGCGCTGACCGCTATTTCCAGGAAGCGACGTCGGGCAACCCCAACGCCGACAAGCTGGTGCCCGAAGGCATCGAAGGGCGCGTGCCCTACAAGGGCTCGATGGTGTCGATCGTCTATCAGATGTCCGGCGGCCTGCGCGCGAGCATGGGCTACTGCGGCTGCGCCACCATCGACGACATGAAGAACAAGGCCGAGTTCGTCGAGATCACCACCGCGGGGGTTCGCGAGAGCCACGTCCACGACGTGCAGATCACCAAGGAAGCGCCGAACTACCGCGCGGACTGATGACCGACTCCAGCGCCCGACCCATGCAGCACCAGAAAATCCTCATCCTCGACTTCGGCTCGCAAGTCACCCAGCTGATCGCGCGCCGGGTGCGCGAGGCCAACGTGCTGTCCGAAGTGCACCCCTGCGACGTCACCGACGATTGGGTGCGCGCCTATGCGCGCGACAACCACGTCAAGGGCGTGATCCTGTCGGGCAGCCACGCCAGCGTCTACGAAGAGACGACCGACAAGGCACCGCAGGCGGTCTTCGAGCTCGGTGTGCCGGTGCTCGGCATCTGCTACGGCATGCAGACCATGGCGCACCAGTTGGGCGGCAAGGTCGAAGGCGGGCACAAGCGCGAATTCGGCTTTGCGTCCGTGCGCGCGCGCGGCCACACGGCACTGTTGCAGGACATCGCGGACTTCATCACGCCAGAGGGCTACGGCATGCTCGACGTGTGGATGAGCCATGGCGACAAAGTCACCGAACTGCCGCCCGGCTTCAAGCTCATGGCGTCGACCGACAGTTGCCCGATCGCCGGCATGGCCGACGAAGACCGTCGCTTCTACGCGGTGCAGTTTCATCCGGAAGTCACTCACACGCAGCAAGGCAAGGCCATCCTCGAACGTTTTGTGCTCGGCATCTGCGGCGCGCGCCCCGATTGGGTCATGCGCGACCATGTGGCCGAGGCCGTTGAAGCGATCCGCCAGCAGGTGGGCGACGAGGAAGTCATCCTCGGGCTGTCCGGCGGTGTCGATTCTTCGGTGGCCGCTGCGCTGATTCACCGAGCCATCGGCGACCAGCTCACCTGCGTCTTCGTCGACCACGGCCTGCTGCGGCTGAACGAAGGCGACCTGGTGATGGACATGTTCGTCGGCAAGCTGCACGCCAAGGTGATTCGCGTCGACGCGAGCGAACTGTTTCTCGGCAAGCTCGCCGGTGTGAGCGACCCCGAAGCCAAGCGCAAGATCATCGGTGGCGAATTCATCACGGTCTTCAAGCAGGAAGCCGCCAAGCTGACCAGCGCGGGCGCCAAGGGAGCGAAGTGGCTGGCGCAGGGCACCATTTACCCCGACGTGATCGAATCCGGCGGCGCCGGGAGCAAGAAGGCCGTCACCATCAAGAGCCACCACAACGTCGGCGGCCTGCCCGAGCAACTGGGCCTCAAGCTGTTGGAGCCCCTGCGCGATTTGTTCAAGGACGAAGTGCGCGAACTCGGCGTTGCCCTAGAT
>JAHJOG010000164.1 GCA_018820395.1 Gammaproteobacteria bacterium | reverse complement strand
CTACCTGTCGCCCTACTTCATCAACAACCCCGAGAAGCAATCGGCGCTGCTCGAGAACCCCTTCGTGCTGCTGTTCGACAAGAAGATCAGCAACATCCGCGACCTGCTTCCCACGCTGTAACAAGTCGCCAAGGCCGGTCGTCCGCTGCTGATCATTGCCGAGGAAGTCGAAGGCGAAGCGCTCGCGACCCTGGTCGTGAACACGATCCGCGGCATCCTGAAGGTCGTGGCCGTCAAGGCGCCTGGCTTTGGTGACCGCCGCAAGGCCATGCTGGAAGACATCGCCATCCTGACGGGCGGCAAGGTCATCGCCGAAGAAGTGGGCCTGACCCTCGAGAAGGTGACGCTGGCCGACCTCGGCCAAGCCAAGCGCATCGAAGTGGGCAAGGAAAACACCATCATCATCGACGGCGCCGGCGCGACGGCCGACATCGAGGCCCGCGTGAAGCAGGTCCGCGTCCAGATCGAGGAAGCCACCAGCGACTATGACCGCGAGAAGCTCCAGGAGCGCGTGGCCAAGCTGGCCGGCGGTGTGGCCGTCATCAAGGTCGGTGCTGCCACCGAAGTCGAGATGAAGGAAAAGAAGGCACGCGTCGAAGACGCGCTGCACGCAACCCGTGCCGCGGTCGAAGAAGGCGTAGTGGCCGGTGGCGGCGTGGCCTTCCTGCGCGCCAAGCAAGCAGTCGGCGACAGGATCAAGGGCGACAACCCCGATCAGGAAGCCGGCATCAAGCTGGTGCTGAAGGCCATCGAAGCGCCTCTGCGCGAGATCGTCAACAACGCCGGCGGCGAAGCCAGCGTGGTCGTCAACAACGTGCTCGCCGGCAAGGGCAACTACGGCTTCAATGCGCAGAACGACACCTACGGCGACATGCTCGAACTGGGCATCCTGGACCCGACCAAGGTAACGCGCACTGCTCTGCAGAACGCGGCCTCGGTGGCGGCTCTGCTGCTCACGACCGAAGCCATGGTGGCCGACGCTCCCAAGGACGAAGCATCGGCCGGCGGCGGCATGCCCGACATGGGTGGCATGGGTGGCATGGGCGGCATGGGGATGTGATTTAGCTCGCCCCCAGGCTGCGCGCACTTCGTGTCGCTACGCCAACCCCCTGCCGGGGGCGATGCCAGCCGACCGGCTTAGCCGGATCGGCGGCATCCCACGGTTTCAAGGTCGCTTTGGCGGCCTTTTTCTTTTGGCACGCTTGGAGCCCTTTTCGGCGGGCGGTCGGCTCGCTGCGCGCGACCTCAGTCGAGCTGGAAGCTGAACACCGCTCCCTTGCCAGGCTCCGGCAGCAAGTGGATGTCACTGCCGTGGAGTTGCAGGATCCGCTTGACGATCACCAACCCAAGCCCACCGCTGCGCTCGAAGCCTGACGAGAAGGCCGGTCGGGTGAACAACGATTTGCGCAGCTCGCTGGGAATGCCCGGGCCGGTGTCGCTGATGTCCACGCGCACGCCGGCTCCTTCCTGCCGCAGTTGCACCACGATTTCTCCGCCTTCCGGCGTGTGGCGGATGGCGTTGTCCAGCAGATTGGTCAAGACCCGCTCGATCATGCCGAGGTCTGCCGTGACGATCGGCAGGCCGGGCGCGATGTCGGGTACCAGCCGCTGTCGCCGGGCCTCGGCTGCCAGTTCGAACTTCTGGAAGACGTCCTGGACCAGGTCGGCCAGCGCGAAGCTTTCCTTCTCGGGCTTGACCACGCCGTATTCGAGCCGCGCGAGCTCGAACAGCTCCTGCGCCAGCCGGCCAACCTTGCGGCTCTGCCCGAGCGCGATTTCGAGGTAGCGCCGGCTTTCCGCACCGTCGAGAGTATCGGCCTTCACCAGCAAGGTTTCGAGGTAGCCGTGCAGGGACGTGAGGGGCGTGCACAGATCGTGCGAGATGTTGGCGAAGAGTTCGCGCCGCTGCTGGTCCTGCGTGGTGAGCGTGCGCCACTGCTCGCCGATCCGCTGGGTCATCTGGGCGAAGGCGTGGCGCAGGGTTTCGATCTCGTCACCGCCCTTGTCGTTCACGCGGCTCAGCGCGAGCGTGGTGCTTTCCAGCGCCGACACGCCCTCGGCTTCGAACTGTCGCACCGCGCGGGTGAGTTCGCGCAGCGGACGTGTGATGAGGTGGAACGCGGCGACGCCGGCCAGCAGGCCGAGCAGGGCCACCAAGGCCATCGACCAGAGCGTGGTGCGCAGGACGCTCTCGCTGGCGGCATGGGCCGCCAGCGCGTCGCGTTCCTCGCCGAAGAGGACGACGTACACGTAGCCGGCGTCTCGCCCGTCGATGCGCAATGGCGCGGCGCTGAAGACCTTCTGCGCCCCTTCGCTGCGCGGATCGTCGCCGACGATGGGCAGTGGCGCACCAGCGAGCAGCCGACGGATGGGCGCGACGTCCACCTTGTCGCGCTTGAGATGACCCGGCGGCGCCGCCTGCGCCACGACGCGGCCGTCCATGTCGAGCAGGTACACCTCCACGCTCGGGTTCACGGCCATCAGCTTGTCGAACAGATCCTTCACTGCCGGGCGGTTGAGCCCGTCGCGTTCCATCAGGGGTGCACTGCCCGCGATGTGGGCCGCCAGACCGCTGGACAGGCGCTGCATGACTTCCTGCTCATAGCGCACGCTCGACGTCATCTGCAACCACACCGACGCCCCGCAGCACGCCAGCAGCAGGACGGCGAACACCGCCGAAAGCCGCAGCGAAAGCGAGCCGTAGGAGCGGGTCCGCTTCATTCGGCTTCCTCGGACGAGGTGCCCGACAGCTTGTATCCGCGGCCCCACACGGTGAGGATGCGGCGCGGCTCGGCCGGATTGGCCTCGACCTTCATGCGCAGCCGATTGATGTGCGTGTTGACCGTGTGCTCGTACCCGTCGTGCTGGTAACCCCAGACCTGGTTGAGCAGATCGAGCCGGGAGAACACCTTGCCGGGATGCCGCGCAAAGAAGAAGAGCAGATCGAATTCGCGCGGCGTCAGGTCGACCGGTTTGCCGTCGACCCGGACTTCGCGCGCGATCGGATCGATGCGCAGGTTGCCGAGCTCGAGATGCCCGGAATCCATGCGGGCATTGCGCGACAGTGCGTCAGTGCGCCGCAGCAACGCCCGGACCCGCGCCACCAGTTCGAGCACCGAGAAGGGCTTGGCCAGATAGTCGTCGGCACCGAGTTCGAGGCCCAGGATGCGGTGAACCTCGCTCGACCTGGCGCTGGTGATGATGATCGGCGTGTAGCGCGTCATGGCACGCGCTCGGCGGCAGATCTCCAGGCCATCGACCCCGGGGAGCATCAGGTCGAGCACCAGCGCGTCCCAGTCGCCTTTCTCGAGCTGGCGCATGCCTTCGGTGCCGTCGGCGGCATGCTCCACCCGATAGCCTTCGTCGTGGAGGTGCATGCGCAGCAACTCGGCGATGTGGGCATCGTCCTCGACGATCAGTACGCGTTTGGCTGAGTCCATGAGAACAGCATTCTCCCGCCAGAGCGGCACCCCGGTTGTCACGATTAATTGAAGTCTTCGTGATGAAACGGCCACCGCACAGCGCAAACAATGCGCCCATGCACAGCAAAGTGATGCCCCCAAGCAGCGCACCGATCCACCCGGCCTGGATGCGCATCACCCATTGGCTCAACGCGCTGGCCGTCGTCGTGATGGTCACGAGCGGCTGGCAGATCTACAACGCTTCGCCGATCTTTCCGTTTCGCTTTCCTTCGACCATCACACTCGGCGGCTGGCTGGGCGGCGGGATCCAGTGGCACTTCGCAGCCATGTGGTTGCTGGCGATCAACGGACTGATCTATCTGGCGCTCAACATCGCGAGCGGGCGCCTGCGCGCCAAATTCTTTCCGCTGTCGCCCGCGAGCGTATGGCGCGATGCGATGGCGGCGTTGCGCGGCAAGCTGTCTCACGCCGACCCGCGCCGCTACAACGCCGTGCAGCGTTTCGCCTACCTCTTCGTCATGCTGGACTTGATGCTGCTCGTGGTCTCGGGGCTCGTCATCTGGAAGCCGGTGCAGTTTCCGCTGCTGCGCGACTTGCTCGGCGACTTCGATTCCGCACGCACCGTCCATTTCTTCGCGATGTCCGCCCTGGTCGGGTTCTTCGTCGTGCACATCGTGATGGTGGCGCTCGTGCCCCGCACCTTGCTCGCGATGCTGAGCGGCCGCGCAGGGAGAAACGAATGACCATTCCAAAGCGCCCCGTGCTGACCGGCGTCGACGGTGAAGCGGCGTTATTCGAGGCGCGCAAGCTCATCGTCCGCCAGGTGGCCCAACCGGCCCGCAGGGCGTTCTTGCAGCGCACGCTGACGCTGGGCGGGCTGTCGCTCCTCACGGGCTGCAGCATCAGCGACAACAGCGGCGTCGAGGCCGCGCTCGAACGCATCTCGCGGTTCAACGACCGCGCGCAGGCCTGGCTCTTCGATCCGGCCAAGTTGGCGCCGACCTATCCCGAATCGATGATCACGACGCCCTTTCCGTTCAACGCGTACTACGGCATCGACGAAGTCCGCGTGGTGAAGCCCGAAGGCTACAAGCTGGAGGTGAGCGGCATGGTGGCCGACAAGCGCGGCGTGACGCTCGACGAACTGCGCGCCATGCCGCAGGAGGACCAGGTCACGCGGCACATCTGCGTCGAGGGCTGGAGCGCGATCGGCAAGTGGGGCGGCGTGCGCTTCTCCGAGTTCCTGAGGCGCGTTGGCGCAGACACCGGCGCAAAGTACGTGGGCTTCAAGTGTGCCGACGACTACTACACGAGCATCGACATGGCCACGGCATTGCACCCGCAGACCCTGCTGACGCTCACCTACGACGGCGAAGTTCTTCCACCTCGCTACGGCTTTCCGATGAAGCTGAGGATGCCGACCAAGCTTGGCTACAAGAACCCCAAACACATCATGGCGATCTTCGTCACCAACACGTATCCCGGCGGTTATTGGGAAGACCAGGGATACAACTGGTTCGGCGGCAGTTGAGCGCCAGTCGCTCGCTGCAACTGAAATGCGCGGCCGCGTTCCACGGAACCGAGCCATCTTGAAAACTTGATCCTGAAAGACACTGAAATGAACAAACTCACTGCAACCCTGTTGGCCACTTGCATGGCCATCGGCTCGGTCTCGGCCTTTGCCGCGGACGAAATGAAGAAAGACGGCATGGCCAAGGATTCGATGGCCAAGGACGGCATGAAGAAAGACGAAATGTCCAAGGACGCCATGAAGAAGGACGGCATGGCCAAAGACGGCATGCACAAGGACGGCATGGCCAAGGACGGCATGAAGAAGGATGAGATGAAGAAGTAAGGTCCAACCCCGTCGCGCCAGATTCACTCCGCCGTCCAGAGACACGCATGACGCTTTTCGTGCTCGCGTATCTCGGCGGCGCCCTGACCATCCTGGCGCCCTGCATTCTTCCGGTCATCCCCTTCGTCTTCGCGCGGGTCGACCAGCCTTTCGTCCGGAGCGGTTTGCCGCTGCTCGGCGGCATGGCGCTCACCTTCGCGTGCGTCGGCACGCTGGGCGCGGTCGCCGGGGAATGGGCCGTGCAAGCCAACGAATACGGGCGCATCGCCGCGATCGTGCTGCTGTCGCTGATGGGGCTCACGCTGCTGGCGCCGAGCGTGTCGCAGCGATTCATGCGGCCGTTCGTCACGCTCGGCGCCCGACTTTCAAGCGCAGCGGACTCCCGGCGGGGCAGCGAGTCAGGCCGCACCGTGGCTTCTTCGATTCTTCTCGGCGTGGCGACCGGATTGCTGTGGGCACCCTGCGCAGGCCCCATCCTCGGGCTCATCCTCGCCGGCGCCGCCATCCAGGGGCCGAGCGTCAGGACTTCATTGCTCCTTCTCTCTTACGCAGCAGGCGCGATGACATCGCTGGCGTTCGCGTTGCTGCTCGGCGGCAAGGTCTTCGCGGCAATGAAGCGCTCGCTCGGTGTCGGCGAATGGTTTCGTCGAGCCCTGGGCGTGGCGGTGCTCGCTGGCGTCGCGGCGATCGCGCTCGGGCTGGACACGGGCCTGCTGGCCCAGCTTTCGTCCGGCACCACCGACACGCTCGAAAAGACCCTGTCCCGACACCTGCGTCCGGGCGCACAACACGCGCCGGCGGCGAAGGTGGGTCAAACTCGCACCGATCCATCCACACAGACTCAGGCAGAACTGTCATGAAGCTCTCCAAGACATCCTCGAACCAGGCACAAGCGATCCACGGCCGCCTGGCCTCTCGGCGTTCGGCGCTCGCAGGAGGAGCGCTTCTGCTCGCCGGCCTCGCACTGTGGCAAGCGGCGCCCACCTCGGCCGCGGAATCGGCCGTTGTCATCCCAGCACCGGCCGACGAGAAGGCGGCGGCGGACAACGCGTCAACAGAGACGGCGGTCATCGCGGGCGGCTGCTTCTGGGGCGTCCAGGGCGTGTTCCAGCACGTCAAGGGCGTGAAGAGCGCGGTATCGGGCTACGCGGGCGGCGACGCGGCGTCTGCCAAGTACGAAGCCGTCGGCACGGGCCGCACCGGGCATGCAGAAGCAGTTCGAGTCGTCTACGACCCGCGGCAGATCAGCTACGGGCGATTGCTGCAGATCTACTTCTCGGTGGCGCACAACCCGACCGAACTGAACCGGCAAGGGCCGGACACCGGCACGCAATACCGCTCGACCATTTTTCCTGCGAACGCCGATCAGGCGCGGGTGGCGAAGAGCTACATCGCCCAACTCGACAAGGCGAAGGTGTTCGGCGGGCCGATCGCCACCACGGTCGAGCCGCTGAAAGCCTTCTACCCGGCCGAGGGCTACCACCAGGATTTTCTGGTGCGCAACCCGAGCTACCCGTACATCGTGATCAATGACCTGCCGAAGGTCGAGAACCTCCAGCGCGTGTTCCCGGCGGTCTATCGGTCAGAACCGGTGCTGGTGAACGGCGGCGCCTGAGGCCACCTACCAGGCGCTCGGGCGCTTGGCCGAAACGCTCAACCTTGGCGCAGGCGCGCGAGCAGGCCCGCCGTCGACGGGTCGAGCCCGTCGACATTGCCGGAAGCGAGCCGTGGCTCGATGTCCTTGGCCAGCACCTTGCCCAACTCGACGCCCCACTGGTCGAAGCTGTTGATGCCCCAGAGTGCCCCGCTGGTGAACACACGGTGCTCATAGCACGCCAGAAACGCGCCGAGCGACTCGGGCGACAGTTGCTCGAAGACAAAGAAGCTGCTGGGCCGGTTGCCCGGAAAGTCGCGGTGGCCGCCGTCGTCTTTCTTGCCGACCATGAGCGCCTGCGCCTGTGCAAGCGCGTTGGCCAGCAACTTGGCATGGTGCCCCTCCAGGTCGTGCGCGGCATCGCGCACGGCGATGAATTCCATGGGCACGACGTCTGTGCCCTGGTGCAGCATCTGGAAGTACGCGTGCTGTCCGTTGGTGCCGGGCTCGCCCCACAGCACCGGCGATGTGCCGAAGTCGACCAGCGCCCCGTCGAGATCGACGCGCTTGCCGTTGCTTTCCATTTCCAGCTGCTGGAGGTAGGCCGGCAGACGCTTGAGCGCACTGTGGTACGGCGCGATGCCACGGCTGGTGAAGCCGTGGAAGTTCCGGTACCAGACATCGAGCAATCCGAGCCGTACGGGCAGGTTGTCTTCGAGCGGCGCGGTCTTGAAGTGCTGGTCCATCGCGTGCGCGCCAGTCAGCAGTGCACGAAAGCCGTCGGCCCCGATCGCCAGCGCGATCGGCAGCCCGATGGCCGACCACAGCGAGTATCGACCGCCCACCCAGTCCCAGAAGCCGAAGGTCTTGTCGATGCCGAAAGCGCGCGCCGCCTCGTCATTGGTGGTGAGCGCAGCGAAGTGGCTGGCGATGTCGAGTCCGCCGGACTGTTCGAACCAGCGCTTGGCGGACTGCGCGTTGGTCATCGTCTCGGCGGTCGTGAAAGTCTTCGATGCGATGAGGAACAGCGTGTGCTCGGGCGCCAGGTCGCGCAGCACGCCGGCGAGTTCGTGGCCGTCGACGTTAGAGACGAAATGAAAGCGCTTGCCCGGCGCCACGTACTGTGCCAGCGCCAACACCGCCATCTGCGGGCCCAGATCGGAACCTCCGATGCCGATGTTGACCACATCGGTGATCGTGTGATCGGCCCGCACCGACTCGGCGTAGTCGAGCATCGCTGAGAGCGTGGACTGCACGTCCTTGAAGTCGTCGGCAAGCTGCGCCGGCACCGGCTCGGTCGCCGGATGGCGCAGCAGGGTGTGCAGCACGGCGCGGTCTTCGGTCGGGTTGATGTGTTCGCCGGCGAACATGGCGTCACGATGAGCTTCGAGGCCGCACTCGCGCGCGAGCGACAGCAGCAGTTCTTCGGCGCGCGCATCGACGAGGTTCTTCGACAGGTCCGCAAACACAAATGGGGCCGACTGACTGAAGGCGGAAAAACGATTGGGCTCGCTGTCGAACGCCCTGCGCACGTCGAAAGCACGGCCCTGTGCGTCGAAGTACGACTGAAGAAGTGCCCATGCCGCCGTGCGGTCGCAACGCACGGCCTTCATTTCTTCTCCATCAGCTTTTCGAGCTTGATGGCGTCGGCCGCAAAGGCGCGGATGCCCTCGGCCAACTTTTCCGTGGCCATGGCGTCTTCGTTCAGTGCGAAGCGAAACGCGGGCTCATCGAATTCGACCTTGGGGATCTCGCGGTTCTTCACCGATTCGGGGTCGAGCGCACGCGTCAAGGGCTCTTCACTTTCGGCGAGCTTGGCCAGCAGATCGGGGCTGATAGTCAGCAGGTCGCAACCCGCAAGGGCCGCGATCTGCCCGACATTCCTGAAGCTCGCGCCCATGACTTCGGTTCGGATTCCATGCTTCTTGTAGTAGTCGTAGATCTCCCGCACGGACACCACGCCAGGGTCTTTGGCGCCGGCGCGTCCGGCTTCGTCCCACTGGTCCCCTTCGGCCTTCTTGTGCCAGTCGTAGATGCGACCGACAAAGGGAGAAATAAGCGTGACCTTGGCAGCCGCGCAGGCCACCGCCTGGGCGAAGGAAAAGAGGAGTGTGAGGTTGGTGTGGATGCCGGCCTCCTCCAGCTCGCGTGCAGCCTGGATGCCTTCCCACGTCGACGCGACCTTGATCAGCACCCGCTTGGCCGGGTCGATGCCCTGCTTCTTGTACATCTCGACGATGCGCTTGGCCCGCGTGACGGTCGCAGCCGAATCGAAACTCAGGCGTGCGTCGATCTCGGTGGACACGCGGCCCGGGATGATCGAGAGAATCTCGGTGCCGAAGCGCACCAGAAGATGATCGATCAAGACGTCGACGGGCTCGCCCTTGTGCTTGCCCATGGTCTCCTCGAGCAACGACGCATAGTCGGTCTTCTGCACGGCTTTCAGGATGAGCGACGGATTGGTGGTTGCATCCTGGGGCTTGAACTGGGAAAGCTGCCGGAAGTCTCCGGTATCGGCCACCACGGTGGTCCACTGGCGCAGGGTGTCGAGTTGGTTCATGCTTTCATTATCCCGCCGCACCACTACAGACCAAGTCGTCCGCGACTGACGGGCATGAAGGCAACATGCCTTTAAGGTTCGTGCTTCACATCAAGAATAGGGGTAACCATGGACTCGCGAAACAGCAGGCAAGCGCCCCCGGTCGTGTACGAAGGCTATGCGCCGAAAGCTTCGTTCGGTACGCTCGCCCTCGCCTTCTGCATCGGCGGAGCGGCGACCCTCCTGACGCTTTCCACGCTGCGTTCGGCCCGCGCTGAGCGGGTCGACGGCCCGCCAGACGGGTCGCCTGTCATGCGCGCACCGCTGCAGGTGGTGGCGCCGGTGGATCTGCGGCGCTACGCGGGTCTGTGGCACGAGCAGGCCCGGCTGCCCAACCGCTTTCAAAAGGACTGCACCGGGCCGGTCACTGCTGAATACACGCTGTTGGACAGCGGCAAGGTCGAAGTCCGAAACCGCTGCATCCTTTCCAACGGCAGCTTCGATGAAGCCGTCGCAGAGGCACGGACCGTCCCGGTGCCCGACCAGCCCGGCGCGGGCAAGCTCGAGGTGCGCTTTGCGCCGGAATGGCTGGGCTGGATTCCTGCCGTTTGGGGCGATTACTGGATCTTGAAGCTCGACCGGGACTATCAGGTCGCGCTGGTCGGCACGCCCAACCGACGTTTTCTCTGGGTGCTCTCGCGCGCGCCGCGGCTCGATGACGCGACCTTGCAGGCCGAGTTGGACTACGCACGCTCGCTCGGCTTCGACGTCGACAAGGTCGAACTCACCGGACGAAAGCCAGCCGAGTCGCGCTAACCGGGCGGCGTTGTCGCCGGGCGCTGACCCTTCGACGCCGCTTCACCCGGCCACGCTCGCGCCGAGTGGTCCAGTACCATTCGAAGGACTGCCGACCTACCGGCACTTTCAATGACACGGGCATTCGCATGAGCTTCGACCTCGTCCTCTTCGGCGGCACCGGTGACCTCGCCTGGAGAAAACTGATGCCGGCGCTCTTTCAGGCGTTTCGGCACGGCAGTCTTCCGGAAGGCGGCCGGATCATCGGCATTGCGCGCGACTCGCTCGACGACGATGCCTACCGAGACCTGATCCAGTCCCGCTTCGAGGCGGTCGAAGGCGCCAAGCGACCGACGCGGGAGGAGTTCAGGCAATTTGCCTTCATGCTGCACTTCCTGCGCATGGACCTGTCGAAGCCCGACGACTACGCGGCGCTCGCGCGCATGCTCAACGCTCGCCGCGCCGACACGGTGGTCATGTATTTGGCGACCGCACCGGGGCTCTTCACGCAGGTGGTGCAACAGATCGCTGCGGCCAGGCTGAACGACGAACGAACCCGGCTGGTGCTCGAAAAGCCGTTGGGCCACGACCTCGCTTCCAATCGAGCGATCAACCAGGCCGTGCTCGGCGTGCTCGCGGAACATCAGGTGTTTCGCATCGACCACTACCTCGGAAAGCCTTCCGTCCAGAACCTGTTTGCGATGCGCTTCGGCAATTCGCTCTTCGAGCCAATCTGGCGGCGCGAATACATCTCGAACATCCAGATCACGATCGGCGAAGACCTCGGCGTCGAAAAGCGGGGGGCGTTCTACGACCAGACCGGCGCGTTGCGCGACATGGTGCAAAACCACGCCCTGCAATTGGTCTGCGCCGTCGCCATGGAGCCGCCGATCAACGCCCACGCGGATGCGATCCGCGACGAAAAGCTCAAGGTGCTGCGCTCGCTCAAGCCCTGGACCGCAGAGACGCTCGGCCTCAATGCGATTCGCGGTCAGTACGTGGCCGGCACCGCGTACGGCAAACGCGTTGCGGGCTATCGCGACGAGCCTGGCGTCGATCCCGACAGCCGTACCGAAACGTTCGTGGCGCTGCGTGCCGAGATCGCCAATTGGCGATGGGCCGGCGTGCCTTTCTACATCCGCACCGGCAAGCGCCTGTCGTCGCGCGACGCACGCATCGAAGTGAACTTCCGCGAGACGCCGCATGCCATCTATCGCGCGCCCGCCAATGCCGTCAACAAGCTGGTGATCAATCTTCAGCCGAGGGACGGGCTCGAACTCCACATGCTGGCCCAAGGCCAGGACAAGCGATCACGCAACGGGCAGCGCAACGCCGGGCCCCAACTCGCGCCGGTGCAACTCGATCTGGATTTCGACAAGCGCTTTGGTTCGGAGCGGGTCGGCGCGTACGAGCGACTGCTTCTCGACGTCATCGACGGTCGCCTCAACCTGTTCGTGCGCAGTGACGAGCAGGAAGAAGCCTGGCGTTGGGTCGAACCACTGATCGACAACTGGTCATCGGATGGCACGCCTCGCACCTATGCGGCCGGCACCTGGGGACCGAGCGCGTCCAGCGCCATGATCGCCCGTGACGGGTTCGCCTGGGGCGAAGAACAGTAGATCCGGCAGCTCGGCCGGCCCGTTTCAGATCCGGCCCTCTTCCACTGCGTGGCATGCCACGCGCACGCCGCGCAGCAACTGGAGCGCCGGCCGTTCGGCCTTGCAGCGCTCGTTGGCATGCGGGCATCGCGGATGAAAGGTGCAACCGGTCGGTGGGTTGAGCGGATTCGGAACCTCGCCTTGCACCGGTGTGCGCGAACGCCCCGTGTGCTTCATCTGGGGGATCGCGTCCAACAGAAGGCGCGTGTAGGGATGCTGCGGCGAATCGAACAGCTTGTGCTTGTCGGCCACCTCCACCAGCCGGCCCAGATACATCACGCCGACCTGATCGGCCACATGGCGGACGACGGCGAGGTTGTGCGAAATGAAAAGGTAGGTCAGGCCCTGCTGGCGCTGCAGGTCTTTCATGATGTTGAGCACCTGGGCCTGAACGCTCACGTCCAACGCCGACGTCGGCTCGTCGCAGACCAGGAATTCGGGCTCCGTTGCGAGCGCGCGCGCGATCGAAATCCGCTGCCGTTGGCCGCCAGAGAACTGATGCGGATACTTGACCATATCGAGCGGGCTGAGGCCGACAGACGTCAACAGTTCGCCGACCCGCTGCTTCAGCGCCGGGCCACGCGCCAGAATGCCATGCTCACGCAAGGGCTCGCCGACGATGTTCTCGACCACCCAGCGTGGGTTCAGGCTCGCATACGGATCCTGAAAGATCATCTGGATGCGCCGACGCAGGATGCGCGATTCGGGCCCCTTGTACGCGGCCAGTGCGTCCTGTCCGTCGAAGTGCATGCCGCCTCGGCTGGGCGAATAGAGGCCCACCAGCAGTCGCGCCACGGTGCTCTTGCCGCAGCCCGACTCGCCGACCAGCGCCAGCGTCTTGCCACGCTCGATCGAGAAGCTGACGCCATCGACGGCATGGAGCAGCACCCGCGGCTTGCGCTCCAGCAGCCGGTTGAGCAGCGGCGGCGACACATCGAAGGTCTTGGCGAGATCGTTCGCCTGAACGAGCGCTGGTTGCGTCACGCCGCGGTTCCTTGCAGGTTGTGGTCGTGGCGCCCGTGCGCGTCGTGCAGCCAGCATGCGGCGCGCGTTGCGCCGGCATCGAGAAGTTCGGGCCGCTCCACCACGCAGCGATCGAATCTGCGCGGGCAACGCGGGTTGTAGGCACAGCCGCTCGGAATGGCGTTGAGGCGCGGCATGGCGCCGTCGATCTGATCGAGCCGCTCGCGGTCCCGGGTCATGTCCGGGATCGCGGCCATCAGGCCTGACGTATAGGGATGCGCAGGTTGATGAATGACTTCGTGCACGGGGCCGATCTCGACCACGCGCCCCGCATACATCACGGCCACGCGGTCGCAGGTTTCTGCGATCACGCCCATGTCGTGCGTGACGAGCATGACGGCGGCGCCGCGATCCTTGCAGACCTTTTTGAGCAACTGAATGATCTGCGCCTGGATCGACACGTCGAGCGCAGTGGTCGGCTCGTCCGCGACGATGAGCTTGGGCTCGGCGGCCAGCGCCAGCGCGATGACCACCCGCTGCCGCATGCCGCCTGAAAACTGGTGAGGGTAATGGTCGATGCGCTGCTCTGCGCCGGGAATGCCGGTGTCCTGCAGCAGCCCGATCGCCCGCCGCCTTGCGTCGGCTTCGCCGACAGGCAAATGCGTGCGGATGGTTTCGATCAGTTGCCTGCCGATGGTGTAGAGCGGGTTCAGCGACGTCAGCGGGTCCTGGAAGATCGCTCCGATCTTGCGGCCGCGAATGTGTCGCATGGCCTCGTGGCCCAACTGGTCGATGCGCTGCCCTTCGAGGCGGACTTCGCCGCCCGTGATGCGGCCCGGCGGTTCGAGCAACCCGATGATGGCGGCGCCCGTCAGCGATTTGCCGGCGCCGGACTCGCCGACTACGCCGAGAATCTCGCCGGGAGCGATTTCGAACGACACCTCGTCGAGCGCGCGCAGCATGCCGGACCGGGTGGGGAACTCGACGACCAGGCGGTTGACTTGCAAGAGGCTCATGGCAACCGGCCCTATCGAAGGCGCGGATTGAGCGCGTCGCGCAGCCAATCGCCCAACAGATTCACGCTCACCGCAATCAACACAAGCATCGCGCCCGGAATCACGGTGATCCACCATTCGCCCGAGAACAGATAGTCATTGCCGACCCGGATCAAGGTGCCCAACGAAGGCGACGTGGGGGGCACGCCGACGCCGAGGAACGACAAGGTCGCCTCGGTAATGATGGCCGTTGCGACCTGAATGGTGGCGAGCACCATCACCGGCCCCATGACGTTCGGGAGTACGTGTCGCACCATGATGCGCCAGGACGAGACGCCCGTGACCCGCGCGGCCTGCACGTATTCCTTGTTGCGCTCCACCAGCGTCGAGCCTCTCACCGTGCGCGCGTATTGGACCCAACCCGTCAACGAAATCGACAGGATGAGGACGCCGAACGCCACCGACGTGTGAGCATTGGGAAACAGGGCCCGCCCGACGCCGGCGATCAAGAGTGCGATCAGGATGGCTGGGAAAGAAAGCATCACATCGCACACGCGCATCAGGAACGAGTCGAGCCATCCGCCCCAGAAGCCGGCAATCAACCCGAGCACGACGCCGACGAACACCGAAAGCACCACCGACACCGCGCCCACAACGAGAGAGATGCGCGCGCCGTAGATCACGGCGGACAGGATGTCGCGTCCCTGATCGTCCGTGCCCAAGAGGTATTTCGAACTTCCCGCTTCGGCCCACGCCGGCGGTAGCCGCGCGTCCGACAGCTCGAGCGTCGCGAGATCGAAAGGATTGTGCGGCGACACCCACCCCGCGAACACGGCACAGAACACGCAGACGATGGCGACGAACGCCGCCAGCATGGCCGTGGGCGAGCGTCTGAAGCTGTAGGCGACATCGCTGTCGTACCAGCGCATCAGGGTAGAGGTCATCGTGGAGAAATAATGGGGAGCCCGGCTTGCGGGCTCCCGGTGCCCATTCTGGTGGGCGAGTTCAGGGCTTGATGCTGATCCAGTCGAACGGCATGTAGTTGTCCGCGCGCTGGGTCAGTGTGACCTTCTTGCTGACGCCCCACGCCAGTGACTGCTGATGCAGAGGGAGGTGGCCTACATCGTCCGCGTGGATCGCGAATGCTTCCTTGATCATGGCGTCACGCTTGGCCTTGTCGGTCTCGGACTGGACCTTGACGATCAGATCATCGACCTTCGGGTTGCAGTAGGAACCCAGATTGAACTGGCCCGCACCCGTCTTGTCGTCGGGGCAGCGCATCAATGCGTTCAGCGCGTTGTGCGCGTCGTAGGTCGACGGCGTCCACCCCAGCAGATAGAAGCTAGTGTCCCGGCGAAGGATCTTGGGGAAGTAGCTGATCTTCGTTTCGGCCACCAAATTGATCTTCACGCCAATGCGTGCGAGGTTGGCGGCGACGGCCTGGCAGATCTGCGCATCGTTCACGTAGCGATCGTTCGGGCAGTTCATGGTGACTTCGAATCCGTCCGCATAGCCTGCATCAGCCAGCAGCTTCTTCGCCGCATCGGGGTCGAATGGCAGGCGCTTGTCTTGTGCTTCGGTCCATCCGCTGATGCCCGGGCCCACCATCAGCGCGGTCGGCCGCGAAGCCCCGCGCATCACCGTCTTCTGGATGGCATTGATGTCGATCGCCTCGTAGAAGGCTTGGCGAACACGCTTGTCCTTGAACGGGTTCTTGCCCTTCACGCTGGAGAACAGCAGCTCGTCTCGCTTCTGGTCCATGCCGAGAAAAATGGTGCGAAGCTCGGGGCCGACGACCACACGCGCGTTCGGGCTGGCGTTGACGCGCGGAATGTCCTGGACCGGCACCGGCTCCATCACGTCGACCTGTCCAGACACCAGTGCAGCCACGCGGGTGGCCGGATTGGCGATCGGAGTGAAGATCACTTCTTGCGCATTGCCTTCGATCTTGCCCCAGTAGTTCGGGTTGCGCACGAAGGTCGTCCGCACGTCTGGCTGGCGTTCACGCACGTGATATGGCCCCGTGCCGTTGGTCTTGAAGGAAGCGGTGTTCTCGATTCCCTTGCGTCGATCAACCGGCGTTTCGGCCTTGTTCTCGATACACCATTTCTTGCTCAGGATGCCGACCGTCGAGAGCACGTCAGGTAGCACTGGAAACGGCGCCTTTGTCTCGATATCGATCGCATAGTCGTTGACCTTGCGCACTTCCTTGATGTCGTTCGTGTTGCTCTTCATGTCCGAGCCTTCGCCCGAAGCGCGTGCGAGGCTGAAGAGGACATCGTCCGCCGTGAAAGGTGTGCCGTCGTGAAACTTCACGCCTTTACGCAGTTCGAATCGCCACACGGTCGGCGACGTCTGCTTCCAGCTCGTCGCAAGCAGAGGGGCAAGGCTCAGGTCCTTGTTGCGACCGGTGAGCGATTCGTAGACGTTCGCGGTGAGCGACAGTTGCAGCGATTCGTTCAGCGAGTGGGGATCGAGAGACGATGCGTCCCCCTGGTTGGCTATTCGGATCGTCTGCGCATTGACTGCGATGCTCGTTGCAGCGATCAAGGACATGGCCACTGCGGCGACGATTTTCTTTTTCAGACTCATGGATAGCGCTCCTGGAGGTAATGTCTCAAGTCGCCGATGCAGCGATCCTGAGTTCGGATTGGCCGGCAGCATCTGCCAGCGGCATGCCCTGCTCGATCAGGCCAGCGTGCAACGCAGCGCCCAGCGGCAAGATCTCGTCGTTGAAATCGTACCGACTGTTGTGCAGAAAAGCTCCGTCTTTCGCATCCTGCCCGATTCGAAGGTACGCGCCCGCCTTTTTCTGCAGCATGAACGAAAAGTCTTCCGCGCCCATGCTCGGCTCGAGCTTTCGATCCACATTGCGAGCACCCACTAGCGACTCCGCCACGTCGCCTGCGAACTGCGCCTCGGGCGCCGTGTTGATGGTCGCGGGATAGATCCGTTCGAACTTCACCTCGGCGCGTGCACCGAAAGCCGCCGCGACCGAAGAGCAGAGGTCCTTCAGCCGCTGCTCGACCTGGGCCTGAACCCTGGCACTGAAAGTGCGCACGGTCCCGACCAAGGTGGCCTTGCCAGGGATTACGCTCATGGCGCCCAGATCTCCCGACTCGATCGCGCAGATGCTGACGACCGCCGCATCGATTGGCCGGACGTTGCGCGAAACGATGCTCTGGACGGCCGTGATGATGTGAGCGGACACCAGCACGGGATCGATGGTCTGGTAGGCATGCGCTCCATGCCCACCCTTGCCCGTGACCTCGATGGTGATGCGATCCGCGGCAGCCATCATGGCCCCGCGATTGATGCCCACTGTGCCCGCCGGCAAGCCCGGCCAGTTGTGCATGGCATAGACAGACTGAACCGGGAACCGATCGAAAAGACCGTCTTCGATCATGACGCGCGCGCCGGCAAAGCCTTCCTCTCCCGGTTGAAAGATCAATACGGCCGTGCCGTCGAACTCCCGCGTTTCTGCAAGGTATCGCGCCGCGCCGACGAGCATGGCCGTATGACCGTCATGTCCGCACCCGTGCATCAAGCCAGGCTTCGCGGAGCACCATCCGAAGTCGTTCTCCTCCTGCATGGGGAGCGCATCCATGTCGGCGCGCAATCCGATCATCCGGCCGCTTCGGGTCGAGCGTCCCCGGATCACTCCCACAACGCCTGTCTTGCCGATGCCGGTGTGCACCTCGTCTACACCAGATACCTTGAGCGCCTCTCGCACGCGTGCAGAGGTATAGACCTCTTCGAATCCGAGTTCCGGATGAGCGTGGAGGTCACGCCTGAACGCGGTGATCTCCGGGTAAAAGCGGGAAATCTGAGCAAAGGCGCGGCCGGAAGCCTGAAAACGAGCCGCAGACATCAATGTCCTCCCACGGTGCCGACGCGCAAACGCGGATCCACAACGAAATAAAGAAGATCCACCACGAGATTGATCACGACAAAGATCAGAGCAATGAGACACAGATAGGCCGCCATCACCGGAATATCTGCGAAGGTCACCGCTTGAATGAAAAGGAGGCCCATTCCAGGCCATTGAAAGACAGACTCGGTGATGATCGCGAAAGCAATCAAGCCGCCGAGCTGAAGCCCAGTGATCGTCATGACCGGCACCAGCGTGTTCTTCAGAGCATGGCCGAAATGGATCGCGCGATCCGACAAGCCTCGAGCGCGCGCGAACTTGATGTAGTCCGTGCGCAGCACCTCGAGCATTTCGGCGCGTACGAGCCGCATGATCAATGTCAGCTGAAAAATCGCCAGCGTCACTGCAGGAAGAACAATGTGATGCCACCCATCAAGGCGGAGGAGCCCGGTTGTCCACCAGCCAATCTGCACCGTTTCCCCGCGGCCAAAGCTCGGAAACCATCCGAGGATCACGGCAAAGACGAGGATCAACAAAATGCCGATCAGGAAAGTCGGCAGCGAAACGCCCAGCAGCGAGATCGTCATGAACACCTGACTGGCGAACGTCCCGCGCCGCAGCGCGGTATAGACCCCCATCGGAATGCCGATTACCAAGGACAGAACGGCCGCCACCATGGCAAGTTCCAGCGTGGCTGGAAAGCGTTCCCCAATCAGTCTCGACACCCTGCTGCCGAGCCGAAGGCTGAGGCCGAACTCACCTTGCGACGCATTGACCAGGAAATGCCAGAACTGCACGAAGAAGGGCTGATCGAGGCCAAGTCCGGCGCGAAGGCTCCGAATCTGTTCGGGCGATGCATCTTGCCCAAGGAGGAATACGACAGGGTCTCCGACGTACTGGAAGAGCAGGAACGCGATGAAAGCCACCGCAATCATGACGACGACGGCCTGGATCAGTCTGCGCAGTATGAAAGGAATCATCCTGAGAATGGGGTAGGAGACGATGCTAGCAGAGCAAGTTATACGCCCGAGCACATTGTCTCGATCGTGCACTAAAACAGTTCATGTCACGAATGAAAAAAGCCACCCGACTTGCGCCAGGTGGCTTGCAAACTTCCCATCAAATGCTGACTTGCGCCAGCATCAGCTTAGAAAGCGTGACGGATACCGATGTCGTAGCCGATCGAGGTCTTCGGCACGAGCGTTGCAGCGGTACCGGTCGTCGGGTTCACGACCGAAGTCGCGAAAGCGGGACCGCCCACGGTGTAACCAGCGCCGTTCTTGTTGCTGATGCGAGCGACGGTGGCGTACAGAGCCGTACGCTTCGACAGGTTGTGCACATAGCCCAGTGCGAACTTGTCGGCGCGTGGCTCAGGAACGTTCACAGGAATCGCGAATCCGCCGATCACATTGAACTGGTCAGGCAGTTCTTGGCGAACGTGCGAGAACGAAGCACGGATCAGGCCTGGGCCGACGGGAGCCGTCAGGCCAACCAGGTAACCCTTGGTCTTGGTGCTGGCGTCGGTACGACCAAAGCCCGAAGGATCGAACTCGGTCGAGTTCTTGACTTCAGAGTATTCGCCGTAGAGCTTGACAACGCCGAAGTCGTACGAAGCGCCGATGTTGGCGTTCTTGGCGTACTCGTCGCGGCCCAACTGGAAGTTGGAAACGTTGTTGGCACGACCGTAGGCGATAGCGACGTCCAGGGGGCCATTCGCGAAGCCGAAACGACCACCAGCATAGCCACCGCTGCGGGTATCCGCCAAGGTGCCGGTTGCAGGCGTGAAGAAGCCGCTGTCGATCGAGGTGCGCTCATGGAAAGCGTACATCACCTGACCGTAGAAACCACCCAGGTTCGGCGGCAGGAAGTAGCCGACCGAGTTGCTTGCGCGAACGTTGCCGCCCGCTTCGAGGGTGCCGCCAGCCGTTTGGATCAGGTTGGTACCGACGCCGTTGGTGCCGAACGGATCGAACACGGTGTGGTTCCAGAAGGTCGGCTTGTAATCACGGCCGAGACGGATCTCACCGAAACCACCCGACAGGCTCACGGTCGAACGACGAGCAAAGGTCGAAACACCGGTAGCGCCGTCGTCATTGGTGATCGGGGCTTCGAGCCAGAAGCTGGCTGCCAGGCCACCACCGAGATCTTCCGTACCACGGAAGCCCAGACGGCTGGAGTTGTAGCCCGAGTTGCTCAGCGCGGTTTGGCTGGTCTTGATGCTGCCGACGGGGGTGAAGCCCGGGGTCAGGAAGTTGGCGAGGGTGTAGGGCGTAACGTCGTTGCTCTTGTTCGAGTAGCCGCTGACTGCAGCGTCGACCACACCGAACAGGGTGACGGACGACTGGGCCGAAGCGACGCCGGCAACAGCCAGAGTAGCCAAGGCAACTAGAGATTTTTTCATTGCAAGTTTCTCCAAGGTTAAACATAGGGCTCCGGCGCGAAGGGCACACATGACTGACTTTGTGCTCCCACCGGACCCCGGGCCAACCTCCTTTTGGGAAGTTGTTGCTATTGCACCAGAGCGGATGCATCAGGGCAAAGCAAATCTCCCGAAATATCTCCCCCCTCCAGCGAATCGTTGCACTGCTGCAACATATTTTTCCCTCGCGCACGGCTTCCACGATGTGGGATGCCGGGCGCTTCGGGCTCGCATGTCCGGGATCAGTTCCAATTGCGGTATGAAAGATCCGGTCGACACACTCATCGGCGCCGCGGACGACGCGTTGCGCGCGCTCTTTTCCAAGCCGCACGCGATGCGCCCAACGCCACGTTCGGAATCGCCCCTGGAAGCGATGGAAGATGAAGACCGCCGCAAGGCGGGCGCCCTCATGCGCGTCAATCATGTGGGGGAAATATGCGCTCAAGCCATGTACGCCGCGCAGGCCGCCACGACTCGCGATCCTCATCTGAAAGCGCATTTTCAGGAGGCAGCTCGGGAAGAACTGGACCACCTTGCCTGGACGCAAGAGCGGCTGGACGAATTGGGCTCTCGTGCGTCTTTTCTGAATCCGCTCTGGTACGCCGGGGCCTTCGGCATCGGCCTTCTGGCTGGCAGATTCGGAGACCCGGTGAGCCTGGGATTCGTGGCGGAAACCGAACGTCAGGTGGAAGCACACCTGGACAGCCATCTCGATCGACTGCCGCAAGAAGACACGCAATCCCGGGCGATCGTGCAGCAGATGAAAGTGGATGAGGCGCGCCATGCGGCGCAAGCCCAAAGTTCCGGCGCCAAAGACCTACCGCCTCCGGCAAAGGCGCTCATGCGACTCGCGGCGAGGGTCATGACGACCGTCGCTCACCGGGTCTGATCCGCCGCTCAGCGCCTCAGACGTCGATCAGATCGAAGCTGGTCGTGATCGTGGCCGTCTTCGCAAGCATGACGCTGGCCGAACAGTAGGTGTCGTGGCTGAGTGAGATCGCACGCTCGATGGCGGCCGCCGGGATCCCCTTGCCTGCCACGGTGAAGTGCATGTGGATCTTTGTGAACACCTTCGGGTCTTTTTCGGCGCGCTCGCTCGTCAGCTTGACGGAGCAACGGTGAACCTGGTGCCGCCCCCTTTTGAGAATCAGCACCACGTCGTACGCGGTACATCCGCCAGTCCCTGCAAGAAGTGTTTCCATGGGTCGCGGCGCCAGGTTGCGCCCGCCGATCTCCGGCTTCGCTTCGTCGGGCGCTCCGTCCATGGCCAAAACGTGGCCGGATCCAGTCTCCGCGACGAACCCCATGGGAGAACCGGTGCCCGCGTTGCCGGTCCAACTCACTGTGCATTCCATGTCGAAGACTCCTGTGTGGCGAGGTGAACGAAGTCACGTCCTCGCGAATTTGTATTGAAAAAACGTCAGGCCTTGTTGCGTTGCAACAAACAGCCGATATACTTTATTTCATCGCACACGCAGCTGTGTGCACCGGTTGTCTCCTCCACCCTCCCAATTGGTGGATTTAGCCCCGAGCCGCAAGGCTCGGGGCTTTTTTCTGCGCAGCCTATGATCGCGGCCCTATGCCACAGTCGCCCCCCTCTCTCACGCCCGCCGACTACCTGAAGAAAATCCTGACGGCCCGCGTCTATGACGTTGCGGTCGAAACAGCGCTCGAACCCGCGCGAAGGCTCAGCGCCCGTCTCGGCAACACAGTTCTGCTGAAACGCGAGGACCAGCAAGCGGTGTTCAGCTTCAAGCTGCGTGGCGCCTACAACAAGATGACGCGGCTGAGCGCCGAGCAATTGGCCAACGGGGTGATCTGCGCATCGGCCGGCAACCATGCGCAGGGCGTGGCACTCGGGGCCCGGAAGCTTGGCGCGCGAGCGGTCATCGTGATGCCCGTGACAACGCCTCAACTCAAGATCGACGCTGTCCGCGAGCTCGGCGGCGAAGTGCACTTGCACGGCGAAAGCTATTCAGACGCACACGCCTATGCGCTCGAACAGCAGAAGCTGCATGGCATGACATTCGTGCACCCGTTCGACGACCCCGACGTGATCGCGGGCCAAGGAACCATCGCCATGGAGATTCTGCGGCAGCATCAGGGACCGCTGGACGCGGTGTTCGTCGCCATCGGCGGCGGCGGCTTGATTGCCGGCGTGTCCAACTACATCAAGGCTGTTCGGCCCGAAGTGAAGGTGATCGGCGTCCAGATGAACGACTCGGACGCCATGATGCAGTCGATCGCCGCGGGCAAACGTGTGACGCTAGACGACGTCGGCCTCTTTTCGGACGGCACCGCGGTCAAGCTGGTCGGCGAGGAAACTTTCAGGGTGGCGAGTGATCTCGTGGACGAATACATGTCCGTCGATACCGACGCCGTGTGTGCTGGCATCAAGGACGTATTCATCGACACGCGAAGCATCGTCGAGCCTGCCGGCGCGCTCGCAGTGGCGGCGATCAAGCAGTACGTCGAGACTCGCGGGACGCGAGGCGAAACCTATGCGGCGATCCTCTGTGGTGCCAACATGAATTTCGACCGGTTGCGCTTCGTGGCCGAGCGAGCTGAAGTCGGCGAAGAGCGCGAAGCCTTGTTCGCCGTCACGATTCCGGAAGAACGCGGCAGCTTCAGGCGATTCTGCGAAGTGGTCGGTCAGCTGCCCGGCGCATCGCGCAACGTGACCGAGTTCAACTACCGAATCAGCGACTCAAAAGTTGCGCACGTCTTCGTTGGCCTCACGACCACGGCACGTGGCGAATCCGAAACCATTTCGAAGACTTTCGCGGCGCAAGGCTTCGACACGATCGACCTCACCCACGATGAGTTGGCCAAGGAACACATACGCCACATGGTAGGCGGACGGACCGGTTTGGCGCATGACGAGCGCCTCATGCGCTTCGTCTTCCCGGAGCGCCCGGGGGCCTTGCTCAAGTTTCTGAGCCTGCTGCAGCCCAACTGGAACATCAGCCTCTTTCACTACCGCAATCAGGGCGCCGACTACGGGCGGATTCTGGTGGGCCTTCAGGTGCCGGAAGCAGACGACGCCAGCTTCAACGCCTTTCTGCGCACGCTCGGCTATCCGTTCATCGAAGAGACCGACAACCCGGTGTACCGCCTGTTTCTTCAAGCGTGAAGGGGCGGATCCGCCTTCGGTCAGCGCGGCGCGGCGGGGTCGGCTTCCGGCGACAACTCGATGCCCGGCATCGCGGCACCGTCATCCCGCGGCGGATTTGCAGCAAAGGGTTTCACAGGTAACTGGAGCGTGAACGCCGAATCGGACGCCAAGCTGGGCCCGAAAGAAGCGACGCGCGAGTCCACCGACTGCAGGAAATACCCGGGAGCGACCTGCGCGCCGACTCGGTACGGCCGCGGCGGCTTGCCATCGACGGCGATCAGAGCAACACCCTGCTGATCCGTGTCGGCCACGACACCCTGCAATACGAAACGACTGGCCGCGTCGGGCACTGCAGCCACGGCAGGCGCAGAGTTCACCACACCGAGCAACCGACCCACCGCAGCGGGGTCGACCGTCGCGGTGGCGGCACTGGCCACTGCGGGCGGCATGACGGCATCGGCCGGCGCCAGCAATCGCAAGGCCCAGAAGACAATGCTTGCGGCGGCAATCGCCCACAGCATCGTTGTCGATACGACGATCGGCCAGCGCGCTGAAGGATACGAAACTGCCATGAGGGCGCATTATCATGCAGCGACCGCGTCAGTTTTCCAGGCTGGCCCCTTTGACCTCTTCGTCCAACTCCATGCCTCCTCACCCCCGCTTCGTTGCGCGCTCGATCCAACGCGGCTTCACCCTCATCGAACTGATGGTCGTGCTGGTCATCATCGGCGTCCTGGCCGCGTTGATCGTGCCGAACGTCATCGAACGCGCGGACGATGCTCGCGTGACCGCCGCCAAGACCGACGTCAACAACCTCATGCAGGCACTCAAGCTGTATCGGCTCGACAACCAGCGCTATCCGACGGCCGAGCAAGGTTTGCAGGCCCTGCTGGTCCGCCCGACGGCTGGCCCGCCGGCGCCGAACTGGAAGCCCTACGTCGAAAAGCTGCCCAACGATCCATGGAGTCGGCCCTATCAGTACATCAATCCCGGCCTGAAAGGCGAGATCGACGTGCTCTCCCTCGGCGCCGACGGCCAACCGGGCGGCGAAGGCAACAATGCCGACATCGGCAGCTGGCAATAGGCCGAACAGGCCAAGGTGGCGCCGATCCGTCCTTTCCTGCCGCGGAACGGGCGGCTTCACGCTCATCGAACTCCTTGTGGTGCTTGCGATCGTCGCGCTGGCGACGGCCGGGGTGGGCCTGGCGTTGCGCGACACTGGTCAGGCATCGCTCGACCGCGAGGCCGAACGGCTCGCGGCACTGCTTGAATCCGCCCGCGCGCAATCGCGCACCAGCGGCATTGCCGTGCGATGGCGGATCACGCCCGACGGCCCCGGCAACTTCGTCTTCGACGGACTCCCACCCGGATCGCTGCCCACCGCCTGGCTGTCCGACGGTATCTCGGCCCGGCCATTGAACGCGGAGGGTGCGGCCACACCGGCGCTGCAACTCGGCCCCGACCCCATCATCGCGCCGCAGCAGGTGCTCCTGACCGCCCAAGGGCCGCCGGCCGCCACGTTGCGCATCGGCACCGACGGTCTGCGGCCGTTCGCCGTCATCGGGCCATGAACCGCTTTTCCATGCGTCGATGCCCGCACCACGCCGCCGGCTTCACCCTGATCGAAGTGCTGGTCGCCCTGGGCATCGTCGCGGTCGCGTTGCTCGCCGGGTCGCAGGCCACCAATGCACTGACGCGCAACGCACAACGGCAATCGGACGTGACGCTGGCGGTGATCTGCGCAGAAAACGAACTGGTCAAGACGCGCCTGGCGCGCCAGCTGCCCGCCGTCGGCGATGCAGGCCTGGTATGCACCCAGGCCAACGTGGCATTCAATGTGCTGGTTTCCACGACACCGACACTCAATCCCAACTTCCGCCGGGTCGATGTGCAGGTGCTCGACGCCTTCCAGGCGCCGGTGATTCGCATTTCAACGGTCGTCGGACGGTACTGATGCGCAGGCCGAAGGGATTCACGCTGATCGAGCTACTGGTCGCCATCGCGGTCATGGCGCTGCTCGCGCTCATGAGTTGGCGCGGATTGGAGGCCATGGCGCTGGGGCAATCCATCAATCGGGAACGCGGCGACGCAGTGCTGACCCTGCAGACGTCGCTGGCGCAATGGGGTGCGGATCTCGATGCCACCGTCGTTCT
>JAHJOG010000163.1 GCA_018820395.1 Gammaproteobacteria bacterium | reverse complement strand
CATCGCGCGCGCTGGCGTGGCCACCGAAGCCGGGCGGCAGCGTCGGGAAGCCATCGGCCGCGCCGCCGCGCATGTCGATCTTGTGGGCGAACTCGTGGATCACCACGTTGTAGCCCTGGTCCTGCGTGATGCTGCTTGCCAGCACGTCCTGCCAGCTCAGCATCACCGGACCGTGCTGCATGGCCTCGCCGGCCAGCACTTCTTCGTATTCGTGCACCACGCCGACCGAATCGACCGTGGTGCGGTGCGCCACCGCCTCCGACGAATGGACCACGATGCCGACGAAGTCGTCGTACCAGCGCAGCCCGCCCTTGAGGTGCAGCACCGGCAGCACGGCCTGCGCGGCCACGGCCAGTGCGACCTCGTCGCTGATCACGAAGCCGTGCGCGCCATGGAACTCCTTGTCGCGAAGGAATTCGGCAGCCAGCTCGCGCAGTCGTATCCGTTCCGCCGGGTCTCTCGCACCGAGGAAGGGATAGCGCTTGAGCGTGGCTTGCCACGCGGCATCCGGTATGGCCGGCGCAGCCCCGAGCTTGCGCAGCCAGCCGAACATCAGCGCAGGTCGACGCGCTGCGCGCCCGCGCTCGACAGGCAGAGCAGCTGCGCGCGGGGAGGGTGGGCGGCAACGTCCCAATCGCTCAAGACGATGCGTTCCAGCCCCTGGCCCAGGTCGTGGTTTGCAGGCCGGTGGGTGTGGCCGTGGATCAGCGTTCGTGCATCGGCCTGCTGCAGCCATGCACGCGCCGCGCCGGCGTCGACGTCCGACCAGACCATGCCGGGTTCGCGCTTGCGGTCTTCGCTCTGGGCTCGCATGGCGCGTCCCAGCGCGCGACGCTCTTCCAGCGGCCGCGCGAGGAGGGCGGTGCGCCACGCTTCGGAACGCACCTCGCTGCGAAAGCGCAAGTACTCCTTGTCGTCGAGGCACAGCTCGTCGCCATGGCTCAGCAGCCAGCGCCTGCCGTGGAGGGCCAGCACGGTCGGATCGTCGATGAGCCGAATGCCGCATTGCGCGGCCAGATCGGCTCCGACCAGGAAATCGCGATTGCCGTGCATGAAGAAAACGGGCCGCCGCTCGGCGGCCGATCGAAGCACCTCGGCGCACTGCGCCTCGAAGCCGGGCTCGGCCGCTGCGTCGTCGCCCGGCCACACTTCGAACAGGTCGCCGAGGATGAACACCGCCTCGGCCGGCGTGCTCTCCATGTAGGCCTGCCAGACGTCGACCGTGGCCGGCTCGCTGGCCTGCAGGTGCAGGTCGGACAGCAAGTCGACCGTGCGCCACGCTTCGGGCGCGACGATCTCGGCGAAGGCGGCCATGGCGCCGATCAGTCGGCCTTGACGACCGCCTTTTCGATCACCAAGTCTTCGAGCGGAACGTCGTCGTGAAAGCCCTTGCGGCCGGTCTTGACGGCCTTGATCTTGTCGACCACTTCCTTGCCGCCGACGACCTTGCCGAACACGGCGTAGCCCCAGCCCTGGGCCGACGGCGCCGTGTGATTCAGGAAGCCGTTGTCCGCGACGTTGATGAAGAACTGCGCGGTGGCCGAATGCGGAGCGCTGGTGCGCGCCATGGCCACGGTGTAGTTGTCGTTCTTCAGGCCGTTATTGGCTTCGTTCTGGATCTCGGCCCCGGTGGGCTTTTGCGCCATGCCCGGCTCGAAGCCGCCGCCCTGGACCATGAAGCCCGGGATCACGCGATGGAAGACCGTGTTGTCGTAGTGGCCCTTGGTCACGTAGGAAAGAAAGTTCTCGACCGACTTCGGCGCCTTGTCCTGGTCGAGTTCGAGCGTGATCACGCCCTGGTCCTTGATGTGCAGTTCGACTTGGGGATTGCTCATGGTGGCTCCTTCGGTTATTTCGCCAGAGTGGCGGATCGGATGACGATGGGTTCGACGGGCACGTCCTGCATGCCGCCCTTGCTGCCCGTGGCGGCGGTGCGGATCTTGTCGACCACCTCGGTGCCGGCGACCACCTTGCCGAACACCGTGTAGCCCCAACCGTCGGGTTTGGGGGCGTCGAGCATCGCGTTGTCCTTCACGTTGATGAAGAACTGCGAGGTGGCCGAATTGGGGTCGCCGGTGCGCGCCATGGCGACGGTGTACTTCTTGTTCTTGAGGCCGTTGCTGGCTTCGAGCGGCACCGGCGCGCGGGTCGGCTTCTGCCGCATGTCGGCCGTGTAGCCGCCGCCCTGGATCATGAAGCCGTCGATCACGCGGTGAAAGATCGTGCCGTTGTAGTGGCCGTCCTTGACGTACTTGAGAAAGTTGTCGACCGTCTTCGGCGCCTTGTCGGGATCGAGTTCGATCACGATGTCGCCAGCCGACGTGCTGAGGTTGACGCGAGGCGGGGTCTGGGCCCAGCTTGAAGTGGCGAAGAGCGCGGCGCTCGCGGCGGCGATCAAGAAGGCGTGGCGGCGGGAAAAGACGTGCATGGTCATGGTGCTTGCAGCTCGGATCGATTCGGTGTCGGCGACGGGGTCGTCGTATACGACGCCAAGCGCAGGTGATCGGCAGGTGATCGCGATGTTATCGGCGGACCGGCTTGCGCGCCGGCACCGGCGCGGCAGACGACGCCGACGAAGCTGGTGTGCCGAACATCTGCTTGATCAACGCGAGCTTGGGCGGGATCGATGCGATGCTCGCGTCCAGTTGCTGCGCCCGGCCGTAGGACTGGGCCGCGAGACGGACATAGACATCGCCGAGGTTCTCGTGTGCCGTCGCGTAGTTGGGGTTGAGCTTGACGGCCATTTCGAGCGCAGTGCGGGCCTTGTCGAACTGGCTTTGCGCGGCATAGAGCGCGGCGAGATTGTTGTACGGTTCGGGGAGCTCGGGGTAGTCTTGCGTGAGCTGCGTGAATGCCGCGACCGCTTCGGCCTGCCGGCCCTGGTCGGTCAGGACCACGCCGCGCAGGAAGCGCATTTGCGGATCGCGCGGCTTGGCGGCGATGAACGCGTCGGCCTTGGAAAGTGCGTCGTCGAGCTTGCCTTGGCGCACGAGGGCATTGACGTCGGCATAGTCATCGGCATACGCTGCGGCTGTCGCCAGTGTCAGCAGACAGGCCAGAAAGAAACGGAGGAGGGAGGTGCTGAAGAAAGCAGATTGCTTCATGAAGCCTCGAGAATTGAGGGAAGAAGACAGCCCTCGATCGGGCGACGGCTCGCTCGCCAACGGCGGCTTATACTGGCGCGATTGTAGCCGAGGGGCTCTTCTCGCCCCGCGTCGCAACCACTCCATCACCCCCTGAAAAACCATCGGCGTACGCGCTGCAAGCGCGCACGCAAGCAGACGCTTTTCCGAGTCGCATGAGTCTTCGCATCCACAACACGCTTTCGAGGCAAACGGAAGAATTCAAGCCGCTTCGCCCAGGCGAAGTACGCATGTACGTGTGCGGCATGACGGTCTACGACTTCTGCCACATCGGCCACGCGCGCTCGATGATCGCCTTCGATGTGGTGCAGCGCTGGCTTCGGCAGTCCGGCTTTGCGGTGAGCTATGTGCGCAACATCACCGACATCGACGACAAGATCATTCGTCGCGCCGTCGAAAACGGCGAGAGCATCCGCGCGCTGACCGATCGAATGATCGACGCCCTGCACGAAGACGCCGACGCCCTCGGCATTGAAAGACCGACGCACGAGCCGCGTGCCACCGACTACGTGCCGCAGATGCTTTCCATGATCGCAACGCTGGAGTGCAAGGGCCTGGCCTACCGCTCGCCCAACGGCGACGTCAACTACGCGGTGCGCCGCTTCGCCGGCTACGGCAAGCTGAGCGGCAAGTCGATCGACGAACTGCATGCCGGCGAGCGCGTGGCGGTGCTCGATGGCAAGGACGATCCGCTCGATCCGGTGCTCTGGAAAAGCGCGAAGCCCAGCGAGCCGGACGAGGTCAAATGGCCGAGCGACTTCGGCGCGGGCCGGCCCGGCTGGCACATCGAATGCTCCGCGATGGCCTGCGAACTGCTCGGCGAAACCATCGACATCCACGGCGGCGGCGCCGACCTGCAGTTTCCCCATCACGAGAACGAGATCGCCCAGAGCGAAGGCGCCACCGGCCAGCCGCTCGCTCGCACCTGGATGCACAACGGCTTCATCAACATCGACGACGAGAAGATGTCGAAGAGCCTGGGCAACTTCTTTCTCATCCGCGACGTGCTGAAGAATTTCGACGCGGAAACCGTGCGCTTCTTCGTGGTGCGGGCGCACTACCGCAGCCCGCTCAACTACAGCGACGTTCACCTGAACGATGCCCGCCAGTCGCTCAAGCGGCTCTACACCGCGCTCGACCAGGTGGCGCCGTCAGACGTGTTCGCGATCGACTGGCAGCAGCCCCATGCCGCGCGCTTCAAAGCCGCGATGGACGAGGACTTCGGCACCCCCGAAGCGGTGGCGGTGCTCTTCGAATTGGCGGGCGACGTGAACCGCACGCGGTCCGCGGAATCGGCCGCGCTCCTCAAGGCCCTGGGAGGCTGCCTGGGCCTGCTGCAGGACGAGCCGCGCCGCTTTCTGCAGGCCGGCGCCACGCTCGACGACGCCGCCATTCAGACGCAGATCGCGCTTCGCGCCAAGGCCAAGGCGGAGCGCGACTTCGCCGAGGCCGACCGCATCCGCAAAGAGCTGCTTGACCAGGGCATCGTGTTGAAAGATGCTCCCACCGGCACCACCTGGACCGCCGCTTCCTCGAATTCATAAGAAGAATGTCTCCTGCCAAGCCACCCGTCGTCAAACGCGCCACGCCCGCTTACTGGGAGGAGGCCTGCAAGCACCTCGCCAAGAAAGACCGCGTCATGAAGCGGCTGATCCCGAAGTTCGGCGACGTGTGCCTGGAGTCCCGCGGCGACGCCTTCACCACGCTCGCGCGCAGCATCGTCGGGCAGCAGATCTCGGTCAAGGCGGCGCAAGCCGTCTGGGACCGCTTCGCCAAGCTGCCGCGCAAGGTCAGCCCGGCCAGTGTGCTGAAGCTCAAGGTGGACGACATGCGGGCAGCGGGGCTGTCCGCGCGCAAGGTCGAATACCTGGTCGACCTCGCCATCCATTTCGATTCCGGCGCCGTGCACGTCGACGCTTGGGAAGACATGTCCGACGAGATGATCATCGCGGAGCTCGTCGCCATCCGGGGCATCGGACGCTGGACGGCCGAGATGTTTCTCATCTTTCACCTGATGCGGCCCAACGTTCTCCCGCTGGACGACGTCGGCCTCATCACGGGCATCAGCCAGAGCTATTTTTCGGGCGACCCCGTGAGCCGCAGCGACGCGCGCGAAGTGGCCGTGGCCTGGGCGCCTTTCTGCAGCGTCGCGACTTGGTATATTTGGCGATCGCTCGACCCGCTACCGGTCGCATACTGACAACAGGAGAAGACGTTGGCGAAACGAACCTTTCTCGACTTCGAACAGCCCGTTGCCGAGCTCGAATCCAAGATCGAAGAGCTGCGCTACGTGCAGACCGAATCGGCAGTCGACATCTCCGAGGAGATCGACCAGCTCGGCAAGAAGAGCCTTCAGCTCACCAAGGAAATCTACAGCGATCTGACGCCCTGGCAGATCACCAAGATCGCCCGGCACCCGGAGCGCCCCTACACGCTCGACTACGTCAACGAGATATTCACCGATTTCGTCGAGCTGCACGGCGACCGTCACTTTGCCGACGACCTGTCGATCGTGGGGGGCCTGGCCCGCTTCAACGGCACGCCCTGCATGATCATCGGCCAACAGAAGGGCCGAGACACCAAGGAGCGCACCGCACGCAACTTCGGCATGAGCAAGCCGGAGGGCTATCGCAAGGCCTTGCGCCTCTTGAAGACGGCCGAGAAATTCCGGCTGCCGGTGTTCACCTTCGTCGACACGCCCGGTGCGTATCCCGGCATCGACGCCGAGGAGCGCGGCCAGTCCGAAGCCATCGGCCGCAACATCTTCGAGATGGCGCAGCTCGAAGTGCCCATCATCGTCACCATCATCGGTGAAGGCGGCTCGGGCGGAGCGCTCGCGATTTCGGTGGGCGACCAGGTGTTGATGCTGCAGTATTCCGTGTATTCCGTGATCAGCCCCGAAGGCTGCGCGTCGATCCTCTGGAAGACCAGCGACAAGGCACAGGACGCTGCCGACGCGCTCGGCATCACCGCGCATCGCCTCAAGGCATTGGGCCTCATCGACAAGATCGTCAGCGAGCCGGTGGGCGGCGCTCACCGAGACCATCGTCAAATGGCTGCGTTGCTCAAGCGCGCACTCAACGATGCCTTCCGCCAGGTGAGCGATCTGCGTACCAAGGAGTTGCTCGACCGCCGGTACGAGCGCCTTCAGAGCTACGGCCGTTTTTCCGACACGAAGGCCGACAGCGCCAAGTAAAAAGAGCGTCTGCGCCGACGGCGGTGCGACACTCTTTTCGATGGAAAACCCAGCCGCGCAGGCTCTCCGATCATGGACGCACGCGCCCGATCCCCTCGCCATTGCCTATAGCGGCGGCGCCGACTCCACGGCGCTGCTGCT
>JAHJOG010000162.1 GCA_018820395.1 Gammaproteobacteria bacterium | reverse complement strand
CGCGCCCTTGCTCGAAGCGAGGGGCCTGGGCCAGGCGGTGCATCTCCATGCCATCGACCTCGAGGTGCGCGCGGGCGAAGTGGTCGGGCTGGCCGGGCTGCTCGGTGCGGGCCGCACCGAGCTGGCGCGGCTGCTTTTCGGGCTCGAGTCGCCGGACCGCGGCGTGCTGCGCATCCACGGCCGGGCGATGCGCTTCGCCAGCCCGGCCGATGCGGTGGCAGCGGGCCTGGCCTTGTGCCCGGAGGAGCGCAAGACCGACGGCATCCTGGCCGAGCTGTCGGTGCGCGAGAACATCGCGCTCGCCCTGCAGGCGCGCCTCGGCCTGCGCCGGTTCCTCTCGCAGGACGAGCAGGTGGAACTGGCCGAACGCTTCGTGCGCGCGCTGGGCATCCGTTGCGACAGCATCGAAACACCCATGGGGCTGCTCTCGGGCGGTAACCAGCAGAAGGCCGTGATCGCCCGCTGGCTCGCCACCGAGCCACAGCTGTTGATCCTCGACGAGCCGACGCGCGGCATCGATGTCGCGGCCAAGCAGGAGATCATGGAACAGATCCTGGCCCTGGCGGACGCGGGCATGGCCGTGCTCTTCATCTCCTCTGAAATCGGCGAGGTGGTGCGCATCGCCCACCGCATCGTGGTGCTGCGCGATCGAGCGAAGGTCGGTGAACTCCCGGGCGGGAGCACCGAGGACGACGTGTACGAACTGATCGCCGAGCATGGCTGACGCTGCCGCCCCGTCGTCGTGGGTCGCCCGCGCGCTGCAGCATCGGCTCGTGTGGCCGCTGGTCACGTTGGGCCTGTTGCTGGCCATCAACGCGGCCTTCAACCCGGCCTTCCTGCACGTCGAGTGGCGCGACGGGCATCTCTACGGCAGCCTGGTCGATATCCTGAATCGCGCGGCGCCGCTCGCGATCGTGTCGCTCGGCATGACGCTGGTGATCGCGACACGCGGCATCGACATCTCGGTCGGCGCCGTGGTGGCGATCTCGGCCGCGGTGGCGGCATGGATGATCGGTGGCGCGGTCGACGGCGCGACCGCCCGCTTCGGCCTGCCGCTGGCCATCGTCGCCGCGCTGGCGGCGGCCACGCTGTGCGGGTTGTGGAACGGGATCCTGGTCGCGCGCATCGGCATGCAGCCGATCATCGCGACGCTGGTGCTGATGGTGGCCGGCCGCGGCATCGCGCAGCTCATCACCGATGGCCAGATCATGACCATCTACTACAAGCCCTATTTCTTCATCGGCGGGGGCTATCTGCTGGGGCTGCCGTTCTCGGTCTTCGTCGCCGCGGCCGCCTTCGCGCTGCTCTATCTCGCGGCGACGCGGACGGCGCTCGGCCTGTTCATCCAGTCGGTCGGCATCAATCCGACGGCCGCGCGTGTGGCGGGCGTGAAGGCGCGCCGGCTGATCCTCGGCGCGTACGTGGTGTGCGGCGTGTGCGCCGGGCTGGCCGGGCTCCTCATCAGCTCCAACGTGAAGAGCGCTGACGGCAACAACGCCGGGCAGCTGCTGGAGCTGGACGCGATCCTGGCCGTCACCCTGGGCGGCACGCTGCTCACGGGCGGCCGCTTCAGCCTCGCCGGCAGCGTGCTGGGCGCGCTCATCATCCAGACGCTGACCTATGCGATCTATTCGCTGGGCGTGCCGCCGGAAATCAACCTGGTGGTGAAGGCGGTGGTCGTGTTCGCCGTGATGCTGCTGCAGTCGCCGGAATTCAGGGCCTCGGTTCGCGCGCTGGCCGTACGGACGCCTCCGGAGGCCGCCCGATGAGCGCCGTGCCCGCCAGCAGCGTGCCGCCCGTGGCCGCCCGGGCGCCGGCCGGGCAGCGGATGAACCCGAAGTACATCCCGCTGGCGGCGACGATCTCGCTCTTCTTCGTGGTGGCGACGCTCGGCTCGCTGCGCTACGACGGCTTCTTTTCCGCGCAGGTGTTCCTCAACCTGCTGATCGACAACGCCTTCCTGCTGGTGGTGTCGATCGGCATGACCTTCGTCATCCTCACCGGCGGGATCGACCTGTCGGTCGGCTCGGTGATCGCGCTGACCACGATGGTGTCGGCCTGGCTGGTCGAGCGGCACGGGTTCGGGCCGGGCGTGGCGATTCCGCTGGTACTGGCGATGGGCACGGTCTTCGGCGGCGCGATGGGTCTGCTCATCGAGCGCTTCCGGCTGCAGCCCTTCATCGTGACGCTGGCGGGCATGTTCCTGGCGCGCGGGCTCTGCTATCTCATCAGCATCGACTCGATCAGCATCACCAGCGACGCCTATTCGGAGCTGTCGCAGCTGCGCATCCCCGTCATCGGCGACGCGTCGATCTCGCTGGGCGCGCTCATCGCGGTCGGGGTGCTGCTGGCGGCGGTGTTCGTGGCTCACTGCACGCCGTTCGGGCGGGCCGTGTACGCCATCGGCGGCAACGAGCATTCGGCTCGGCTGATGGGCTTGCCGGTGCGGCGCACGCTGATCGGCGTGTATGCGCTGTCGGGCTTCTGCTCGGCGCTGGCGGGCGTGCTCTTCACCTTCTACATGCTCTCGGGCTACGGCCTGCATGCGGTGGGGCTGGAGCTCGACGCGATCGCGGCGGTCGTGATCGGCGGCACCTTGCTGAGCGGCGGCGTCGGCTACGTGGCGGGGACGCTCTTCGGCGTGCTGATGCTCGGGATCATCCAGACGCTGATCTCCTTCGACGGCACGCTCAGTTCCTGGTGGACGCGCATCGTCGTCGGCGTGCTGCTCTTCGTGTTCTGCCTGCTGCAGCGTTTCTTCACCTCGCGGGTACCGCAGCGTTAGCGGCGCCTGCCGATTCATTCATCGTTCCTCCGGAAATCTGCCATGACCGACCAGCCCCCGAAGAAACTGCGCTCCGCCGAATGGTTCGGAACGGCGGACAAGAACGGCTTCATGTACCGCAGCTGGATGAAGAACCAGGGCATCCCCGACCACGAGTTCGACGGCCGCCCCGTGGTCGGCATCTGCAACACCTGGTCGGAGCTCACGCCGTGCAACGCGCATTTCCGCAAGATCGCCGAGTCGGTCAAGCGCGGCATCTCGGAGGCGGGCGGGTTTCCGGTGGAGTTTCCGGTGTTCTCCAACGGCGAGTCGAACCTCCGCCCGACCGCGATGCTCACGCGCAACCTGGCGAGCATGGACGTCGAAGAGGCGATCCGCGGCAACCCGATCGACGCGGTGGTGCTGCTGGTCGGCTGCGACAAGACCACGCCCGCGCTGCTGATGGGCGCAGCGAGCTGCGACATCCCGACCATCGTGGTGACGGGCGGGCCGATGCTCAACGGCAAGCTCGAAGGCCGCGACATCGGCTCCGGCACGGCGGTGTGGCAACTGCACGAATCGCTCAAGGCGGGCGAGATCGATCTGCACCACTTTCTTTCGGCAGAGGCCGGCATGTCGCGCTCCGCCGGCACCTGCAACACCATGGGCACTGCGTCGACCATGGCCTGCATGGCCGAGGCGCTCGGCACCTCGCTGCCGCACAACGCAGCCATCCCGGCCGTCGATGCGCGCCGCTACGTGCTCGCGCAGCTGTCGGGGTCACGTGCCGTGGCGATGGCGCGCGAAGGGCTGACGCTGTCGAAGGTGCTGACGCGCGAGGCTTTCGAAAACGCCATCCGCGTGAACGCGGCCATCGGCGGCTCGACCAACGCGGTGATCCACCTGAAGGCGATCGCGGGGCGCATCGGTGTCGACCTCGAACTCGAAGACTGGACGCGCATCGGCGCCGGCACGCCGACCATCGTCGACCTGATGCCTTCGGGGCGCTTCTTGATGGAGGAGTTCTACTACGCGGGCGGCCTGCCGGCGGTGCTGCGCCGTCTGGGCGAAGCGGGACTGCTGCCGCACCCCGACGCGGCAACGGTGAACGGACGTTCGCTCTGGGACAACGTCAAGGACGCACCGAGCTACGACGACGAGGTGATCCGCCCGCTCGCCCGGCCGCTCATCGCCGATGGCGGCATCCGCATCCTGCGCGGCAACCTGTCGCCGCGCGGCGCGGTGATCAAGCCGTCGGCCGCGACGCCGGAGCTGCTGCAGCACCGGGGCCGGGCGGTGGTGTTCGAGGACTTCGACCACTACAAGACGCGCATCGTGGATGAGTCGCTCGAGGTCGACGCGAGCTCGGTGCTGGTCCTGAAGAACTGCGGGCCGCGCGGCTACCCGGGCATGGCCGAGGTCGGCAACATGGGCCTGCCGCCCAAGCTGCTGCGCCAGGGCATCAAGGACATGGTGCGCATTTCGGACGCGCGCATGAGCGGCACGGCCTACGGCACCGTGGTGCTGCACGTCGCGCCCGAAGCCGCTGCCGGCGGTCCGCTGGCGGCCGTTCGCGACGGCGACTGGATCGAACTCGACTGCGCGGGCGGCCGTCTGCACCTGGACATTGCCGACGACGAGCTGGCGCGGCGCCTCGCCGACCTGCAGTCGAGCGCCGGCGTGCCCGACCCGGCCACCGGAAAGCCCGTGCGCGCACCGGTGCGCAAGGGCGGCTACGAAGGCCTCTACATCGAACACGTGCTGCAGGCCGACGAAGGCTGCGACTTCGATTTTCTGGTGGGCTGCCGCGGCGCCGCGGTGCCACGCCATTCACACTGACCAACGACCACTGAACGCGGAATCATCCAATGACATCTCTTGCGCAATACCCCAGCCTGATGGACCGGACGGTGTTGATCACCGGCGGCGCCACCGGCATCGGAGCGAGCCTGGTGACCCACTTCGTGCGCCAGGGCGCCCGCGTCGGCTTCATCGACATCGACGCCGATGCCGGCGCGGCGCTGGCCGCGTCGCTCGGCGACGCGCGGCATGCGCCGCACTTCGTCGAAGCCGACCTCACCGACATCCACGCGCTGGAGTCGGGCATCGACGCCGTGCGGCAACGCTTCGGGCCGATCGCCGTGCTGCTCAACAACGCCGCCAACGATCGCCGCCACAGCATCGAGGAAACCACGCCGCCGCAATGGGACGCCGGCATCGCCGTGAACCTCAAGCACCAGTTCTTCGCGGCGCGCAACGTGTCGGTGGATATGCGCGAGGCGGGCGGCGGCTCGATCGTCAATTTCGGCTCGATCAGCTGGATGCTCAAGCAGGGCGGCATGCCGGTCTACACCACGGCCAAGGCGGCGGTGCAGGGCCTCACGCGCAGCCTGGCGCGCGACCTGGGCAAGTTCAACATCCGGGTCAACACGCTGGTGCCGGGCTGGGTCATGACCGACAAGCAGCTGCGCCTGTGGGTCGACGACGCGGCGCGCGCCGACATCGCGCGCGGGCAGTGCATCGACCGGCCACTGACGGCTGAACACATCGCCGCCATGGCGCTCTTCCTGGCCGCCGACGACAGCGCCATGTGCACCGCGCAGGACTTCGTGGTGGACGGGGGCTGGACTTGAAAGGCGGCGTGGAGGCGAGGGCGGCATGAGCGGCCGTGCAGGCGTGACGCAGCGCGAATACGGCGTGCTCGCCGATGGCCGGGCGGTGCGCGAATACACGCTGGACAACGGTTGCGGCATGACGCTCTGCGCCGTCAACTTCGGCGGCATCGTGACCGCCCTGCGCGTGCCCGATCGCTCGGGCAGGGCGGGCAACGTCGTGCTCGGCCTGCCGTCGCTCGAAGAGTACGAGCGGCGCAACCCGAACTTCGGCGTCATCGTCGGGCGCTACGCCAACCGCATCGCGGGCGGGCGCTTCGAGCTCGACGGCGCGACCATCGAGCTGCCACGCAACGAGGGCCCGAACACGCTGCACGGTGGCCCGGCCGGCTTCGGCAAGCGCTGGTGGGACATCGCCGAGCTGCCCGCGGCAGAGGACGGCAGCGTGGCGATCGAGCTGCAACACCGGAGCGACGACGGCGACCAGGGCTTTCCCGGGCGGCTGGACGTGTCGGTGCGCTACACGCTGACGCCGCAGAACGCCTGGCGCATCGACTACCGCGCGCGCAGCGATCGCGCGACGGTGGTCAACCTGAGCCACCACGACTACTTCAACCTGGCCGGCAGCGGCAGCATCCTCGGGCATCGGCTGACCATCGCGGCGAGCCGCTACTGCCCGGTCGACGCGGGACTGATACCGCAAGGCATGGCCGACGTCGACGGCACGCCCTTCGACTTTCGCAAGCCGCATCGCATCGGCGAGCGCATCCGCGCAGGCCATGCCCAACTGCTCGTGGCGAAGGGCTACGACCACAACTGGGTGCTCGACGGCGCCGGCGAATCGGCGGCCCGTGAAGGCCGGGCGCCCGTGTTCGCCGCCCGCCTCGAAGACCCGGTGTCGGGTCGCGCGATGGACATCGAAACCACCGAGCCGGGGCTGCAGTTCTATTCGGGCAACCTGCTGGACGGCAGCCTCTTGGGCTCAGGCGGCGAGGCCTATCGGCAGGGCGACGGCGTCTGCCTCGAAACGCAGCACTTTCCGGACTCGCCCAACCACCCGGAGTTTCCGTCGACCGAACTGCGGCCCGGCGAGGTGTATGCGAGCACGACCGTGCACCGGTTCGGCCTCGTCGCGCCGTCGTCGGCCGCCAACGAAAGCACTTCATGACCCAGACCGGCTCTGCTTCTTCCACCCGTTCCGCCCGCTTCGAGGGCCTGTTCCCCGTGGTGCCGACCCCCTTCGACGCCGACGGTCAGCTCGACCTCGAGAGCCAGAAGCGCTGCGTCGACTTCATGATCGATGCCGGTTCCGACGGCCTGTGCATCCTGGCGAACTTTTCGGAGCAGTTCCTGCTGGCGGACGACGAGCGCGAGCTGCTCACGCGCATCATCCTGGAGCACGTGGCCGGGCGCGTTCCGGTGATCGTGACGACCACGCACTTCAGCACGCGCGTGTGCGCCGAGCGCAGCCGCCGCGCCGAGGCCATGGGCGCTGCGATGGTCATGGTGATGCCGCCTTATCACGGCGCGACCTTTCGGGTCGGCGAGCCGCAGATCTTCGAGTTCTACCAGCGCCTGTCGGACGCCGTGTCGATCCCGATCATGATCCAGGACGCACCGGCTGCCGGCACGCCGATGTCTGCCGCCTTTCTCGCGCGCATGGCCCGAGAGATCGAGCAGGTCGCCTACTTCAAGATCGAGACCGCCGGCGCGGCCGCCAAGCTGCGCGAACTCATCCGCATGGGCGGCGATGCCGTCGAAGGGCCGTGGGACGGCGAGGAAGCCATCACGCTGGTGCCCGACCTCGATGCCGGAGCCACCGGGTCGATGACGGGCGGCGGTTTTCCGGACGGCATCCGCCCGATCCTGGACGCCTGGCGTGCGGGCCGGCGCGACGATGCCATCGCGGCCTACGAGCGCTGGCTGCCGCTCATCAACATCGAGAACCGGCAGTGCGGTCCGCTGGCGGCCAAGTCGCTCATGAAGGAGGGCGGCGTGATCGCCTGCGAGGCGCCGCGGCATCCGTTCCCGCCCATGCAACCGGCGGCGCGGGCGCTGCTGATCGAGACGGCGCGGCGGCTCGACGCGCACGTGCTTCGCTGGGCGAACTGAGTCAGCGCGGCCGAGGGAGCCGACCGGGCGCGGGCCTCGCTGCACCCAGCAAGTTCGGTCAAGACAGCCATGGCGATCGGCTTCATGATCCGCCCCATGGACCGAAACACGCCAGCGCAGACCGACCTGTTCACCCCGCTCCTGACCTGGATCGAAGAGCGCGCGGGCGACCCGCACGGCGAACGGCTGACGCTCGAGCGGATCGCGGCGCGTGCCGGTCTGTCGCCCCATCACTTTTCGCGGCTCTTCACCGCCAGGACCGGCCAGAGCGTCATGGCTTACGTGCGCGCGCGCAGACTCGTCCGCGCGGCGCGCCGGCTCGTCGACGAGCCCGACGCCAGGCTCGTCGACCTGGCGTTCGACTGCGGCTTCGAGTCGCAGGAGGCCTTCACGCGCGCCTTCAAGCGCCT
>JAHJOG010000161.1 GCA_018820395.1 Gammaproteobacteria bacterium | reverse complement strand
CCAGGTCGAAGCCGGCGCCAAGGCCGGCAAGGACCTGAACGCGGTCTACAAGGACACCTACGCGGCACTCAAGCCCAAGTACGGCCACTGGGTCATCTTCGACCACTGCATGCCCTTCGACGTGACGCGCTGCTACGACGAAGTCACGAAGTACGCCGATCCGCGCGTGTGGACCGCCGAGCGCGACATCGAGATGTGGAAGTCGCTCGAAGGCTGAGGCCATGGCGGTCGACTACCAATCCCTGCGCTTCGACTACCGCCGCCACGCCGACCAGGACCTGCACCGTGACCGCGACGCGCCCGCGCGGCGGCCGGTGGTGGTGGTCGGCGCCGGGCCCGTCGGGCTCTCGCTGGCCATCGACCTCGCGCAGCAGGCGGTGCCCGTGGTGCTGCTCGACAACGACTGCACCCTCTCGACCGGTTCGCGCGCCATCTGCTTCGCCAAGCGCACGCTCGAAGTCTTCGACCGTCTCGGCTGCGGACAGCGCATGGTGGACAAGGGCGTGTCGTGGAGCCGGGGCCGCGTGTTCTTCCGGAGCGAGCAGATTTACGAATTCGACATGCTCCCCGGGTCCGGTCACGAACGGCCGGCGTTCATCAACTTGCAGCAGTACTACGTCGAAGGCTATCTGGCCGAGCGCGCGGCCGAGTTGCCGCTCATCGACCTGCGCTGGAAGAACAAGGTGACCGGCGTCGCCCAACGCGACGACCACGCGTTGCTCACCATCGAGACGCCCGACGGCGACTACGCGCTCGAAGCCGACTACGTGGTGGCCTGCGACGGCTCCCGCTCCGGCGTGCGCCAGGCGCTCGGCCTCGAAACCAAGGGCCGCATCTTCAAGGACCGCTTCCTGATCGCCGACGTGCGCATGAAGCTCGATCGGCCCGCCGAGCGCTGGTTCTGGTTCGACCCGGCCTTTCATCCCAACCAGAGCGTGTTGCTGCACATGCAGCCCGACAACGTCTGGCGCATCGATTTCCAGCTCGGCTGGGACGCCGACCCGGACGAAGAGAAGAAGCCCGAAAAGATCATCCCCCGCGTCAAGGCGCTGCTCGGCGACGATGCCGAGTTCGAGCTCGAATGGGCCAGCGTCTACACCTTCGCCTGCCAGCGCATGGCGAGCTTCCGGCACGGCCGCGTGCTGTTCGCGGGCGATTCGGCCCACGGCGTGTCGCCCTTCGGTGCGCGCGGCGCCAACTCCGGCGTGCAGGACGCGGACAACCTCGCCTGGAAACTCGCTGCCGTGCTGCGCCGCGAAGCGCCCGAGGCACTGCTCGACAGCTACGCCGTCGAGCGCGAATACGCAGCCGACGAGAACATCCGTAACTCCACCCGCGCCACCGACTTCATCACCCCGAAGAGCGAGGTGAGCCGGCTGTTCCGCGACGCCGTGCTGGAGCTTTCCAAGCGGCACCCGTTCGCACGTGCGCTGCTCAACAGCGGGCGGCTGTCGGTTCCCGCCACGCTGCACTGGTCGCCGCTCAACACGGCCGATGCGGACACCTTTGCCGGACCGATGGTGCCCGGCGCAGCCGCGGCGGATGCGCCCATCGTCCGCGCAGACGGCAGCCAGGGCTGGCTGCTGCGCGAGTTGTTGCCAGCCGTTGCTGCATCGTCGCCGGAGCCACTCGCTGCGTTGTCGGCGACCTCGCCCGCGACCCGATTCACCGCGCTCGTCTTCGGTGACGGACCGGCGGCGGAACAGACCCTGGCCGCCATCCGCCAGGCTGACCGGCCCTTGCATGTCGTGCGCGTGGCTTCCATCGGCGCCGGAGAAGCGGCCGCGCTGCGCTACGACGCCCGCGACGGCACCGCCTACCTGCTGAGGCCCGATCAGCACGTCTGCGCCCGCTGGCGCGCGCCCACCGCCGAGGCGCTGCGCAAGGCATTCGACCACGCGATGGCCAAGGCCTGAGGACGCGCCCATGACTCTCATCACCACCCCCCACATCGAGTCGCCCGACGATTTCTACGAATCGCTGATCGAGGCCCACCAGGGCCTGAGCGCCGAAGAAAGCCACGCCTTCAACGCGCGGCTGGTGCTGGTGCTCGCCAACCACATCGGTTCGCTGGCCGTGCTGCGCGAAGCGCTGGCCGCGGCCGCGCGCCCGAACGAAGGAACGCCATGACACAGACGAACCCCGCCGAACGGAACTACCTCACCGGCTTCGGCAACGAGCACGCTACCGAAGCCGTGCCCGGCGCGCTGCCACAAGGCCGCAACAGCCCGCAGCGCGCGCCGCTCGATCTCTACCCCGAGCTGATCTCGGGCACCGCCTTCACCGCGCCGCGCCACGAGAACCGCCGCACCTGGATGTACCGTCGCCAGCCCTCGGTGGTGTCCGGCCGCTACCAGCCCTACGCGCATGCGCACTGGAGCACCGGCGCCGACCGCGGCGTCGCGCTCGCGCCCGAGCCGCTGCGCTGGCACCCGATGCCGCTCGACGACGTCGACGCCGACTTCATCGACGGCATCCGCACCATGGCGGCCAACGGCGACGCGGAGGCGCAGGTCGGCGTGGCCGCGCACCTCTATCTCGCCAGCCGATCGATGGAGCGCCGCGCCTTCGTCAATGCCGACGGCGAAATGCTGGTCGTGCCGCAGCAAGGGCGCCTCGTCATCACCACCGAAATGGGCGTGCTCGACGTGCGCCCCGGCGAGATCGCCGTGCTGCCGCGCGGCGTGGCCTTCAAGGTCGCGCTGCCCGACACCGAGGCCGGCGCCGGCCCTTCGCGTGGCTATATCTGCGAGAACTACGGGGCGCAGTTCCGCCTGCCCGAACTCGGGCCGATCGGCTCCAACGGTCTCGCCAATGCGCGCGACTTCAAGGCGCCGGTGGCCGCGTTCGAGAGCGAGTCGGGCGGCTACGAACTGCTGAAGAAATCCGGCGGCCAGCTATGGCGCACGTCCACGCGCCAATCGCCTTTCAACGTCGTCGCGTGGCACGGCAACCTGGCGCCCGTGAAGTACGACACCGCCAACTTCATGACCATCGGCTCGATCAGCTTCGACCATCCCGACCCATCGATCTTCACCGTCCTCACCTCGCCGTCCGACACGCCCGGCACGGCCAATTGCGACTTCGTCATCTTCCCGCCGCGCTGGCTGGTGATGGAAGACACCTTCCGTCCGCCCTGGTACCACCGAAATTTCATGAGCGAGCTCATGGGTCTGGTGTACGGCGAGTACGACGCCAAGCCCGGCGGCTTCAAGCCGGGCGGCGTCAGCCTGCACAACGCGATGGTGCCGCACGGCCCCGACGAAGAGGCCTTCAGCAAGGCGAGCCAGGCCGACCTGAAACCGCAGAAGCTCGACAACACGCTGGCCTTCATGTTCGAAAGCCGCTGGCGCTTCATTCCCACCGCATGGGCGCTGCAAAGCCCCGCGCTCGACACCGACTACGCCGACTGCTGGGCCGGCCTCCAGGACCAATTCAAGCCATGACCAACGCACGCGACCTCACCCACGATCCCAAGCTGCGCAGCTGGGTGCCTTCCGCCAATCAGGCGGACTGCGACTTCCCGATCCAGAACCTGCCCTTCGGCCGCTTTCGTCCCCATGGCAGTGCCGACGCCCTGCGCATCGGCGTGGCCATCGGCGACCAGGTGCTCGAACTGAAAGCCACCGGCCTCGTCGACACCGACGACATGAACGCGCTCATGGCCCGCACGCCGGCCGAACGCCAGGCCCTGCGCGCAGCGATCTCCGCCGGCCTCGCCGAGGGCAGCGCGGAGCAGGCCGCGTGGTCCGCGCTGCTGCGTCCTCAATCGGGCGTCGAGTTGGCGGTGCCTTGCCGCATCGGCGACTACACCGACTTCTACACCGGCATTCATCACGCGACCGCGGTGGGCCTGCTGTTTCGTCCAGACCAGCCGCTGATGCCCAACTACAAGTGGGTGCCCATCGGCTATCACGGTCGCGCGTCGTCGATCGGCGTCAGCGGCCAGCACTTCCGCCGCCCGCAAGGCCAGACCAAGGCGCCGGACGCGAGCGCGCCCACTGTCGGCCCTTCGAAGCGGCTGGACTATGAACTCGAACTCGGCTTTCTGATCGGGCGGGGCAACGCGCTCGGGGAGCCGATCTCGATCGAGGAAGCCGAGCAGCATCTCTTCGGCGTCACGCTCCTGAGCGACTGGTCGGCGCGCGACATCCAGGCCTGGGAATACCAGCCGCTAGGCCCTTTTCTTTCGAAGAGCTTCGCGACCACGCTGTCGCCGTGGATCGTCACCATGGAAGCGCTGGCGCCGTTTCGCGCGAAGTTCACGCGCGGTGCCGGCGAGCCCCAGCCCTTGCCCTATCTCGACTCGGCCGCCAACCGCGAGAGCGGCGCCCTGGACATCACGCTCGAGGTCTGGCTGCAGACGTCGGCCATGCGCGAGGCCGGCCAGCCGGCCGTGCGGCTCACCCGCGGCAACAGCACGCAGGCTGCCTACTGGACCGCCGCACAACTGGTCGCGCACCACACCGTCAACGGCTGCAACCTGCAGCCCGGCGACCTGTTCGGCTCCGGCACGCTGTCGGGCGCCAAGCCCGAGGAGGCCGGCTCACTGCTCGAACTCACCAAGGGCGGCAAGGAACCCATCGAGCTGCCGGGCGGCGAGCGCCGCACCTTCCTCGAAGACGGCGACACCCTGACCTTGCGCGGCTACTGCGAGCGCGACGGCGCGGTGCGCATCGGGCTGGGCGAAGTGAGCGCGACGGTGGATCCGAGCCCGCGCTGAGCTGAGGCAGCACCGCAGCACGTCAGCGCCGCAGGGCGCGTCGGGCGGTGCGCGGCGCGACACCCTTCCGATCAGTCGCCCGCCGCCGAGCCGGCACGGGACGCGTCGATGTGCTTCCTCGCACGCGCCGCCAAGGCAATCTGCTCGGGCGTCGACGGCGCGAAGGGGTCGACCGGCAATGGCCGCCCGTGCGAATCGACCGAGACGAAAACGATCAGGCATTCCGTCGTGGTGTGCATGCCGCCGCCCTTCATGTCGCCGCTGCGCACTTCGACCGAGATGTTCATGCTGCTGGTGCCGGTGTAGGCGAGCCGCGCCTCGACCTCCACCAGGTCGCCGATCATGATCGGCCGGTGGAAGCGGATGCTGCCGATGAACACCGTCACGCAGTAGCGCTTGGACCAGCTCGTGGCGCACGCGTAGCCGGCCTCGTCGATCCATTTCATGACGGTGCCGCCGTGCACCTTGCCGCCGAAGTTGACGGTGCTGGGTTCTGCCAGAAAGCGCAGGGTGATCGAGCTCATGAGGCGTCCGGCGAGGCCGGGGAAATTGCGATGCGCGATTATGCGAGCGCCCCCGGCGCCTCCGGCTGCGCGTCCGGATGCGCACCGAACAGCCCGGCGATCGTGCGCCGCAGCCATGCGTTGCCGGCATCCATGTGAAAGCGCTCGTGCCAGTGCTGCTTGACGGCATACAGGGGCAGTTCGAAGGGCGGCGCGAGCAGCTTCACCGGCTCTTGCGTGGCGAGCACCTCGCCCAGGATGCGCGGCACGATCACGATCAGCTGCGACTGCGCCACGATGCGCGCCACGCTCAGAAAGCTCGAAAGCGACGCCACCACGTTGCGTTCGATGCCGAGCCGCGCGATCGTCTTGTCCACGATCGCGTGGCCGGTGCCGGACGACGCCACCACCGCGTGCGCCTCGGCTTCGAAGCGCTTGCGCGAGAGCTGTGCGCCGATGCGCGGATGGTTCTTCGCCGCCAGGCACACGAAGTTCTGCGTGAAGAGCGTCTGCTGGTAGAAGCCGGCGTCCAGCTGCGGCATGAAGCCCACGGCCAGATCGACGTCGCCGTCGGCCAGCCGCCGCCCGCTGTCTGTCGAGATGATCTCGGTCTCGATGCGCACGCCGGGCGCCGCGCGTTGCAGGTGATCGAGCAGGCCCGGCAGCAGCACCACTTCGCTGATGTCGGTCATGCAGACCCGAAAGCTCCGGTGTGCCCGCGCCGGGTCGAAGGCGCTGCGGCTGCCGCGCGCCATTTCGAGTTGCTCCAGCACCTGCTGCACGTGCGGGCGGATGCGCTCGGCGAAGGGCGTGGGCTGCATGCCCTGCGCCGTGCGGGCGAACAGTCGGTCGTCGAAGTGCGCGCGCAGCTTGTTGAGCATGGTGCTGGCGGCCGCCTGTGCCAGACCGAGGCGGTCGGCGGCCTTGGAGACGCTGCCGGTCTTGTAGATCTCGTCGAAGACGGCGAGCCATTCGAGGTCGAGTCGGGCCATGGTTGTAAGCGCGAACGCGAGAAGAGGGGGAACAGAAGGCAAGCCGCGTCGACCGGCCCGCCCGCCACTATTCGAAAACGCAATTCGAAGTATTGAGCACAGGTCTTGAGCAAATAGTAGTCCTTGCCAACAATGAAGGCCAGGAGACAAAGCCCATGAACACCGCTGCCCGCGTCGAATCCATCGACACCTCCATCCGCCGCCGCTATTACGAGCGCATCCGCCCGCTCAACCTCACGCCGCTGTGGGAATCGCTGCATGCGCTGGTGCCCCGTGCACCGCAGACGCCCTGCGTGCCCGCGCTCTGGCGCTACGACGACATCCGCCCGCTCCTCATGGAATCGGCCGAGCTCATCACCGCCGAAGAAGCCGTGCGTCGCGTACTCGTGCTGGAGAACCCGGCCATCATGGGGCGCTCGTCGATCACCCAGTCGCTCTACGCGGGCCTGCAGCTCATCATGCCGGGCGAGGTCGCACCGTCGCACCGGCACGTGCAGTCGGCCCTGCGCTTCATCGTCGACGGCAAGGGCGCCTACACCACCGTGGGCGGCGAGCGCACCACCATGTATCCGGGCGACTTCATCATCACCCCGTCGTGGGCCTGGCACGACCACGGCAACGAGGGCATCGGAGGCGTGAGCGAGCCGGTGGTGTGGCTCGACGGACTCGACATCCCGATGGTCCGCTTCTTCGATGCCGGATTCGCCGAGAACGACGACTCCAAGGTGCAGCACGTGGCGCGCCCCGAAGGCCACAGCCTGGCGCGCTTCGGGCACAACATGGTGCCGGTGCGGCACGACCACCAGTCGGCGACCTCGCCGATCTTCAACTACCCCTACGCGCGCAGCCGCGAGGCGTTGGCGCAATTGCAGAAGCAGGAAGCGCCCGACGCCTGGCTCGGCCACAAGCTGCGCTACATCAACCCGCTGACCGGCGGCTCGCCGATGCCGACCATCTCTACCAATTTGCAGTTGCTGCCGGCCGGCTTTGCCGGCAAGCCGCATCGCGCCACCGACGGTGCGGTCTACAGCGTGGTCGAAGGGCGCGGGCATGCCGAGATCGGCGGCCAGCATTTCGACTTTCAGCCGCGCGACACCTTCGTGGTGCCGTCGTGGGCATCGTTGCGGCTCACGGCCAGCGAAGACGCGGTGCTGTTCAGCTTCTCGGACCGCCCCGTGCAACAGGCCATGGGCGTGCTGCGCGAAAGCTTCGACGAAGCCGCCGAAGCGAACTGATTTTCCTGGCGAGCGAGTTCTGCACCCGACTGCGTGGCGGGTTGGCGGAGCACGCGCGCCGATTGAATGATCGAACGATCGAACGGAGACACACCATGGTGAACGCATCCCCCAAGCCACTCACCGTGCTCGTCGTCGGCGGCGGCATCGGCGGCATGGCGGCCGCGCTGGCGCTGGCCCGGCTCGGGGTCTCGGTCGACCTGCTGGAGCAGAGCGCCGCGATCGGCGAAATCGGCGCCGGACTCCAGCTCGGCCCGAACGCCTTCGCCGCGCTCGATGCACTGGGCGTGGGCGATGCCGTGCGCCGCGGCGCGGTGTTCACCGATCGGCTGGTCATGATGGACGCCATCGACTGCAGCGAAGTCGCATCCCTTCCGGTCGGCGAGGCCTTTCGCGCGCGCTTCGGCAACCCCTACGCGGTGAGCCACCGGGCCGACCTGCACAACGCCATCCACGAAGGCGTCAAGGCGCACCCGTTGATCCGCTTTCACACCTCGGCGCAGGTCGAGCACCTGGATATCGGCGACGGCGGCAACAGCGGCCAAGGCGTCGTCAGGGCCACGACACGCGACGGCCGCACCTTCGCGGCCGACGCGATCGTCGGTTGCGACGGCGTCAAGTCGGTGGTGCGCGCCAAGCTCGTGGGCGATGCGCCGCGCGTCTCCGGCCACGTGGTGTATCGCGCCGTGGTGCCCACCGCGGACATGCCGGAAGACCTGCGCTGGAATGCGCCGGTGGTATGGGCCGGCCCCAACTGCCATCTGGTGCATTACCCGCTGCGCCATGGCGAGCAGTACAACCTGGTCGTGACCTTCCACAGCCGCTACGACGAGGAGTGGGGCGTGACCGAAGGCAGCCAGGACGAGGTGCTCTCGTACTTCGAAGGCGTCCACGCGCGCCCGCGTCAGCTGCTCAGCCGGCCGACGTCGTGGCGTCGCTGGAGCACCGCCGACCGCGACCCGATCGCCCAATGGAGCCACGGCCCCGCCACGCTGCTGGGCGACGCGGCGCATCCGATGATGCAGTACCTCGCCCAGGGCGCGTGCATGGCACTGGAAGACGCGGTGACGCTCGGCGCCGCCATCGAGGCCTGCGACTTCGATCTGCCCGCGGCCTTCCAGCTCTATGCCCGAGCCCGCGTCGCGCGCTGCGCACGGGTCGTGCTCATGGTGCGCGAGATGGGCCGGCTTTACCACGCCAAGGGCGTCGAACGCCTGGTGCGCAACAGCCTGTGGGTCCATCACACGCCCGAGCGTTTCTACGACGCGGTCGAGTGGCTCTATGCCTGGGACCCGGCAAAGTGCCTGGCCGATGCATCCTCCACCGTCGACACGGTTTGATATCGTGTCCGATTCGCCATCTCAAGGAAGACATTCATGCCCACAACCAAACGCGCACTCCTGATCGCCGCCTGCGGACTCGCCATGGCCAGCGTGCCGCTCGCCGCGTTCGCACAGGCCAGCTGGCCCACCCGGCCGGTGCGCATCCTGGTCGGCTTTCCCGGCGGCTCCACGCCCGACATGGCGGCGCGCGCCATCGCCGAGCCCCTGTCGCGCGCGCTGGGCCAGCCGGTCATCGTCGAGAACAAGCCCGGTGCGTCCGGCAACATCGCGACCGACCAGGTGGCCAAGGCCACCGACGACCACACGCTCGGCGTCGTCATCAACGGCAATCTCACCTCCGCGAAGATGCTGTACCCCAAGCTGCCCTACGACCCGGCACGCGACTTCAGCTACATCTCGCTCATCGCCACCGCGCCGCTGGTGCTGGTGGCGCCGGCCGACGCGCCGACCGGTGCAGCCTTTTTCGCAGCCGCGAAGAAGGGCGGCGACAAGTGGAACTACGGTTCGGTCGGCGTCGGCTCGGTCGGCCATCTCGGCATGGAACTGCTCAAGACCAAGGTGCCCGGCGTGCAGGCGGTGCACATCCCGTTCCAGGGCAATCCGGCGGTCGTGACCGCCTTGCTCGGCGGCCAGATCCAGATGGCCCTGGTGCCGCCGGGCCTGGCGGTGGCGCAGGTGAATGCGGGCAAGCTCAAGGCAGTCGGTGTCACGAGCGGGCGCAGCGTGCTGGCACCGAACATCCCGCCGCTCGCCGATGCGGGCGTGCGAGACCTGCAGCTCGAAGTGTGGACGGCGCTGGTCGGCCCGGCCAGCCTGTCGAAGGCCGCACAGGCCCGGTTGGCGACGGTCATGGGTGACGTGATGCGCACGCCGGAGACGCGCACGCAACTCGCCAACCAGGGCTGGCAGGCCGTCGGAACCTCGGCCGAAGGGCTCAAGAGCCGGGTCGCCGAAGAGAGCGCCATCATGAAGTCGATCATTTCGAGCAAGGGCATCACCATCCAATGACGATTCGCATCCGGCCCCTCGTCGGTCGAGCCACCGTTCACAAGCAGCGCGACGCTGCCCTCCGGGCATGACGACCGCCGTGCTGCGCGAACCGGCGCGCGATCTTCCGGTCTTCGGTGAATTCGATGTCGTGGTGGTCGGCGGCGGGCCGGCCGGCATCGCGGCCAGCGTGAGCGCGGCGCGCCGCGGTGCGCGCACGCTGCTGGTCGAGCGCTACGGCTTTCTCGGCGGCATGGGCACGGCCGGTGGCGTGACCAACTTCGCCGGCCTTTACGGCAAGCGCGACGGCGAGATGACGCTGCTGGTGCGCGGCGTGGCCGATGACCTGCTCGGCCGCATCGATGCGCTGGGTGGGCTCAACCAACCGCAGGACGGCATGCAGGGCCGCATCCGCGTGCGCTCGTACGACACCTCGGTCTACAAGTGCGCGGCTGACGGCCTGTTGCTCGACGCGGGCGTCAGCCTGCTGTTCCACGCGTGGGCCGCATCGGTGGTGATGGACGGCGGACGCATCGCGGCGCTGGTGGTCGAAACCAAGTCCGGCCGCCAGGCGATCCGCGCCAACGCGTTCATCGACTGCAGTGGAGATGCCGACGTGGCGGCCTTCGCGGGCGTGCCTTTCGAGGTCGGCGACGGCCACGGCAGCGGGCTCTTCCCGTCGACCATGTTCCGCGTCGGCCACGTCGACGCCGAGCGGGCGCTGGCCGCGGTCGGTGAGTTCAAGGCCATCAACGCGCTGATGTCGGCGAGCCGCGAGCGATCGCCTGGGGCCTATCGCTTTCCGCGTGACGGCGCCATCCTGCGGCCGCAGATCGATCCGCGCGAGTGGCGCGCCAACGTGACGCAGATCGCCAACGCGAGCGGCCGCGCCATGAGCGGCGTCGATGCGCGCGAGCTGAGCGACGGCGAAGTCGAAGGGCGGCGGCAGATCGCCGAGTACTTCCGCTTCCTCAAGGCCGAGGTGCCCGGCTTCGAACAGTCGGCCATCGTCGAGATCGCCCCCCAGGTCGGCATCCGCGAGACGCGCCGCATCGAGGGGCTCTATGCACTCAGCGGCGAGGACATCCTGGCGTCGGCGCGATTCGACGACGTGATCGGCATCAACGCCTGGCCGATGGAAATGCACGCTGCCGGCAAGATCGAGTGGGCTTTTCCGCGCGACGAAGCGCGCACCTACAACCAGCTGCCCTGGCGCATGCTGGTGCCGCGCGGCGTCGACAACCTCGCGGTTGCGGGCCGATGCGCATCGATGTCGCACGAGGGGCAATCGGCCGCGCGTGCGAGCGGCGGCTGTTTTGTGATGGGGCAGGCCGCCGGCACCGCGGCGGCCTCGCTTGGCAGCGCGAGCTTCGCCGCCGTGGATGTGGCGGCGCTGCAGGCGAAGCTCAGGGCAGACGGCGCCGATCTGGAGTGAGCAACGCCACGGGCTGCGAACTGCGGCAGTGGCCGAACTCGCAGCGGACCGTGAGCGTGGCGCCGCCGTCGCATGCGACGGTGTACGTTTCGTAGCCGGGGCCCTTGCTGACCATCGAGGCGATCGGCACGGCCGCACAGCGTTGCGCCTTGGCGTATTGCTCGGCGTTGTAGGTGTCGCGGCCGGTGAGCCTGAAGGAACGCTCGGCCGCGCGAAATGGCTTCCAGGTCACCTGCACCGAGGGGTCCAGGTTGCCGTAGCCTTCGCGTGCCATGCAGTTCATCACCACGGTTTCCTGCCTGGCATGCCAAGCCTGCCGCTCGGGGGTGTACACCCACTCCCTGAAGCCGTACCACCCGGCACCGACCCAGCCCAGATAGAAGACCTCGTAGATGCCGTCGACCGGCCCGGTGCCGATCGCCACGGCGCTCGCGAGCGCCAGAGCCCCGATGGCCACGTCGTGTTCGCCGGAAGGCCTGAAGGGCAGGCCGCGCGCCCAGCTCTGGCACTTGGCGACGGTGGCGTTGTAGCCCACGTCGGAAGGGTTGGCCTTTTCGACCAGCGGCAGGTAGTCGGCACCGCGGCCCGAGCCCGGACCGGTCTTGGGGCGGCCGTCCGTGGCGCAGCCCGACAGCAGCGCAGCCAACGCCAAGCCGGCTGCGATCACCATTTTTTTCATTTGCTTCTCCGTTGCTCGCTCGTAGGTCGATTGAACCACAGAAGTAACATTTTGTACTGCAATTGTCGCAGCCTGACCTTCCTGTGTTTTGCAAGCCCCAGGCGGCTTGCGGCACCGACAGCGCCCGCCTAGGGGCAGCAAGGCAACGTGAGCGGACGGCGACGGACCGACGTCGTCTCACCGGTGTCGCGGCGGGCACCGCATGCCGCGCCGCCCTTTGGTATGGTCATCGATCTCTCTTCGACCTCACGGCGCGTCCCTCGTCGACGTCCGCCCGATACGCATGACCGACCCCGCCGAACCCGCCCGCCTCGTCAATGAACTCGTCGAACTGATGCGCCTCGAACCGTCGGGGCCGGACACCTTCATTGCGCAGACCGAGGACCTCGGTGCGCCCTCGGTGTTCGGCGGCCAAGTGCTCGGGCAGGCGCTCGTCGCGGCGAGCCTCACGGTGCCGACCGATCGGCCCGTGCATTCGATGCATGCCTATTTCCTCCTGCCCGGCGACTACGCACCGATCGACTATTCGGTGGACCGTGTGCGCGACGGCCGCAGCTTCACCACGCGCCACGTGATGGCCCGGCAGGCCGATCGCATCATCTTCGAGATGTCGGCCTCGTTCCAGACCGACGACCAGGGGGTCGAGCATCAATTCCCGATGCCCGCAGCCGTCGGCCCCGAATCACTCAAGAGCGAACGCGAAGAGCGCATCGCGCTCGGCGACCGCCTTCCCGAGCGCTGGCGCGAGAAGGGCCTCCAGCCGCACGGCATCGAATACCGGCGCGTGCATGCCGACGACCTGATCGACCCCGTGCCCCGCGCCACGGAAGACGCCGTGTGGATGCGCACCGTGGCGCCCTTGCCCGACGATCCGATCGTGCACCGCGCTCTGTTGGCCTACGCCTCAGACCACGGCCTGCTGCACGCCGCCATATTGCCGCACGGACTCAGCTTTCTCGGCGGCCGCGTGCGCCCGGCGAGCCTGGACCACGCGATGTGGTTCCACCGGGATTTCCGCATGGACGAATGGCTGCTCTATTGCGTCGATTCGCCCAGCGCCTCGGGCGCGCGCGGCCTGTGCCGCGGAAGTGTCTTCACGCGCGATGGTCGGCTGGTTGCGTCGACCGCGCAGGAGGGCATGCTGCGCGTTCGCGCCTGACCAGCTGCGGCAACGAGGCTACACGCCCTTTGTGGGTACGTGCAGGACGCAGCAAGGAACATAGGTGTCGAACCAGCAGCTCTTATCCATGATGAGCGATTCTTCGGGGTCCGCGACCGGCGTCCCCACGCAATCGGCCTTGCGGCGCCACAGATGGATCGACACGCAGAACGCGGCACCGCTATTGCTGCTGCCGGTGACATAGAGTGCCAGCGCCTGATCGGCGTCGAGGAACACCGACTTTCCGTTGACCAGGATCTCCTTGTGCTCGTGAAGCCACCGGTTGTGAACGGTCGTGTTGACGTAGGCCCAGTCTGCCGCCATCACCGGGCAGTCGATCTTGCCGCCGGTGCGTTTTCCAAGCGACAGCTTTTCCTTTTCGAGCGCCGCGAGGAGCTTATTCATGAACTCCTTGCGGACCTTTTCCGAACTCTTGGACGTCTTCAGAAGTTTGCGCGCGTTCTCGTCGGCTGCCTCGGCATGCGCGAACAAGGTACGGGCCTGGGCGGGGTTCCACGGATGCGGTGTAGCCAGCAAGGTGTCAAGCTCGTCGAGCACTTTCGCCAGTTCGCCCAGCTTTCCCTTCAGGTTGTTGTAGGCTTTCAAGCGCTCGAGCATGTCGCGCGCATCGTCCCGGAAAAAGGTCGCGGACGAACGCAGCGCCTGCTGCACGACGGAGACGACCTGTCTTTCGGCGGCAGCGTCTTGATCGTCCGCAGGCTCCGGCAGCGCTTTCTTGGAGGACGCGTTCGGCGATTTCACTGTGTCGGAAACGCCAGGCTTGCGTTTCGGCAGTTTCCGCGCCAGCGCTGCGTTGTCGATGGGCTTGGCCTCCTTGGAGGCGATCGGACCCTCGATCCATTGTGCGAGCTTGTCGATCGGCCATGCCCAAGCCGGATCGCTTTCGTCGGCATCGGCCGGATGGCCCGGCGATTCGACGGCGTTGTCGAGGTCCGGTCGTCGCGTTGCGCAACGATCGAGCATGGCTTCGTCCAACTCGGTCCAGGCGGTCGATCGCCGACTGCGCACAACCTTCAGAGCGGCATCGGTGCATCGACCCATGTCCACCCCTTCGGTCAAGGCCTTGAAGGTGGCGTCGAGCGCCAACCCGGTCATGCTTGCCGCGTTGAAGGTGTGCCCCATCAGGTGCTTCAATATCGCCATTTCGTCTTTGGCCGTATAGAAGGACGGCGTCTGAAGCTGCCGCACGACGACGCGCGATCTGTCCCATGGCCGAAACGGGCGCTCCGAATGGAGGGCCTCGCACATGGGCACGAGCGTTTGCCGGACCCACTTCGCTTGCTGAAGCAGCGCCTTGCTCACGGCTTCACAGACTTTCCGTAGTTCGTCGAGCTCCTGCAGGGTCAGGGTTGCGTCGAGCACGACGGCCGATGTTCCTTCCGGTAGCTTTGCTGCTGCAGCAGCAGCAGCCAGAGGTGCGTATGCGGTGAGACGTTTGTGAAGCAGGCTCTTTTTGTCCAACGGCGGGTTGCGCTGCGCGGCTCGCTTCACGATCGCCCCGCAGTACGTTCTTGCCACATCCGTGAGATGGGCGTCCGGCACGAGCATCAGAAGGCTTCGTGCAAGCCGCTGGTCGGCTTCGATCGGCTCGTCGTACACGTTCGTTCCGAAGTACGCGCCGAATTCGGCGTCTACTTTCTGCCGACGGAAGGCAAGGTGGCGCGACGTCAAGCGATGGTGCGCCAGCACCGTGTGCAAGGCAAAGTCGAGCGACGCGTCGCCCACGTGCCGCGCAACGCGGTCCAGGTCGTCCTCGAACGCGTCGTTTTCGGCAAGCAATGCCACGTTGGGCTTGGCGCGAAACGCCGCCAATGCATCGACCCGGGCATCGCTGGCCACTGTTTCACTGGACGGGAACTGTTCGAAATAATGTTCCTTCCAATCGAAGAGGTCGTCGGTTGGAAAAATCTCAAGATACATGCGTGCTCCTGTTGCGCTCTCGATGGGTTACCGCGTCGTGGGACGCGGTACGAAATATGGCAACTGGAGGCTTTGTCGACCATCGTGTTCATGCGCGAACGCGAAAGTTATCGCCCCGCGGCGGATCAACCCCGGAAGGGATTCGCCGTGGCGAACCACAACCCGATGCCCGTCGCGATGATGAAGGCTCCGTCCGTCACGCCGGCGATCAAAAAGAAGAGCGTCTGCAGCGTATCTTTCAGCTCGGGCTGGCGGGCGGTGCCTTCGAGCAGCCTCGCGCCGACAATGCCGATGCCGATGCACGAGCCCACTGCGGCGATGCCGATCAACAGGGCCACAGCGAGAGGAAGAATGTCGAAGCCGGAAGTCATGGTTTTCTTTCGTGGCCGGCAAGGTCCGGCCGGGTGGCTGCCGGTTCCCCTGTGGTTCCGGCTCGAAGTCACTGTCGCAGGCGAGGGGCATGGCGTCGATGACCTCGCAGGTCATGCGCGGTCCGCTCCTCGTGCACTCGGGCGAGCCGGAAAGGGCATCGAGTGAACGCGGTCTGGATCGACTCCGACATGGGCTTCGACGATCTCGCCGCCGTGCTGACGGTGCAGCACACGCCGGGCTGGTCGATCGAAGGACTGTCGTTGGTGGCAGGCAATGCGCCGCTCGATGTCGTGATCGACAACGCGCTGCGCGCCGCGGCCTGCTTCGACTGGCGAATGCCGATCCACGCCGGCCGGGACGGGCCACGCATCGACCAGCTCGTGTGGATGGGCGGCAGCGCCGGCGCCGGCAACGTCACCGCGGCGGCACTCGTCGCGCCCGCCACGATGCAGTTCCGTCCCGCCCATGTCGCCGCCGAATGCAAGGGCGAACACACGCGCGGCATGACGGTCGTCGAATGGCGCGTGCGGACGCGGGCCGCTGCCAACGCGCTCGTGACCGATGTCGGGGACCCGGCCGGTGTGCGCCGCGTGGTGCTCGACGCACTGGCGCGCGCCGCCTGACCGTTCAGGGCCGCTCCGGTGCCCGCCCGTTGCGGTCGTAGGCGCGTGCCTGCAGGCGTGGAAACTCGCGGATCAGCGCCTGGCGCAGCCATTGGTTGGCCGGGTCGGAATGAGCGCTCCGGTGCCAGTACAGGTTGGCCTGGAAGGTGGGCGGCTTGAAGGGCAGCTGCACCTGCTTCACGCGCGGGTGGTCGATCATGAAGTCCGCCAGCGCCTGCGGGACGACCGCCACCGCATCGCTTTCCGCCACGATGACCGGCACGCTCATGAAGTGTGGGGTGGTCAGCACCACGTCGCGCCGAAGTTGGCGCCGCTGCAGAAAATGCTCGAACACCTCCTGGCTGCGGCCGGTCGCCTCGACCACCAGGTGCGGAAGGCTCGAAAACTGCTCCATCGTCATGCGAGCCCCCAACTCGGCGTGGCGCGCGCTCGCCAGACACGCGAACGAATGGAGTGCGATGCGCCGGTGCATGAACGCCGAGCCCTTGATGTCGGGGTAGAAGCCCGCCGCCATGTCGACCGCGCCGGCCGCCATGGCCTCCTCGAGCTCGCGCGGCGCCATGAAGACCGAGCGCAGCCGCATGCGCGAATGGCTGTCCTTCAAGGCCTGCAAGGCGATCGGCAGGTAGATGCCCTCGGCGATGTCGGTGAGCGCGATGCGGAATTCGCGCCGCGAGCTGGCGGGATCGAAATCCGGCGGCGTGAGCACGTCGCGATCGACCGTGCCCAGGATGCCGCGCACCGACTCGGCCAGGCTGCGAGCGCGGCTGGTCGGCTCCATGCCCGTGGCGCCGCGCAGGAAAAGCGGGTCGCCGAGCTGCTTGCGCAGGCGCGCGAGCGCGGTGCTCAGGCCCGGCTGGCTCATGGAGAGCGCCCGCGCAGCGCCGCCCACGCTGCGCGCGTCGTACACCGCCAGGAAGACGCGCAGCAGGTTGAGGTCGAAGCGGTCGAAAGGGTCTTTGGGCATCTGCGCGGCAGATAACGTCGATCGTCTTCATCTTATCGACGTATGGCCCAAGGCTCCCTAGGATCGCCCTTTGCCCTTCAAGCGAGATTCCGGAGACATGGATACAGCCCACTGCGATGTGAGCGGCGCCGCCGCGCCCGAGGCCGTGGTGTCTCCGCCCCCCAGCCTTCGATGGCCCGAGGGCGGTGCCACGCGTGTGCCCTTCCGGGTCTTTTCCGACCCAGCGATCTATCAGCGCGAGCAGGAGAAGATCTTTCGCGGCCCGATCTGGAACTACCTCTGCCTCGAAGTGGAAGTGGCCGAGCCGGGCGACATCCGCACCACGTGGATCGGCGACACGCCCATCATCGTGACGCGCGACGAAGAAGGGCAACTGCACGGCATGGTCAACCGCTGCGCGCACAAGGGCGCGCTGGTGTGCCTGAAAGACCGCGACAACAAGAAGTCGCTCACCTGCGTCTACCACGCCTGGAACTACCGGCTCGACGGCCGCCTGCGCGGCGTGGCGTTTCAGAAGGGCGTGAAGGGCAAGGGCGGCATGCCCGAAGACTTCGACCCGGCGCAGCACCGCCTGCAGCCCATTCGCGTGGAGGTGATCGCGGGCATCGTCTTCGGCACCTTCTCGGACGAGACGCCGCCGCTCGAGGCGTATCTGGGCGAGCGCATCACCGCCTTCCTGCGGCGCAACATGGACCATCCGCTGAAGATCCTCGGCACGCACAGCCAGATGATCCACAACAACTGGAAGCTCTACGCCGAGAACGTCCGCGATTCTTACCACGCCACGCTGCTGCACACGTTCTATACGACCTTCAAGGTGAACCGGCTCGACATGGACGGCGGCATCGTCCTCTCGGACCGCAAGTGGCACCACATCAGCTACAGCAAGCGGGCCACGCTGGACCCGGCCGCCGAGTACAGCGACGCGCAGGTGCATTCGAGCCAGTACGACTGCGAACTCGACGGCCCGCAGCTGCTGAATGCGTGGGAAGGCTTCGACGACCAGATCACCCACAGCATCCAGACGATCTTTCCGACGTTGGTGATCCAGCTCACGCTCAACTCGCTGGCCGTGCGTTTCTTCGTGCCGCGCGGCGTGGACAAGACGGAGCTGTACTGGGTCTTCCTCGGCTATGAAACCGACACGCCCGAGCAGGAAAAGATGCGCGTGATGCAGGCCAACCTCACGGGCGCGGCCGGGCTGGTGGCGCTGGAAGACGGTTGCATCAACTCGTTCGTGCAGCGCGGGACGCGCGGCTCCGAAGACCAGGCGGCCTTCATCGAGATGGGCGGGCGGCTCGCCGAATCGAACGAGTCCTCGCGCGCCACCGAAGCCGCCGTGCGCGGCTTCTGGCATGGCTACAAGGACATCATGGGGTTCCAAGAATGAGCGACGCGGTGTCCGAGTTGCCCCAGACCACGAAGCGCAATGCGGCTCCGAGCGCCGCCGTGCGCGAAGAGATCGCCGACCTGCTGGAGCGCTACGCCCACACGCTCGACGACGGCCGTGCCGAAGCATGGAGCGGCTTCTTCGAGGAGGGTGCGGTCTACCAGGTCACGACGCGCGAGAACGTGGAGGCCGGACGCCCCATCGGCATCGTGCTGTGCGAAGGCCGGGGCATGATGGACGACCGCATCAAGGCGATGCGCATCGCCAACATCTTCGAGAGCCACACGCACCGCCATCTGGTCGGTCGCCCGCTGATCTCGGCGCGCGACGACGGGCGCTGGGACGTGCGCTCGTCCTTCGCGATCTACCGCATCATGTACACCGGGCAGACCGACCTCTTCGCGACCGGCTGCTATCAGGACGTGATCGCGCCAGGGCCCGAAGGCTGGCGTTTCGCAGCGCGGCGCGTCGTGCTCGATTCGCGCAGCCTCGACACCCTGATGGTCTACCCGCTCTGAGCCGCACAAGAACATCACGGAGACTTCGCCATGAACCCCAGGATCTCGCGCCGCCATGCCGCGCTCGCGCTGCTCGGCACCGGCCTCTTCATCGACAACCCGCTCGCCTTCGCAGCGGACGAATGGCCGAGCAAGGCGATCCGCATCGTCGTGCCGTACGCGCCGGGAGGCATCGGCGACATCGTCGCCCGGCTCATCCAGCCGGCGTTGCAGGACGAACTCAAGCAGGCCATCGTCATCGAGAACAAGCCGGGCGCATCGGGAAGCCTGGGCACCGAGTACGTCGCGCGCGCCGCACCCGACGGCTACACGCTGCTGCTCGCTCTCGCCGCGCCGCAAACGCTCAACCAGTTCATCTACAAGGTGGGCTACGACGGCGTGAAGGACTTCGAACCCATCACGCTCATCAACACCAACCCGCTGGTGCTGATGGTCAATCCGTCGTTGCCGGTGAAGAACCTCAAGGAGTTCATCGCCTACGCCAAGGCCCGCCCCGGCAAGCTCAACTTCGGCGGTGCGGGTGGCCTGACGCAATTCGCGGGCGAGATCCTCAAGTACGAAGTCGGCATCGACATGGTGCACGTGCCCTATCGTGGCGGCGCACCAGCGGTCGCGGCGGCCGCGGCCGGCGACGTGCAGCTCACTTTCGCCAACTATTCCGACGCGCTGACCTGGATGCAGTCCGGCAAGCTGCGCCCGATCGCGCTCACCAGCGCCCGGCGCTACCCGCAGACGCCCGACATCCCGACCATCGCCGAATCCGGCGTGCCCGGATTCGACGTCACCGGCTGGAGCGGCCTGTTCGCCCCGGCCGGAACGCCGCCCGCCATCGTCGAGAAAATCGCCAGCGTGCTGCGCCCCGCGCTGCACGACCCTGCGATGCGCACGCGCATGGAAAAGGTGGGCGCCGAGCCCGGCGGCAACTCACCGGCCGAGTTCGGCAGGCAGGTGGCCAGCGACGCACGCAAGTGGTCGGAATTCGTCCGCACCAGCGGTATTCAGGTGACCCAATAGTCCAATCGATCGACCCTTCATGATCCGTGACACCGGGGGCTCGTCCGCTCGCCAGGCGCCACCCGGACCCGCAGCGCCTGCGGTGAGCCATCGCCTGCTGTCCACGACGGTGGGCCTGGCGTTCTTCATGGAACAGCTGGACTCGACCATCATCGCGCCGGCCATTCCCGACATCGCCACGCAGCTCGGCGTGGCACCGCTCGGCCTCAACCTGACGATGACGGTCTACCTGCTTTGCAGCGTGGTCTTCATCCCGACCGGCGACTGGCTGATCGCGCGCTTCGGCACGCGCACCGTGTTCCAGTTCGCGCTGGCGCTCTTCGCGCTGAGTTCGGCGCTGTGCGCGCTCTCGGTCAGCCTCCCGATGCTGGTCGCCGCGCGCGCGATCCAGGGCGCCTCCGCCGCGCTGATGGTGCCCGTGGGGCGCACGTCGATCGTGCACGTCACGCCCAAGCCGCAGCTGGTGAGTGCTCTGGCGTGGATGGTCACGCTCGCCATGGCGGGCCCCATGCTCGGTCCGCCGCTGGGCGGCTTTCTCACCACCTGGCTGTCGTGGCACTGGATCTTCCTGATCAACCTGCCGATCGCGCTGCTGTGCTTCGTGGGTTCGCTGCGTTCCTTTCCGCAGATCCGCCAGCCCAACGACGGCCGCTTCGATGCGCTGTCGTGGCTGTTGCTGGGCGGCACGCTGGCCATCGTCATCGTGCTGCTCGAAGGCCTGCGCGGAGGCCACGGAAACCTGTCGATGTGGGTCCTGCCGATGCTGGCGCTCGGTGTCGGCTACGCGTGGCGCAGCCGGAGGGCCCGGCCGCCCATGCTCGATTTCTCGCTGTTGCGCGTGCCCACCTTCGCGGCATCGTTCTGGTCGGGCTCGCTCCTGCGGGTGGGCTACGGCGCCTTGCCTTTTCTGCTGCCGCTGATGCTGCAACTGGGCCTCGGCTACACGCCACTTCAAAGCGGCCTGGTGCTGCTGGCGGGCGGCGTCGTGTCCATGTTCACCAAGACACAGACCACGCCCATGTTGCGCCGCTGGGGTTTCCGGCGGCTCATGGTGGTGAACGGCGCGCTCTGCGTGGCCGGGCTGGCGATGTGCGCTTTCTTCCGCGCCGACTGGGGCCTGGGTGGCATCGCGCTGGCGGTGTCGGTCACGGGCTTCGTCCGCGCGGCGCAGTTCAATGCGGTGACCGGCATCGCCTACGCCGAACTGCCCGCCCATCGCATCGGCGCGGCCACCACGCTCAACACCATGGTCTGGCAGTTGGCCATCATGGTCGGGATCTCGCTGTCGTCGGTGGTGGTCACCCTGTCCGCGCAGAGCGGCGGGCGAGCCGAGGCGGCACCCGCGGACTACGGTATGGCGTTTCTGCTGCTGGCCGTGATCGGGGCGCTGGCGATTCCGGCGTGCCTGCGCCTGCGCGACGACGCCGGCGACCAGCTGAGCGGAAGAGCGTCCTGATCGCGACCGGCACGGCGCTCGCCGGTCGGGCGAACGCTATCGCTGCAGCAGCCGCTTCAGGTAGTGGCCGGTGTGGCTGGCCGGGTTGTCGGCGATGTCTTCGGGCGTGCCGGCACCCACGACCGACCCGCCACCGGCGCCGCCTTCGGGACCCATGTCGATCACCCAGTCGGCGGTCTTGATGACGTCGAGGTTGTGTTCGATGACGACGATGGTGTTGCCGCTGTCGCGCAACTGATGCAGCACCTTGAGCAGCATCTCGATGTCGGCGAAGTGCAGGCCGGTGGTCGGTTCGTCGAGGATGTAGAGCGTGCGGCCGGTGTCGCGCTTGCTGAGTTCGAGCGCGAGCTTGACGCGCTGCGCCTCGCCGCCCGACAGCGTGGTCGCCGACTGGCCGAGCTGGATGTAGCTCAGCCCGACGTCGAGCAGGGTGCGCAGCTTGCGCTCGATGGTCGGCACGGCCTTCAGGAACTCGTGTGCGGTCTCGACCGTCATGTCGAGGATCTGCGCGATGTTGCGGCCCTTGTACTGCACCTCCAGCGTCTCGCGGTTGTAGCGCTGGCCGTGGCAGACATCGCAGGGCACATAGACGTCGGGCAGAAAGTGCATCTCCACCTTGACCACGCCGTCGCCCTGGCAGGCCTCGCAACGGCCGCCCGCGACGTTGAAGCTGAAGCGTCCCGGGCCGTAGCCGCGCTCGCGCGCGGCGTTGGTTTCGGCCATCAGCTCGCGGATGGGAGTGAAGAGGCCGGTGTAGGTGGCAGGGTTGCTGCGCGGCGTGCGGCCGATCGGCGACTGGTCGACGTTGATGACCTTGTCGAAATACTCGATGCCCTCGACCGCCTCGTGCGGCGCAGGCTCGTCGTGGGCGCGATAGAGCGTGCGCGCCACGGCGCTGTAGAGCGTGTCGTTCACCAGCGTCGACTTGCCCGAGCCCGACACGCCGGTCACGCAGGTCAGGAGCCCCACCGGAAACGCCACGCTCACGTTCTTCAGGTTGTTGCCGCTGGCGCTCACCACGCGGATTTCCTGCAGCGCGGTCTGCGAAGCGAGATGCGCGGCTTCGCGCGCTGCGCGCCGCTCTGCCGCCGGGCTGGGCGGAAAGCGCGAGGCCTTGCGGCCCTCGTTGAAGGCGGCCTTGGCGACGACCGGCAGCCACGGCGTGCGGCGCTCGGGCACGACGATCTTCCGCGTGCCAGAGAGGTACTGGCCGGTCAGCGATTCGGCGTTGGCCGCGACCTCGGCATAGGTGCCCTGCGCCATCACGCGGCCGCCATGCACGCCGGCGCCCGGGCCCATGTCGATCACGTGGTCGGCGGCATGGATCATGTCCTCGTCGTGCTCGACCACGATCACGCTGTTGCCGATGTCGCGCAGGTGCCGCAGCGTGCCGATCAACCGGTCGTTGTCGCGCTGGTGCAGGCCGATGCTGGGCTCGTCGAGCACGTACATCACGCCCGTCAGGCCCGAGCCGATCTGCGAGGCCAGCCGGATGCGCTGCGCCTCGCCGCCCGAGAGCGTTTCGGCACTGCGGTCGAGGCTCAGATAGTTGAGCCCGACGTCGTTCAGAAACTTGAGGCGCAGGCCGATCTCGCGCACCACCTTGTCGGCGATTTCCGCGCGCGCGCCGGTGAGCCGCAGTTGCTGGAAATACGCGAGGCTCTCGCGCAAGGTCGCCTGGCTGATCTGGTAGATCGACATGCGCGTCGGCTCGGCCGAGCCGTCGTCGACCAGGAACACGTTGCGCGCCTCGCGCCGCAGCCGCGTGCCGTGGCACTCGGGGCAGGGCTGGAGGTTGCGATAGCGCGAAAGGTCCTCGCGCACCATGGCCGAATCCGTCTCGCGATAGCGCCGCTCCATGTTCGGAATGATTCCCTCGAAGGGGTGCTTGCGCGTCAGCTTCTTGCCGGCCTGCTGCCCGCTGTCGATCGTGTAGGAGAACTTGATCTCTTCTTCGGCGGAGCCCTGCAGCACCGCCTGCTGGACCGACGCCGGAAGCTCTTCGAAAGGGGTGTCGAGGCTGAACTTGTAGTGCTTGGCCAGCGCTTCGAGCATGCTGAAGTAATAGCCATTGCGGCGGTCCCAGCCTTTGATCGCGCCGCTCGCCAGGCTCAACGTGGGAAAGGCCACCACCCGCGACGGATCGAAGAACTCGCGGTGGCCAAGGCCGTCGCAGCTCGGGCAGGCGCCCACGGGCGAATTGAAGGAGAAGAGCCGCGGTTCCAGCTCGGCCAGCGAGTAGTGGCAGATCGGGCAGGCGAACTTGGCGTTGAAGAGGTGCTCTTTCGCGCTTCCGTCGGCGCGCATCTCGAGCGCGATCGCGCGGCCTTCGGCCAGGCGCAGCGCGTTTTCGAAGCTCTCGGCCAGGCGCTGCTGCATGTCGGGCCGCGCGCGCAGCCGGTCGATCACCACGTCGATGTCGTGCTTCTCGGTCTTCTTGAGCTTGGGCAGGTCGCCGTATTCGTAGGTTTCGCCGTCGACCCGGAAGCGCACGTAGCCCGAAGCCTGCATCTCGGCGAACAGTTCGAGGAACTCGCCCTTCTTTTCGCGCGCCACCGGCGCGAGGATCATCAGTCGAGGCGGCTCGGCCTCGGTGCCCGGTGCGGCGCCGCCCGCGAGCGCCAGCACGGCATCGACCATCTGGCTCACGGTTTGTGCCTGCAGCGGCAGCTGATGGTCGGGGCAGTACGGCGTGCCGGCGCGCGCGAAGAGCAGGCGCAGGTAGTCGTGGATCTCGGTGACGGTGCCCACGGTCGAGCGCGGGTTGTGGCTGGTCGCCTTTTGCTCGATGCTGATGGCGGGCGAGAGGCCCTCGATCACGTCGACGTCGGGCTTGTCCATCAGTTGCAGAAACTGCCGCGCATAGGCCGAGAGACTCTCGACGTAGCGGCGCTGGCCTTCGGCGTACAAGGTGTCGAACGCGAGGCTCGACTTGCCCGAGCCCGACAGGCCGGTGATCACCACCAGCTTGTTGCGCGGGATGTCGAGGTCGACGTTCTTCAGGTTGTGCGTGCGGGCGCCGCGAATGCTGATGCGCTGCTGCGCGAGCACGGCGCCGAGATAGGCATCGTCTTGGGGAGAATTCACAGGTCGGTCGAAACTGGGCAACCGAGCATGATAAGTCTCCCGGGATGTCAGGGCATGCCGGGAGGTCGCAGGGTCGGTTCGATGCGCGGGGGCTCGTGCGGTGCATCGTCGCCCGTGGGCCCGTCGGCCGGGGCGGCTGGCGAGGCCGGATCGGGCTCGCCGACCGCTTCGCGGCCGTGAACCGGGGCGGCCGATCCGATGGCCGAAGCCACCATGTGCTCGGCCAAGGTTTCATACAGCGGCCGGCTGATCATGCGCGACACCAGGCTGGCCAGCATCGAGCACGCCATCAGGCTCAGCACCATCGAGTGGCCGTCGACCATCTCCATCACGATGAAGAACGCCGTCAGCGGCGCCTGCGTGACGGCGGCCAGGAAGCCGGCCATGCCCAGCGCCACCAGCGCCGGCCCGTGGATCGAGCTGAGCAACTGCGAAACGGCCTCGCCGATGCCCGCGCCCACGGTCAGCGCCGGCGCGAAGATGCCGCCCGGCACGCCGACCCAGGCGGCGAGCCAGGTGGCGATGAACTTCAGCAGCGTGTAGATCGGTTTGAGTTCTTCTTCACCGGACAGCATGCGCTTGACCGCTTCCGAGCCGGCGCCGAAGGTCATGCCGCCCGTCACCAGGCCGATCACTGCGATCAGGAACGCGCCCGCGATCGCGAAGCGCACCGGCCAGCGCGCGCGCAGACCATTGAGGTAACTCGGCGCGCCGGTCAGCGACGCCGCCATCAGCCGAGAGAACACCCCGCCGGCGCCGCCCGCCGCCAGCGCGACCAGAAGCCCCGGGCCGATGATGTCGAGCCCGAGTTGCGGCACGCGGATCACGCCGAAATAGCTGAGGTTGCCGAAGGCCGACACCGCCATCAGGCCGGCCAGCACGATCGCCGTGATGATCAACCCGCTCGAGCGCGCTTCGAGCCGGCCCGACAGTTCCTCGATGGCGAACACCACGCCGGCCAGCGGCGCGTTGAAGGCCGCTGCGATGCCGGCCGCGCCGCCCGCCACCAGGAGCGATCGCGCGTCGATGGTCGTGTCCACCGACAACCAGCGGCGCGCGTGGTGCATCACGCCGGCGGCCACCTGCACCGAAGGACCTTCGCGGCCGATCGACAGGCCCGCCGCCAGCCCGGCCACGGTCAGACCGATCTTGGCCACGGTCAGCCGCAGCGACACCAGACGGCTGCGCCGCTCCGGCGGCAGAGCCGGATGGATGGCCGCCTTGACCTGCGGAATGCCCGAGCCCGAAGCGCCCGGCGCCCAGCGCTGCGTGGCCCAGACGATGGCGCCCGTGACGAGCGGCGTCCAGATCAGTACGGCCCAGGGATGGGTCGCATACAGCTTCTGAAAGAGGGAGAACGCGGCGTCGCTCGCGATGGTGAGCGCCACCACGAAGAGCCCCGCGGCCATCGCATAGCCGAGCACGATCGCGCGATCCAGCCACACGCGGCCCCCGGAAAGCTCAGCACGCAGGTTTTCAAGGAAATCGGGTTCGCCGTTCATTGTCTGGGGCCATTGTCGCAGCCAGAGCGCCTGGGTCGGCAGGGTGCGCCGGAGCGGGCGCGGGGCGGCGCGCGTCGGGCACAATCCTTCGTTCTTTTCTATTTCTTCCTCTCTCACTCTTCATCAGGGGCAGCACAAATGGCATCGGTCAACAAAGTCATCCTCGTCGGCAACCTCGGGCGCGACCCCGAAACCCGGACCTTCCCCAGCGGCGACCAGGTGTGCAACGCCACCCTGGCCACCACCGACAAGTGGAAGGACAAGCAGAGCGGCGAGATGCGCGAGGCCACCGAATGGCACCGCCTCGTCTTCAACGGCCGCCTGGCCGAGATCGCCGCGCAGTACCTGCGCAAGGGCTCGCAGATCTACGTCGAAGGCCAGATTCGCACGCGCAAGTACAACGACAAGGACGGCGTCGAAAAATACGCCACCGACATCCGCGTCGACCAGATGCAGATGCTCGGCAGCCGTCAGGGCCAGGGCGGCCCCTCGGGCGAAGACAGCGGCTACGGCGCCCCGTCGTCGCGCCCCGCCGCCCCGGCCAGCCGGCCTGCCGCATCGAGGCCGCCCGCATCCGCGCCGGCCAAGTCGTCGTCGGGGTTCGACGACATGGATGACGATATCCCGTTCTAGGCGGAAGCGTTTTTTAATGCCTCGGCGCGGAGGCAGTCTGCATAAAAGAATATTCAGGAGGACAAAAAAATGTCGTTGAGGCGCGTAATCAGAAGTCTGGTTGTGCTGACGATGCTGCTTTGCGGGCTGGGCAATGCAGCGGCCAGGTATCTGCAAGCCGATCCGATTGGGATCGATGCGGGGTGGAATCGATTCGAGTACGTGAGTGGGAATCCTTTGGGATTCGTAGATCCTGAGGGGCTTCAGACCAAGGACCTGACGCGTCGGCCCACGGATCTGTCGGCGCTCGAAGGCGGTGCCGGCGGCGGCGGAGCAATAGGCGGTGGAACGAGCGCTGGGCCGCGAGCGACTCCCGGCTTTTGCGGTCCGAGCAGCCAGCCTTTTTTGCCGCCAAAGACGTTCAGTCAGGACAAGAGAGCGCTGGTAGAAATGGCGCGGGCTGACAAGAAGAGCGGGATGACCGCGGCCGATATGCAGGCCTACAAAGACCTCAATCGGCAACTGGCTGACCCATTCCCGACCAACAAGGTGCGGGGCCCGGAAATGCATAGTTCTGGCGCGGAGTCTTCCAGGTCACCCCATGGACACGTGGGACCAGTCAATCACATTCCCATTCGGGACTGATCAACATGAATCGACTGACGCAGTCGCTCCAACGCGCGTGCGATTTACTGGGGCTCGAGATCGAAATCGGGAGCGAAATAGGGCTCGCCTCCGGAAGGTTTGTTTACCCGCTTGCAAGGATTCTCAGGCTTGGTGCGCCCAATGGCATGCTCGTCTTTCGTCGGTATGCCGACTTCGCTCCTTTTGCTGAAGAGCTGGTCAGCAAGAGGTACGCGTATTCGACATTGGATGAGCCTTTGGACGGCGAGACGTTCGACCCGGAATCATTCGTAGAAATGTTTCAGGATTGGGGTTGGAGCGGTGACGAAGATCATCGTCCGTCTTGGATGCAAAAGAACATCGGCTGAGTTGATCAATTCCTACTTGGCCCACCTGTACCTTTGTCAGTGCAAAGCGGCCTGTGATCTTCGATGAATCTGAATCACCGCATTCGAATGGATGCGTGCGCTGCCGTTGGCCGACTACGTCAGTGAAGCACGAGCTCAAGCCAATATGACTGCGTCGCAACTAGACGATCTACTCGGCTTCGAGCAGGGCTTCATAAAAAAAATCGAGGCGGGCGAAGTTGATTTGAAGGCCTACCCCCCTGAAGCTTGCCTTGGACATCGCCGACTTCACTCAGACGCCGCGCGAAACGATCCTGGATGTTCTGGAGCGGGAAGTCGATCCAACGAGCGCGAGCTCAGGGTCGAAATCGGATTGAAAGTGCTCGTCGGTCTTGCAGGAGTGAGGTCGCTCGACGGTGAGGTTGTCCGCTACAAAAGGTTAGAGCGATTGTCGAGTCGACGACGCCTTGATACTTTTATCCGCATGCATGCGCAGATTTCATTCTGATGATTTGTATCGGCGTCGCGGATTGCCGCGGCTCCCCACGCACCATATTCGGCCCGACGTGCAACGGCGCAATGCAGCGCGCATGCATCGGTCCGACAACATGGTCAGATCCCCCATCATTCTTTGGCGTGCGTTTCAGGCCCGCCTGCTCCGCCGACAGCGCGGGCCACTTCCTTTCAAGCCCAGCGAGCCGATGTCTTCGCTGCAGCTGTGCGGCTATTTGCTGAGCGCCAACGAAGCGGTTCTGCAACTGGACGATTTCAATCAGCTGGCGAGCGCGCTGCCTCGCGCGAAAGCTCGCCAGCTGCTGGAGCAACGGTGGCGCGTGAAGTCGGCCATCGATTGCCGCCGCCTCATCGAGAAGCGCTTGGGCCGGCTCGGCAAGCCCCTGCCCGAAGAAGCCGAGGCCTTCGCCGCGTGGGCCAACGGCGAGCCCATCGATTCGGAAGAGTTCGACACGCTGCAAGAGGTCTGCGACCGGCTGCACGAATGCGCGCTCGTCGCTTCGGTGCGGCAGGTGCGCAGCTCGCATCTGAGCACGGCGGCGTGGGACATCCAGCAGGTCGCCTACATCGTGCGGCTGGGGCATTCCGTCGGCTACCTGTCGCGCGGCATCGCCGAGACGATCCTGTCGCGTCTTCATGCGGCCGCACGCGGCGGCTATCGGTCGTGGAAGAACTTCTCGCTGTCGACCCTGGTCACCGCGGGCCTGCGCGGCCAGGTCGATGCGAGCGACCGCGAAGCCTGGCAGCAGCTCGCGGATTCGCACAAGCTCTTTCTGGCCACGGTGGAAGCTGCAGCAGTGCGTGTCTCGGCGGGCTCGGCTCTGGTCGCGCCGGGCCGCGAGACGCATCTCTTCCCGATGCAGAAATAGCCCTTCGCGCGCCGGCCGGGGCGGTTTCGGGCCAAGATAGCGCCATGACCGCGCTCTCCATTCTCGATCTCTCCCCCATCATCGAAGGCGGCGACGCCGGGCAGTCGTTTCGCAATTCATTGAGCCTGGCGCAGCACGGCGAAGCCCTGGGCTATCGACGCTACTGGGCGGCCGAGCACCACGGCATGCCGGGCATCGCCAGCGCGGCAACGGCCGTGCTGCTGGCCTACATCGGCGCCGGCACGTCGACCATCCGCATCGGCGCCGGCGGCGTCATGCTGCCGAACCATTCGCCGCTGGTGATCGCGGAGCAATTCGGCACGCTCGAATCGCTCTTCCCGGGCCGAGTCGACCTGGGCCTCGGCCGCGCGCCGGGCTCCGACCAGCGCACGGCGCGCGCGCTGCGGCGCGACCTCCAGTCCGACGCCGACCAGTTTCCGCAGGACGTGGTCGAGCTGATGGATTTCATGTCCAAGGAGCCGAAGCAGTCGGTGCGCGCGGTGCCGGGCATGGGCCTCGAAGTGCCGGTGTGGATCCTCGGGTCGAGCACCTTCGGCGCACAGCTCGCGGCGCACCTGGGGCTTCCGTATGCGTTCGCGTCGCACTTCGCGCCGCAGCAGCTCATGCAGGCGATTCAGATCTATCGCGAGACCTTCAAGCCTTCCAGCCAGCTCGACAAGCCCTACGTGATGCTGGGCTTCAACGTGTTCGCGGCGGACACCGACGAAGAGGCGCAATTCCGCTCGAGCTCGTGGCAGCAAGCGTTCGTGAACCTGCGCAGCGGCCGCCCGGGCCGCCTGCCGCCGCCGGTGGAGAACTACCGTGCCCGCGTGGGGCCGGCGGAGAACGCGCTGCTCGATTCGGTGCTGTCGTGTTCGGCGGTGGGCACGCCCGACGCGGTGCGGGCGGGGCTTCAAGCCTTCATCGCCCGCACGGGTGCGGACGAGCTGATGATCACTTCGCAGGTGTTCGACCACGCGGCGCGGCTGCGCTCCTACGAGATCGTGGCCGGCCTCGGGGTCTGATTCCGTTTCAGTTCAGTTGACTGCCGCGGCCCGCTTGCCCGGGCTCTTGCGCGTGGCCGTGGCCCGAGCCGGAACTGGGCGTGCAGCGCGGACTGTCTTGGCGGCGGTCTTTTTCGTGCGCACCGGGGCCTTTCTTGCGGCCGTGCGCGTGGCGCTGGCCGATGGCCTCGTGGATGCCGGCGCCGATGCCGGTGCAGCACGAGCGGGCGTGGGCGTGGCGACATCAGGCGCAGTCGCCACGGACGCCGGCGCGGCCTGCGTCTTCGCGCTCACCAGCGCCAGCAGCTTGCGGTGTTCGGCCACCACGTAGTCGCCCAGGTCGGCCACGTCCGGCACGGCGCGGCGGCAGGCCGTCAGGCCGAATTCGAGTGACCCGTTGTAGCTCTGCACGGTCATGTTCAGGGCGAGTCCGTGGCCCGGAATCGACACCGGAAAGTAGGTGGCCAGCTTGGCTCCCGCGAAATAGAGCGGGAACGACGGGCCGGGCACGTTGGAGATCGCCACGTTGGCCATCGGCGGCAGCTTGTCGGCGAGGCCCGATCGACCGTAGAGCGACGCCAGGCCCGACATCAGCGACGGCACGCCGAGCGAGGGAAAGTCCATCGGGATCGCGGCCTTGACGTTGCCGGTGAGCTTCTTGCCTTCGCTGGACGACGCGTGGATGGCGGCGATGCGCTCGAGCGGGTCGGACACGTCGGTGGCCAGGCTCACCAGCATGATCGACACCTGGTTGTTCAGGTCGGTGTTGCCTTCGCTGCGCAGCGACACCGGGACGGCCGCCATCAGCGGCTTGGTGGGCCGGCAGCCGTAGTCGGCCAGGTAGCGCTTGAGCGCACCGGCGCACAAGGCCAGCACGATGTCGTTGAGGCTGGTGCCGGTGGCTTTGGACATCTGCTTGATCTCGGCCAGCGGCAGAGAGCGGCCGGCGAACGAGCGCTGGTTGGTGATCGACACGTTGAGCGGCGTCTTCGGGGCCGTGCGCAAATTCTTCGGCAGCTCGAACTTGCGCTGGCCGGTGGCTTCGGAAACCGGCATCAGCACGCTCGAGATCGCCTTGGCGGTGGCGGGAATCGCCTGGATCAGTTTGACGTACTGCCGCACGCTGTTGGTCAGCGCCGCACTGGCGAGTTCGGCCATGCCGAGCTGCGAAGAATTGCCTCGCCGCGTGACGCGGGGCGCCTTGATCGGTGTCGGCGTCTCGGACATGTCGAACAGCGCCTTGGCCACGGCGACGCCGGCCTGGCCGTCGATCGCGGCGTGGTGCATCTTGGTGTAGAGCGCCATCTGGCCGCTCTGCAGGCCTTCGATGACGTACATCTCCCACAGCGGGCGGCTGCGATCGAGCAGCGTCGAATGAAGCCGCCCCACCAGCCTTTCGAGCTGCGCCGGCGTCCCCGGCCGCGGCAGGATCACGTGACGGATGTGGTGTTCGAGGTCGAGGTCGTCGTCGTCCACCCACACCGGGTTGGCCAGGTCGAAGGGCATCATCGCCAGCTTGCGCACGAAGACCGAGGCCAGGTGCAGGCGTCCGCTCATGTATTTCTTGGCGTCTTCCGCGAAGTCGCCCTGGTAGCCGGCCGGCAGGTCGAGCAGTTGCAGGCTGCCCACGTGCATGGGCGATTCGGGGGTTTCGAGGTGCAGGAACGAGGCGTCCATGCCGCTGAGATGAATCATGTCTGGCTCCTGGAGCGCGCGGCCCCGATGGCTCGGGAAACGTTCTCGCGGGCGGGCGCGGCGTCCATTGTGGGAGCGCCGGATGCCACCGGGTGCGGCCCCGGCGTCGGTGATTTCCCGTAGAAGGGCAGCGGCTTGCGCGGGCTGGGACAATCGCGGGTCCATGAAAAAGCAGCGCATCGTCGTCGGCCTGAGTGGCGGGGTCGACTCCGCGGTCACCGCGCACCTGCTCAAGCAGCAGGGCCACGAGGTGGTCGGCATCTTCATGAAGAACTGGGAAGACGACGACGACAGCGAATACTGCTCGTCGAACATCGATTTCGTCGACGCCGCCAGCGTGGCCGACGTGCTGGGCATCGAGATCGAACACGTCAACTTCGCCGCCGATTACCGCGACCGCGTGTTCGCCGAGTTCCTGCGCGAATACCAGGCCGGCCGAACGCCCAACCCCGACGTGCTGTGCAATGCCGAGATCAAGTTCAAGGCCTTCCTCGACCACGCGATGCGGCTCGGCGCCGAGAAGATCGCCACGGGCCACTATGCGCGAGTGCGTTTCGATCCGGCCACTGGGCGCCACGAACTCTGCAAGGGCCTCGATCCGGCCAAGGACCAGAGCTACTTCTTGCACCGACTGAACCAGGCGCAGCTGTCGCGCACCCTGTTCCCCGTCGGCGAACTGCACAAGACCGAGGTGCGGCGGATCGCCGAGGAGATCGGCTTGCCGAACGCGAAGAAGCGCGACTCCACCGGCATCTGCTTCATCGGCGAGCGGCCGTTTCGCGAGTTTCTCAACAGGTACATCTCGAAGGAGCCGGGCCCGATCAAGGACGAGCGCGGACGGCGCATCGGCGAGCACCAGGGCCTGAGCTTCTACACGCTGGGCCAGCGCCAGGGGCTCGGCATCGGCGGCATCCGGCGTCCGGGCGCGCCGCGCGGTGCCGGCGACCATTCGCCCTGGTTCGTGGCCCGCAAGGAAATCGACACCAACACGCTGTGGGTGGTGCAGGGCCACGACCACCCGTGGCTCCTCACGCCCGCGCTGGTTGCGCAGGACACGAGTTGGGTGGCAGGTGACGCGCCGGCTGCCGGGGCGTACGCGGCCAAGTCGCGCTATCGCCAGGCCGATGCGAGTTGCCGCTTCGACGAGCTCGGCGATCGCGACGAGGGTGGCGAGCACGGCGAGGGCACCGGCGGCGGTTTCAGACTGTCGTTCGCCGAGCCGCAGTGGGCCGTGACCCCGGGACAATCCGCCGTGCTCTACGACGGCGATGTGTGCCTCGGCGGCGGCGTCATCGCGAGCGCCGGCTGAATCGGTTCAAGCGCCGAAGACGGACGGGTCGGCGTGGATCAGTTCCAGCGGGTATCGCTGCCCCGCCACGTGGTCTTCCACCCCCCGCAGCAGCAGTGGGGTGCGATGCCGATCGGCGCTGGCACGGATTTCGTCCGGCGTCATCCAGAGCGTGCGGACGATGCCTTCGTCGAGCGACCGCCCGGCCTCCCGCTCGCCCAGCAGGCCAGCGAAAGCGAAACGCAGATACACGAGTTCGCTGCCGGGCCGGGCACGCGCCAGGTAGACGCCGACCAACGCCGTGGGGGTGAAGCGGTGCCCGGTTTCTTCGAGCGCCTCGCGCGCGCAGGCTTCGGCCGGCGACTCGCCGAGTTCCAGGTGGCCGGCCGGCGTGTTGAGCCGGAGCCCGTCCGGCGTGTGCTCCTCGACCAGCATGAAGCGCCCCTCGCGCTCGATCAGCGCGGCGACGGTGACGTTGGGTTTCCAGCGCTGCAAGGCGGCTATCGGATCACGTAGCCCGAAAAGCGCCAGACGCGGTCGCTGTCGAGATGGAAGGTGACCAGTTCGCGCCGGGTGGTGCTGGCATCGTTCGAGAAGCGGGTCTCGTATTCGATGTTCACGAATTGTCCTTTCAGATCGGCGTCGCCGTCGGCGATGAACTGGCGGTTGATCGCATACCAGGTGCGCTGGCGCGGCGCGCCCAATGCCGCGCGCGCCTTGGCGACCTGGCCGGTGAAATCGTCGCGCGCCACCCGCTTGCGCGTGGCAGCGGCGGCGCCGTCCCAGAGCTCGCCCGTCTTGTCGAGATCGATCATCTGCACCACCTGGAGCCCGCCACGCACGAGATCGGTGGGGTCCGGTTCGAGGGTCTGCGCGATCGCCGGCTGCAGCCAGCCGCAGGCCAGCAGGGCGGCGGCCGCCAGCAGGCGGGTCATGGGACGCATGGACATGGGGTTCGTGGACCAACGCGGGAGGGCTGCATTCATTTGGTTGCGATCATGCCGGACACCGGCCGAGGGTCGTGCGATCCGATGAATTCGAGCCGGTAGCCCAGACGGTACGCGGCCGAGAGCAGCAGTCCGTTGTCCGGCCGCAGATCGAGCTTGGCGCGCAGGCGCGACATGTGCGCGTCGACCGATCGCAGGGCGCCTTCGAGCCCATGGCCCCAGACCGTTCGCAACAGGTGCTCGCGGGAATGGAGCTTTCCGAGGTGCCGGAACATGTAGAGCGCCAGGTCGAACTCGCGCTGGCTCAGTTCGACGGGCCGGCCGTCGACCTCGACCCGGCGCGAGGCGAGGAAGAACTCGAACCTGCCGAAGCGGGCCGTTTCTTCCGCGCCGCCCGGGTAGGCGCGGCGCAGCAATGCCCGCACCCTGGCCTGCAGTTCGACCAGGCGGATCGGCTTGACCATGACATCGTCCGCGCCGGCGGTGAGCGCCGCCACGGCTTCGCCTTCGTGGTCCCTGTCGGTCATGCACAGGATCGGAAAATGTTCGCCGCGCATCTTGCGCACCTGCCGGACGGCTTCGGTGCCTTCGGGGCGACGCAGGTTCCAGTCGACGACCAGCAGGTCGAAGCCCCCGTCCTGCAGATCGTCCAGCAAGTGCTGTGCGTGCCGGAAGCCCCGGCATTGGAAGCCGATGGCTTCCATGGTCTGGCCGATCTGATCGATCAGCGAGGACTCATCGTCAAGTGCTGCAATGCGCATCCCGTCCCTTTGCAATTCTTCTCTGTCGATGTGCGGCAACCGGCTCCGGTCGCACGCCCCGCTAATGTAGCGAGGGAACGCGCCGCCGGCCAGCGGGGCGCGGTCAGGGGTCTCGATCGCGATTCATCTTCATGTAAGCTCTGCCGCGAATCAAACGCTGCCCTGAGGAGACTTCCCATGCTGATAGGCGTGCCTCGCGAAACCGCGCCAGGCGAGACAAGAGTGGCCGTCACGGCGGAGACGGCCAAGAAGCTGGCGTCGCTGGGCCACACGGTGCGCATCCAGTCCGGCGCTGGCATCGCAGCCAGCCTCACCGATGCGGCCTACCAGGCGTCCGGCGCCGAGATCGTCGATGCGGCCGCGGCCTTCGCGAGTGACATCGTCCTGAAGGTGCGGGCACCGTCCGAAGACGAAGCGCGCCTCATGAAGCCTGGCACCGTGTTGATCGGCATGCTCAATCCCTTCGACGGCCCGGGTCTCGAGCGCCTCGCATCGGCCGGGCTCACCGCCTTCGCGCTCGAAGCCGCACCGCGCACGACGCGCGCGCAGAGCATGGACGTGCTCTCCAGCCAGGCCAACATCGCCGGCTACAAGGCGGTGATGATCGCGGCCGACAAATACCAGCGCTTCTTCCCCATGCTCATGACCGCCGCCGGCACCGTGAAGGCGGCCCGCGTGGTGATCCTCGGCGTCGGCGTGGCCGGCCTGCAGGCGATCGCCACCGCCAAGCGCCTTGGCGCGGTGATCGAGGCTTCCGACGTGCGCCCGAGCGTCAAGGAACAGATCGAATCGCTGGGCGGCAAGTTCATCGAAGTGTCCTACGACACCGATGAAGAGAAAGAGGCCGCCGTCGGCGTCGGCGGCTATGCCAAGCCGATGCCCGCGAGCTGGCTGGCGCGCCAGCAGGTCGAGGTCGCCAAGCGCGTCGCGCTCGCCGACGTGGTGATCAGTACCGCGCTGATTCCGGGCCGGGCGGCGCCCACGCTCATCACCGAGGACATGGTGAAGTCGATGAAGCCGGGCTCGGTGATCGTCGACATCGCGGCCGGCAAGGGTGCCGACGCCAGCGGTGGCATGACAGGCGGCAACTGTCCGCTCTCGGAACCCGACCGCACGGTGGTCAAGCACGGCGTGACCATCGTCGGCGAAACCAATCTCGCCGCGCTGGTCGCCGCCGATGCATCGGCGCTCTATGCGCGCAACGTGCTCGACTTTCTGAAGCTCATCGTCACCAAGGAGGGCGGCCTGAAGATCGACCTCGAAGACGACATCGTCGCCGCCTGCCGCATGGCGCAGGACGGACAGGTCACCCGGAAATAGCGCCGCAACAGCGCATCGCAGACAGCGAGAGAACAACGCCGAAGACGCCAGGAGAAGCCATGGACCCCGTATCCCACACCGTCATCAACCTCATCATCTTCGTGCTGGCCATCTATGTCGGCTACCACGTGGTGTGGACCGTCACGCCGGCGCTTCACACGCCGCTGATGGCGGTGACCAATGCGATCTCCGCGATCGTGATCGTCGGAGCCATGCTGGCCGCCGCGCTCACCGAAACCGGCTTCGGCAAGACCATGGGCGTGCTGGCCGTGGCGCTGGCGGCGGTCAACGTGTTCGGCGGCTTCCTGGTCACCCGTCGCATGCTGGAGATGTTCAAGAAGAAGGACCGCAAGCCCGCCGTCAAGGCCGAGGGGAAATGACGATGTCCATGAACGTCGTCACGCTGCTCTACCTGGTGGCCTCGGTGTGCTTCATCCAGGCACTCAAGGGCCTGTCGCACCCGACCACTTCCATCCGCGGCAACCTCTTCGGCATGGCCGGGATGACCATCGCCATCCTGACCACGGCCGCGCTCATCGTGCAGCTTTCGGGTGGGCGCGCGACCGGCATGGCCTGGGTGCTGGTCGGGCTGGTGGCCGGCGGCGGCTACGGCGCCTGGCGCGCCAAGACGGTCGAAATGACCCAGATGCCCGAGCTGGTGGCCTTCTTCCACAGCATGATCGGCATGGCGGCGGTGTTCATCGCCGTGGCAGCGGTGGTCGAGCCCTGGGCCTTCGGCATCACGCCGCTTCCGGTGGCTGCGCAGCTCGGCGTGAACACGCCCGAGGGTGCGCAGATCGTCGACGGCATCCTGCGCTACGCGATTCCCACCGGCAACCGGCTCGAACTGTTCCTGGGCGCGGCCATCGGCGCCATCACCTTCAGCGGCTCGGTCATCGCCTTCGGCAAGCTGTCGGGCAAGTACAAGTTCCGCCTGTTCCAGGGCGCGCCGGTGCAGTTCAAGGGCCAGCACATGCTGAACCTGGTGCTGGGCCTCCTGACCATCGGGCTCGGGCTGGTCTACATGGCGACCGAAAGCTGGCTCGCCTTCTTCCTGATGCTGCTGCTGGCCTTCGTCATGGGCGTGCTGATCATCATCCCGATCGGCGGCGCGGACATGCCGGTGGTCGTGTCGATGCTCAACAGCTATTCGGGTTGGGCCGCCGCCGGCATCGGCTTCAGCCTGAACAATGCGATGCTGATCGTGGCCGGCTCGCTGGTGGGCAGCTCGGGCGCGATCCTGAGCTACATCATGTGCAAGGCCATGAACCGCTCGTTCTTCAACGTGATCCTCGGCGGCTTCGGCGGCGAGACCGCCACGGCAGGCCGCGGGGCCAAGGAACAGCGCCCGGTGAAGAGCGGCAGCGCCGACGACGCGGCCTACATGCTGTCCAACGCCGAGACGGTCATCATCGTGCCGGGCTACGGCTTGGCGGTGGCGCGCGCGCAGCATGCAGTCAACGACCTGGCCAAGAAGCTCACCGAGAAGGGCGTGACGGTCAAGTACGCGATCCATCCCGTGGCCGGCCGCATGCCGGGGCACATGAACGTGCTGCTTGCCGAAGCCGAGGTGCCGTACGACCAGGTGTTCGAGATGGAAGACATCAACGGCGAATTCGCCCAGGCCGATGTGGCGATCATTCTGGGCGCCAACGACGTGGTGAACCCGGCGGCGCTGCAGAAGGGCACACCGATCTACGGCATGCCGATCCTGGAGGCCTACAAGGCCAAGACCGTGATCGTCAACAAGCGGTCGATGGCTGCGGGTTATGCCGGACTGGACAACGAACTGTTTTACATGGACAAGACCATGATGGTCTTCGGCGACGCCAAGAAGGTGGTCGAGGACATGGGCAAGGCGATCGAGTAGGCGGACGCAGATCCGCCGTGCGAGCAGGCGAAGGACGGCGTCCGAGCCTTCGCCGAAGAACTGGAATTTTTCGCTTCGAGGAGACAAATTGATGACCGAGCGTCCCTGGCTGTCCAGCTACCCGCAGGGCGTGCCTGCCGATATCGATGTTTCTCGCTATGTGTCGCTGGTGGCGCTCATGGAAGAGAGCTTCACGAAGTACGCAGACCGTGTGGCCTACAACTTCATGGGCAAGGACGTGCGCTACGACCAGGTCGACAAGCTGAGCCGTGCGTTCGCCGCCTATCTGCAAGGACTCGGGTTGGTCAAGGGCGACCGGGTCGCGGTCATGATGCCCAACTGCCCGCAATACCCGATCGCCGTGGCCGGCATCCTGCGTGCCGGCCTGATCCTGGTGAACGTGAATCCGCTGTACACGCCGCGCGAACTCGAGCACCAGCTCAAGGACTCCGGGTCGAAGGCGATCGTCATCATGGAGAACTTCGGCACCACGCTGCAGCAGTGCCTCGCCAACACGCCGGTCAAGCACATCGTGCTGGGTGCGATGGGCGACCGCCTCGGTTTGCTCAAGGGGGCTCTCGTCAACTACGTCGTGCGCAACGTCAAGAAGCTGGTTCCGACTTTCAGCCTGCCGGGCGCGGTTCGCTTCAACGATGCCCTCGAAAAAGGCGCTGGCCGCACGCTGCAACCGGCCGTCATCGGCCAGGACGACGTGGCTGTTCTGCAGTACACGGGCGGAACGACCGGTGTGTCCAAGGGCGCCGTGCTGCTGCATCGGAACGTGATCGCCAACGTGTTGCAGTCCGAAGTCTGGAACGATCCGGTCATGCAGAAAGTGCCGGCGTCCGAGCAGCCGACGAGCGTCTGCGCATTGCCGCTCTATCACATCTTCGCTTTCACGGTGGGCATGATGCTCAGCATGCGCATCGGCGGGAAGCTCATCCTCATTCCCAATCCGCGCGACCTCGCGGGTGTGCTCAAGGAACTGTCCAAGCACACCTTCCACAGCTTTCCGGCGGTCAACACGCTGTTCAACGGGTTGGCGAACCACCCGGACTTCGCGACCGTCAACTGGAAGAACCTCAAGGTGTCGGTCGGCGGCGGGATGGCGGTGCAGGGCGCGGTCGCCAAGCTGTGGCTGGAAAAGACCGGCTGCCCCATCTGCGAAGGCTACGGGCTGTCGGAGACTTCGCCGTCGGCGACCTGCAACCCCACCACCAGCACCGAATACACCGGCACCATCGGCGTGCCGCTGCCCAACACCTGGGTGAAGCTGCTCGACGACGACGGCAACGCGGCACCCGCCGGCCAGCCCGGCGAGATCGCCATCAAGGGCCCGCAGGTGATGGCCGGCTACTGGCAGCGTCCCGACGAAACCGCCAAGGTCATGACGCCCGACGGCTACTTCAAGTCCGGCGACATCGGCACGGTCGACGAGCGCGGTTACTTCAGGATCGTCGATCGCAAGAAGGACATGATCCTGGTGTCGGGCTTCAACGTCTACCCGAACGAGATCGAGGAAGTGGTGTCGCAGGTACCGGGCGTGCTCGAATGCGCGGCCGTCGACATCGCCGACGAAAAGACGGGCGAAGCCGTCAAGCTGGTGATCGTGCGCAAAACCGCTGACCTGGCGGAAAGCGCCGTGCGCGATTTCTGCCGTGCGCAGCTCACCGGCTACAAGCAGCCGAAGCTCATCGAGTTCCGCGACACGCTGCCGAAGACGCCGGTCGGCAAGATCCTCCGCCGCGAGTTGCGCGACACCCAATAGGATCGCGCCATGCGGGCACCGATCGCGATCGTGGCCGCCATGCAGGAAGAACTCGGCGCGTTGCTGGCCGTGATGCCCGACGAGAAAAAGGTGCGCGCAGCGGGGCGCGAGTTCTGGGTCGGCCATCTGCATGGACACGCGGTGGTGGCGGTCCTCTCGCGCATCGGTAAGGTCGCTGCGGCCACCACGGCCACGGTGCTGCTCGAGCGATTCGGCGTCGGCGCGATCGTCTTCACGGGCGTCGCGGGCGGCCTGGCCCCCGGCGTCGAGGTGGGCGACGTGGTGGTGGCGAGCCGGTTGCTGCAGCACGACCTCGACGCCTCGCCGATCTTCCCGCGCTACGAGGTTCCGTTGACCGGCCACGCCCGCTTCGCCACCGACACGGCCCTCAGCGACGCGCTGGCGGACGTGGCGGCGGATCTGCTGCGCGATCCGGTGGCCTTGCTCGGGCAGATCGTGGTCAACGACTTCGGGCTCGCGGCGCCGTCGGTGCATCGCGGGCTGGTGGTGAGCGGCGACCGCTTCGTGTCGAGCGAGGCCGAAAGCGCGGCGTTGCGTCGCGACTTGCCCGATGCCCTGGCCGTCGAAATGGAAGGCGCCGCGGTGGCTCAGGTGTGCCACGACTACGGCGTGCCTTTTGCCGCCGTCCGAACCATCTCCGACCGGGCCGATGACGCGGCGCATGGCGACTTCACCCGCTTCGCCGCCGTGGTGGCGAGCCGCTACAGCCAGGCCCTCGTCAACGCCTGGTTGGCCAGGACGCCGGCTACTTGAGCCAGCCCCGGCGCCTGAAGTACCACATCGGGCCCAGCGCGCTCGCGACCATCAGCGCGATCGCATACGGATACCCGAGGTGCCATCCGAGTTCGGGCATGAACTGGAAATTCATGCCGTAGACGCTCGCGATGAGTGTGGGCGGCAACAGCGCGACGCTGGCCACCGAGAAGATCTTGATGGTCTTGTTCTGGTTGATGTTGATGAAACCGACGGTCGCATCCATCAGGAAGTTGATCTTGTCGAAGAGGAACGCGGTGTGGTTGTCGAGCGACTCGATGTCGCGCAGGATCTGGCGCGCCTCCTCGAACTGTTCGGCGTTGAGCATGCGGCTGCGCATCATGAAGCTCACCGCGCGGCGGGTGTCCATGACGTTGCGGCGGATGCGGCCGTTCAGGTCTTCCTGGCGCGCGATGGCGCCCAGCACTTCGCCCGCCAGCTCGTCGCTCACGTTGCCCTCGAGCACCTTCTTTCCGGCGATCTCGAGCTCGTCGTAGATGTTCTCCAGCGTGTCGGCCGAATACTCGGCATCGGCGTCGAAGAGCTTGAGCAGCACTTCCTTGGCGTCCTCGATCAGGCCCGGAGCGCGTCGCGCCCGCATGCGCAAAAGGCGAAAGGTGGGGACGTCCTCGTCGTGGATCGAGAACAGCACGCCGCGGCTGCGCAGCTCGGTGTTGTGCTGGTTGAGGATGAAAGCCACGCGCACCGATCGCGGGTCTTCGTCGTCGTCGATCAAGAAGTCGCTTCGAATGTGCAGCTCGCCGTTGTCTTCTTCGTAGAAGCGCGCCGATTCCTCGATGTCCTCGTCCATCGCGTCTTCGGGAATCGAGAGACCGTAGTACTGCTTGATCCAGCGCTTCTCCTCGATCGACGGCGACTCGAGGTCGACCCAGATCGGGTGAAACTGCGAAAGCTCTTCCAGCGATTCGATTTCTTCCTGAACGAGGCGACCGTTGGCGAGCGTGAAGATATTGAGCATGGGGAATTATCCTTTCCCTGCAAAAAGTTGCGGACGCGTTGCTGGATGAATGTACAGTCTCGCGATGGCCCCGCCATCTGCTTCCGAAGCCACTGCCTTTTTCGAATCTCCCTCTGCCACACCGGCGCAACGCCGCGAAGCCGTGCTTGGCGAACTGAATGCCGAACAGCGCGCGGCGGTAACGCACGCCGGCGCCGAACCGCTCCTGGTGATCGCGGGCGCAGGGTCCGGCAAGACCAGCACCCTGGCGCACCGTGTGGCCGATCTCATTGCCGGCGGTGTCGACCCCCAGCGCCTGTTGCTCCTCACGTTTTCTCGCCGCGCCGCGCAGGAAATGGGGCGCAGGGCAGGGCGCGTGGTGGCGCGCGTGCTCGGCCTCAAGAACGACGCGCCGCCCGCGCTGCCGTGGGCGGGCACCTTCCACGGCATCGGCGCGCGGCTGCTGCGCGAGCACGCGAGCCAGATCGGACTGAGCGAAGACTTCACCATCCACGACCGAGGCGATGCCGAAGACCTCATGGGCCTGGTGCGCAGCGACATCGGGTTCGCGTCCATGGCGCGCCGCTTTCCGCGCAAGGGCACCTGCCTGTCGATCTATTCGCGGGTGGTCAACACGCGGGCGCCGCTCGCCGACGTGCTGAAGCAGGCCTTTCCGTGGTGCGCCGAATGGGAAGCCGAACTCAAGCGGCTCTTCGGCGCCTATGTCGAGGCCAAGCAGCAGCAACAGGTGCTCGACTACGACGACCTGCTGCTCTATTGGGCCGGCATGCTGGGCGAGGAGGCGATCGCGCGGCAGATCGACGCGCGTTTCGACCATGTGCTGGTCGACGAATACCAGGACACCAACGTGCTGCAGGCCGAGATCCTGCAAGCGCTCAGGCCCGACGGACGCGGCCTCACCGTGGTCGGCGACGACGCGCAGTCGATCTATTCGTTCCGCGGCGCCACGGTGCGCAACATCCTCGACTTTCCCGCCCAGTTCGGCCGCCCGGCGCGGGTGGTCACCCTGGAGCGCAATTACCGATCGACCCAGGCGGTGCTCGACGTGTCCAACGCCGTCATCGCCGGCGCGGCCGAACGCCACGCGAAGACCCTCTGGACCGACAAGGCCTCGGCCGGCCGCCCGCAACTGGTGCTGGTGCCCGACGAGGCGCAACAAGCGCGCTTCGTGGCCGAGCGCGTGCTGGCGCACCGCGAAGGCGGTCTCGCACTCAAGTCGCAGGCAGTGCTCTTTCGCACCTCCACGCACAGCGCCGCCGTCGAACTCGAACTGGCGCGCCGCAACATTCCGTTCGTCAAATACGGCGGACTCAAGTTCCTCGAAGCCGCGCATGTCAAGGACGTTCTCGCCATCCTGCGATTCGCACAGAACCCGCGCGGCCGCATGGCGGGGTTTCGCGTCACGCAGCTCATGCCGGGCATCGGCCCCGCCACGTCGACGCGCCTGCTCGAAGCCATGGCCGAGGCCGCCGACCCCGCGGCGGTGGTCCAGACTTTCGTGCCGCCCACCAACGCCGCCGAAGAATGGGAACGCTTCAAGGCGGTGTATGCGGCGCTCAGGAGTCCCGGCCTGGCGTGGCCGGCCGACATGGATCTCGCGGTGCGGTGGTACGTTCCGCATCTTGAACGCCTGCACGACGACGCGAGCCTGCGCCGCGGCGACGTGGAACAGTTGGCACGCTTGGCGTCGGGCTATGCGTCGCGCGAGCGCTTCATTACCGAGCTGACGCTCGATCCCCCCGAAGCCACCAGCGACCGGCCGGGCCCGCCGCTGCTCGACGAGGACTACCTCATTCTTTCCACCATCCATTCGGCCAAGGGCCAGGAATGGAATTCGGTGCATGTGCTGAATGCGGTCGACGGCTGCATTCCGGCCGACGTCGCCCATGGGGCCGCAGAGATCGAAGAAGAACGGCGCCTGCTGTACGTCGCGATGACGCGCGCCAAGGACCACCTGCATGTGCTGGTCCCGCAGCGCTTCTACGTGACGCAGCAATCGTCGCGCGGCGACCGGCACCTCTACGCGGGCCGCACGAGATTCATCTCGGCGGCCGATGCCGAGCGCTTCGAGCAGATCACCTGGCCGCCGGCGCCGGAACGGGCGCCGCATGTCCATGCGCCCGCCGCGGTCATCGATCTTTTGAGCCGCATGCGAGCGAGTTGGAGCTAGACGTTTCTGCTGCTTTTCGGCCGTGAAGGCAGCGTCTGCGCGGGCTGCGCGCGGCCTTTGGTACTAGGCGCCGACATTGCACTTTGTCACTTGTTCGACTGGATCAAAGGTTGGCCAGAAAGACGATTGCATTTCGGTGACACCATGGGCATAGTGGATCGAAACCTCTCCAGTTTTTGTCCATCTCTTCTCCCTCTTTTTCCCCTTTCCTTTTTTCTCTTCCAACGCGCGTCTCCATCTCTCGACGCATCGGTCTCGTTTTCGCCGGCTTCGCTTCGCTTTCTGCAGAGCGGGGTCTTTTCCAACCGTCAGTTCCAGGAGGTCATTCATGAATTTGACGATCAGCGGTCACCACCTCGACGTCACTCCAGCCTTGCGCAGCTACGTCACGAGCAAGCTGGACCGGATCCCCCGCCACTTCGACCAGGTGGTCGACGTGAAGGTGATCCTCACCGTGGAAAAGCAGAAGGAAAAAGAACGCCGCCAGCGCGCCGAATGCAACATTCACGTCAAGGGCAATGACATGTTCGCGGAGTCGAGCCACGCTGATCTGTACGCCGCGGTCGACGACCTGGTCGACAAGCTCGACCGGCAGGTCGTCCGCCACAAGGACCGCTTGCAGGACCATCACCACAGCGCACCCAAGCGCCTGATGTAGGCGAGGCCGCGTCTCAGGCTGCGGGCGCGTCTGCCCGCAGCACTTCTTTCAGAAACTCGTCGACGGACCGGTCGACCGTCGTGGTCATGCCGTCGGCGGCGATCGCGCGGGCCTCTGCGCGGTAGAAGTGGCCGGCACCCGGCACGTCGACGCGATCGCAGCGAACGCCCGAATCGCGCAGCAGTTGCACCGACGCTGGCGTCGCCGCGACGATGTAGTCGAGGTCGTGTTCGGCGCTGACCCAGAGCACGGCGGGTCGGCGTGCCGGGACGGCAGTCTCGGGTTCACCGGCGGCGCGGTCGGGAGCGAGCATGCGCTTCAGGTCGCCCGTATCCATGAAGCCGGAGAGCGCCACCACGGCGGCAACATCGATGCCTTCGCCGAAAGCCGCGTTGAGCGCGGTGCGCGCCCCCGCGGAAAAGCCGCCGACTGCGAGACGTGACGGGTCCGCGTTCCATTCGGCCGCCTGCTGGCGAGCGAAGCGCACGGCGGCTGCCATGTCGTCGCTGGCCGCCTCGATGCCGCGCCACAGCATGTCCGACGTGGCGGGTGCGAGCCCCATGATGTTGCGCACCACGTCCACGCGCGACCGCGGGATGCGCTTCGGGTCACCGATGACCGGTGTACCCCCCGGTGCGGGATCTTCGGGCACCAGTCGATAGTCGATCGAGCACGCTACGTAGCCGCGCTCTGCGAATCGCCTGCAGTAGTCGGCGACGGACGTGTTGCCGGCTTCGGACTCGAAGGCGTCGTTTTCCTTGGAACCACGGTGGAACGCGCCGCCGAACGCCATCACGAGCATCGGCCGCAGCGTCGGCGCACGGGCGTCCTGCAGCGGCAGATAGACGTCCATCTTCAACGCCCGATCGACCGGCCCCCCGGGGCGCGTGAAGCCGACGCCGGCTCGGCCGTAGACGACGTCGCGCAGCACCTGAACTTCGCGCTCGAGGTCGGTGGCTTGCTGGTTCGATGGCATGTGGGCTGGCGTGCTCATTCGACCGATGCCCCCGACGCCCGGGCCACTTCGCCCCAGACGCCCACGTTGTCCTTGAACGAGGCGGCCCATTGGTCGGACGTGGGCGCCTGGTCCAGAGGAATCGAGCCGCCTTCCAGCAGCAGCGTGCGCATGTCGGGGAGGGCCATCGCCTTGTTGATCGATGCGTTGAGGCGCTGGGTGATGGCCTGCGGCATGCCGGCCGGGCCGAAGACAGCGTACCAGCCGACCGTGTCGAACGCGATCCCGGCCTGCGTCAGCGTGGGGACGTCGGGAAAGACGGGCGTGCGCTTCGGGCCGGTGATGGCCAATGCGCGCAGGCGTCCGGACTTGATGAGCGGCGTCATGGACACCACGTCCATGATGGCCACGTCGATCTGGCCGGACAGGATGTCGGGCAGCGCCGCCTGGCCGCCCTTGTACGGAATGTGGGTCATGCGGATGCCGGCCAGCGCCTTCATGCGCTCACCCACCAGATGCGGCGGCGAGCCGTTGCCGAAAGTCGCATAGCTGATCGCGTCGCCATCCTTGCGGGCGGCGGCGATCAGGTCCGCGATGCTCTTGATCGGCGAGTCGGCTCGCGTCACGACGAGCAGCGGCACCACGGCCAGTTGGGTGACGGGCGTGAAGTCCTTGACCGGGTCGAAGGCAAGCGACTTGAACAGGGTGGGCGCGATCGCGAAGGGCGCGGCGGTCATCATCAGCGTGTAGCCGTCCGGCGCCGAACGCGCCACGCTTTCCGCGCCGATGTTGCCGCTCGCGCCGGCCTTGTTGTCGACGATGACCGGCTGGCCCAGGGTTTCGCGGAGATGCTCCGCCATCTTGCGGGCCACGATGTCCGTGCCGCCGCCCGGCGGGAAGGGGACCACCAGCTTGATCGGCCGGGTCGGGAAGGTCTGTGAGTGGGCGGCGCCCAGTGCGAGGGCGAAGGCGAGTCCGATCCACAGTCGACGGGTGGGGGTCATGGCGGCAGGCTCCGTGAGGGTTTGCGATGCGCGAATGATGGATCGGCTATGCATAATCATCCACCGGCTATTCGGTCTCGATCCATCAGGATTGTTTATGCAGCTGCTCGGCCAGGAATTGGCGCTCAACTTGCGCCGGTTGCGCCTGCGGCATCTCGAGATCCTGCTCGCGGTCGAGCGGCACGGCAGCCTCACCGCCACGGCGGAGGCGCTGGGCGTCAGCCAGCCTGCGGTGTCGCAGTGGCTGGCGGAGATCGAGTCGGCGCTCGGCGTTCCGCTGTTCGTGCGGGGGCGGCAGATCCAGCCCAGCCCCTATCTTCCGGTGGCCTTGCGCCACGCGCGCCGGATG
>JAHJOG010000324.1 GCA_018820395.1 Gammaproteobacteria bacterium | reverse complement strand
GGCTGCCCCCAGACGCCCGAGGCCCTGGTGCTCGACATGCCGCTCGAGGTCGTCTTCGAGAAGATGAGCGACACCATCACGCTGCCGTTCTTCCAGCCGGCCAAGGGGTAAGGCGACCATGAAGCAGAAATCTGTCGCGGTCGTAGGCGCCGCTGAAACCACCAAGATGGGCAAGATTCCGGACGTGTCCGTGATCGGCCTGCATGCCGACGCCGCCCTGAACGCCATGGCCGACGCCGGCCTGAAGCCCACCGATATCGACGGCGTGGCCTGCGCCGGCATCTCGCCGGTGGAGCTGGCCCAGTATCTGGGGATCACGCCCACCTATGCCGACGGCACCAGCGTCGGCGGCTGCTCCTTCATGCTGCATGTCCGCCATGCGGCCGCCGCCATCAATGCCGGCCTGTGCACCACGGTGCTGATCACGCATGGCGAGTCGGGCCGTTCGCGGGTGGGCGCCGGGGGCTTTGGCCGGGCGCCGTCCAGCCTGATGGGGCAGTTCGAAATGCCCTATGGCGTCACGGCGCCCCCGACCATGTTCACCATCCCGGTGCTTCGCTACATGAAGACCTATGGGGTGACCGAGGAAGATCTGGCCAATGTGGCGGTGATCCAGCGGGAATGGGCGGCGAAAAATCCCCGCGCCTCCTATCGCGACCCGATCACCATCGACGACGTGCTCAACTCCGACATGATCGCCTGGCCGTTCCGCAAGCTGATGTGCTGCCTGGTCACCGACGGCGGCGGCGCGCTGATCCTGACCAGCGCCGAGCGGGCCAAGGACTTCCCGCAGAAGCCGGTCTATGTGCTGGGCACGGGCGAGAGCGTGGAAACCCCGATGGTCAGCCAGATGGAGGACTTCACCTCGTCCAAGGCCTTCCGGGTTTCGGGCAAGAAGGCCTTCGACGAGGCCGGCATCAGCCATGCCGACGTCGACCACCTGATGATCTACGACGCCTTCGCCCACCTGCCGCTCTACGGCCTGGAGGATCTCGGCTTCTGCAAGCCGGGCGAGGCCAAGCACTTCATCAATGAGCGCAACACCGCCATCGGCGGCAAGCTGCCCCTGAACACCAATGGCGGCGGGCTCTCCTACATGCACTCTGGCATGTACGGCATGTACGCCCTGCAGGAGAGCGTGCGTCAGATGCGCGGCATTGCGCCGGCCCAGGTGGACGGCGCCAAGATCAGCGTCTGTCACGGGGTGGGGGGCATGTTCGCCGCCTCGGGCACGGTGATCTTCACCAACGAGGCCTGATCAGCCTGAATGATCGTCGCCGGGGGCCGTCAGGCGTCCGGCGACGGTCCCTTCTGGCCCTGTTTGGGTTACGCGGCGGGGGCTTCGGCCTCAGGCTCGCCGTCGTCGATGCTCAGATGTTCGGTCAGGCTCCAGAGCCCCTCGACCATGGCGTTCAGCCCATCGCGGCCCGCTTCCGGGGTGTTCCAGATCAGCCGCATGCCGTTCACATGCACCTTGATGGCCGCCCAGTCGACGGCGTCGCGGGTGCGGAGCTTGTCGGCCAGTTCGCACAGGCTGTAGGCCGCGCGACACAGCTGCTTGTCATCAAACAGCCCGGCGATATCGAGCACGGTGGTGGACAGATCATAGACCGAGTCCATCGGCGCGGCCTTGTCCTGGCAAAGCCACTCCAGGGTCTCCAGCGCCTCGCCGATCGCCTCGTAGGACTTGCCCTGCTGGGCGGCGAGTTCTCTGGCCGCGCGGGTGCCGGCCATGCCGGCGGTCATGCCGCCCGGTTCGCTCACATGGTTGGCCAGGCGATTGCGCACCTTGAAGATTTCGGCGTCGCTCATAGGGCGGCCCTTTGCGGCTTCAGCAGGTTGTCGATCTCGTCCTGATCCATGTTCGGATCCTTGGCTAGGCCGATGTGGGCCGACAGATCGTCCTTACGCCGGCCCTTGACGCCGAGCGGAGGCCCGACGTTCCGGAAGCGGCGATCTGGACCCACATAGGAGTCGCTTCGAACCATGGAGCGTTCGTCCTTGGCCACCCAGTAGATCCGCTGCAGCAGGACCTCGGGGGTGAAGGGCTTGGAGACGATGAAATTGGCGCCGCAGTCGCGGCTGCTCTCGACGGTGCTCCGCGCCGCGTGGCCGGTCAGCATGATGACGGGGGAAAAGCGGGCTTCTTCCGGCCCTTCCCGGCGCAGCCAGCGGACAAAGTCATAGCCGTCCATGTCGGGCATGACGGTGTCGCAGACGATCAGGTCGATCTCCCGGCTGCGCAGGATGGTCTGGGCCTCGGCCGCCGAGCCGCACTTGACCTGCCGGAGGACGCCAAAGCCACGGAAGATCGAGGCCAGCACCTCCAGCGCCTGCGGATTGTCGTCAATCAGCAGGACGTTGGACCGCGCCAGGTTCATCCGGATGTCGGGATGAAGGCTCATGGCGGCGCGGCCTCAGAACAGGTCAAGATCGCCCGACCCGCTGTCCTTGGGGGGCGGAACCAGGGTGGCGTCATAGAGGCAGGCGCGCAGACGTCCCGCCAGCTCGCTCAGCGGCACCTGGGCCAGGACCAGGTCCGGATCCACCGTGCGGGCGCTGGTCAGCTGGCCAGACAGGCCCCGGGTGAAGACCGACAGGGCGGCCAGGTGCTGCGTCAG
>JAHJOG010000160.1 GCA_018820395.1 Gammaproteobacteria bacterium | reverse complement strand
CCTTGTCCGATCGCGATGCCCACGAGCATCGATGCCACGCTCTTGGTGGCCGAATGAAGCGGCTGCAGATCTGCCGCGGACGCGCCGCCGTAATACTGCTCGCCGACGAGCAGGCCGTTGCGCACGACGACGACGCTCCGGAGCGCGGCGATCGATCGGGCACCTTCCAGCGTGCGCTGCAAGGCCGCGGCGTCGATGCCCTCCTGCGCGGGCGATGCGACCACCCAATCGTCGCCGGACTCGGCGGCGAAGCCCGAGGCAAGCGGAGATAGCGCACCCACCGCCCCGAGCGCAGCCACCGAGAACTGCCGCCGAGAGATCGTGTGGGTGCCGGTCGTCATTGCTGTTTCGCCCTTTTTCTGTTGTGCCTGCTCGGTCGAAGCTCAACTCTGCCAGACACCGAAGCCCTTGCGGCGCAGCGCGATGCCCAGTTCGACCTCCATGTCTCTCGCTGCGTCGTAGCTCATCGGGTTGAAGCGCTCGTAGAGCTCGGGAAGCAGGCGCAGCCCGTAGGCGGTGACGAAGCTGTTGGCCTGGATGCCGGCCTTGTGCCGGTCGAAACGCAGGTCGGGGTCGAGCCCGGTCATGCCGACGTAGACGAAGGGCCGGCCCAGTTGCCAGTCCGGGTTGGCCCGCCGAAAGCGCGCGTGGTTCCAGACGCGGTCGTCCAGTTCGATCACGTAGACGCAGTGCCGTCCGCGCTTGGCCATGGCGTGTCCCGCGCGCTCACCAGCCGCTGAACCTCGGCCAGCGCTCCGTGACTCGACCTCGGCCGTCGAGCACGTGGTACTGGGCGTGCTGAGCGCCGGTGGCGCAGGCGTGGTTGGGCACGATGCGCAGCAACGTCCCCACGGGCAGCTCCGGCGGCGCGCCCGTGCTGCCGTCGCGCAGCGCCACGATGCCGTGCTCCTGGTTGGCGCTGGCCATCACCAGGCCGGGCAGCACCCGACCCGCCACATCACAGACCAGCCCGTAGCCCTGGTCCACCGGCTGGCTGGCGGTGCCGCGGTCGCGCGACAGGGCCATCCAGCCGGCGTCGACGATGGTCCAGCCCTTGTCGCGCTGGTGGCCGATGACGGTCGTCAGCACCGAAAGCGCGATGTCCTGCACGGCACACACGCCGACGCCCGCCATGACGAGGTCGAAGAAGACGAACACGCCGGCGCGCAGCTCGGTCACGCCGTCGAGCTGCGCGGCCGACAGCGCCGTCGGCGTGGACCCGACGCTCACCACCGGTGCCGCGTGGCCCGTATCGCGCAAACGCTGCGCTGCGCGAACCGCCGCCGCGCGCTCTTGCTCGGCCATGGCGCACAGGGATTCCGGCGTCCGGCAGTTGTACGACTCGCCCGCATGAGTCATGACGCCCGCGACCGACACCCAGTGGCTTCGCAGCGCATCGGCGACCGCCAGCAGCTCGTCGCCTTCGGGCTGGAGCCCGGAGCGATGTCCGTCGCAATCGATCTCGAGCAGCACCGACAGCCGCACGCCCGCAGACTCGGCGGCCGACACGACCGCGCGCGCGGCGTCGACGTTGTCCAGCACCAGCCCGAGCTCGACACCGCGCGCTCGCAGGCGCAACGCGTGGTCGAGTTTGCCGGGCGTGATGCCCACCGCATAAAGGATGTCGGTGAAGCCGTGCTCGGCGAAATGATCCGCCTCTTTCAAGGTCGACACGGTGATCGGACCGATGTCCTGCCGCAGGGTACGCCGCGCGACCTCCACGGATTTGCTGGTCTTCAGATGCGGCCGCAGCCGCACCCCGAGCCGGCGCGCCTGCGCGTGCATGCGCTCGATGTTGGCTTCCATGCGGCTCGCATCGAGCAGCAGCGCGGGGGTTTCGAGGGAGCGAAGGTCGTCGGGGGGCGAGGTCATGGGCGTGGGCTCGGATGCAAGACGAGAAATGTAGGCGTTCCTGCGCCCGCTCGACGGGAAGCCTGCCGACAAGCCGCGCAGACGAGCCGAGCGTGTGTGCGATTCATCCAGTGCATTTGATAAGAACCATCTTACAATTTGCGCGATGGCACCCTCCGATCCTGCTGACCTGCTCGCGCCGAAACTCTGGGCGGCGTTCTCGCACCTTCAGCGCCAGCTGCGCTCGGGACTCCCTCCCACCGGTCTCGGCGCTGCGGCGCTCGCCGCACTGGCGCGCATCCATCGTTCACCTGACCTGACCCCCAGCCAGCTCGCGCAGGCGACGGGCGTGCGTCTGCAGACACTGACCCGCCTGCTCACTGCGCTGGAGAAGCAAGGCTGCATCCACCGCAAGCCGCATCCATCGGACGGCAGGCAGTCCTTGCTGAAGCTCGCGCCCGCGGGCCTGCGCGCCCTGAAGGGCGAGGCACGACGACGCGAAGCCCTGCTGGCGCGTGCCATTGAGACGACGCTCGATCGCCGCGAGCAGGCACAGCTGCTGGCCGCGTGCGCGCTGCTCGAGCGGCTCGGAGAAGCCATGTCTACATCGCCGGGCGCGGCCGACATCTCCGCCGCAAGCGAGGCAGGCTGAATGGCTGCCGCGGCCTCACCGCAGCACGCGCTTCTCACCCGCTGGCGCGCCCTCCCTGCCGCCACGCGCACCGGCTGGCAGTTGCTCGCGGCGGTGCTGCTCGCGCAAGGGTTGGTCAGCGCCACGCGGCTGCCCGAGAGCAGCTGGGCCGTGATGAGCGCGCTGATCGTCGTGCGGCCCGGCACCAGTTCGACCCTCGCAGCGGGCTTCGAACGCGTGCGCGGCGCCTTGGCCGGAGCGCTGGCCGCCATGGTGGGCGTGGGGTCGATGGGGCTCGGCATCGATGCCGCGTGGATCACAGTGGGCATCGTCGGCTTGCTCGCGTTCTGGAGCAGCAGCGCGCCCGGCCTGCGCAGCGCGCCGATCACGGCACTGATCGTCATGCAATCCGCCGCCACGGTGGGCCACTCGCCCTGGCACGTCGCGTCGCTGCGCCTGATCGAGATCGGCATCGGTACCGCCGCGGGCGTGCTGGTCACGCTGCCCAGGATCCGGCGGGCAGGCAGCAGTCGCGAACGCTTCGAGCGACGTGCGGCAGAACTGCTGCGCGACTGGGCGGATGAGTTCAGCGCCGCCGTCACGGCTTCCACCGCGGCCGATGTCGCGAGTGCGAGTTCGAGCGACTCGACGATGAATGCCGCGTCGGCGCGCGAAGAGCTGACCGGCCTCATGGCCTTGGCCCGCGCCGCCGATCGCGTCCATCGCTGGCAAGTCCGCTGGCGCCCCGCCGCGACCGGTGACCGTGCTCGTTCCTGCGAAGAGGCTGCACGGCGGGTCGGACGCACCTTCGGCGATCTGGCGGCGCTCGCCCGCATGGCCGCGCTGCTGCCGCCCGGAGCGCGCGCCGCCGTGCCCGATGCACTGTGCGCCCAGGTGACCGCCGCGTTGCTCGTGGCAGCCGACTGGACCTTCGAGTCATCCGCAGCAGGATCGGCCGACCGCGCGCTGGCCGATCTCCGAGCGTGGTCTTCGGCGCGCGGCGCAACCCGGCCGGACGCAGCCGAAGTGCCGAACGCCGTGCGTTGGGTCGCACCGGGCGTCGCGCTGTTGGTGCAGGATCTCGCAAGCCTGACGCGGCTACGGTCTCCGAGAACCCCTGGCGACAACCACCCAGGCCGCTGACCTGCCCGTCACGACAACCGGGCCGAGGCCCGATCGCTTCAGGCCTGCACCCACTCGGGCACCGGCCTGCGCGTTGCCTCGTTGCGCGCGAGTTCGGCCTCGATGGCCAGCGCGATCGACAGCACCTTGGCGTCGCTGCCCATCGGCCCTACCACCTGAATACCGAAGGGCATGCCGAGATGGTCGCGACCGCAAGGCAAGCACACGATGCTCGGCAGCGCCAGCGAGAGCACGTACGCGATGGCATACCAGCTCATGTAAGTGGGCAGGTGTTCGCCGTTGATCGTGTCCGGGAACAGCTGCGCATGGGCAAAAGGTGAGACCGCGGTCGCCGGACAGATCAGCACGTCGGCCTCGTCGAAGAGGCGATTGAAGCGAGTGAAGACACGGGATTGCGCGAGCTGCGCGCGAGCGATGTCTTCGACTCCGAGCGCGCGGCCCATGGCGACGCCCGCGATGAGATTGGGCCCGATGCGCCCCGGGTGCCGGTCGACGGTTTCACCGAAGTTCGCGACGAGGTTGAGTCCACGCACGATCTCGAAAGTGTCCATGGCTTCGTCGAGTTCGGGATCCCGCCAGGCATGGCTGCGAAACGCGTGCGAGAAGGAGCCGGCTTTTTCCCTGAAGACCCGTGCGATCTGCGCGTCGACCGGTGCTACCCCGAGATCCGTCGAGAACGCGGCGCGCAACGAGGCCAGGTCGGCTGCGGCGATCGACACGGGCAGTTTGGCGCTCGCTCGGGCCGAATAAGGGTCCAAGCGATCGTGACCGAGCTGCGGCCGCAGAAAGAGACAAGCGTCGCTCACGTTGCGCGCCATCGGCCCGAGCACGGTCATCGGAGAGAACAGGGCAGCGCGTGCCGGATACGGCACCACACCAGGCGATGGCCGAAAGCCGACCACCCCGCAGAACGAGGCTGGCGTGCGCAACGACCCGCCGAAGTCCGACCCGGTCGCCAGCGGCACCATGCCGGCCGCCAGGGCCACCGCCGAGCCACCGGACGAACCGCCGCAGGTCTTGGCGGTGTCGAACGGGTTGGCGGTTGCACCATGCAGCGCGTTGACGGTGTTGCCCCCGGCACCGAACTCCGGCACGTTGGTTTTGCCGAGCACGATCGCACCGGCACGTCGCAGCCGCGCCACATGCAAGTCGTCCGAGCCGGCCAGGTGGTCGCGATGAATCTCGGAACCCCAGGTGGTGCGGAGCCCCTGCGCGGATTCCATGTCCTTGACCGCGATCGGCAGGCCGTGCAGCAGGCCGAGTTCGTCGCCCCGCATGACGGCGTCTTCGGCGGCCTGCGCACCGGCGCGGGCGGCTTCGATGTCGAGCACGACGAAGGCATTGAGCTGTGCGTTGCGCTCTGCAATGCGCTGCTCGCAACTCGACAGAAGCTCGACTGGCGAAAGCGCCTTGGTGCCGATCAGACGGCGTGCCTCGACGGCAGAGAGATCACACGGTTGGGTCATGGTGAATGCGGGTGTGGCGGGTGCGGCGCATCAGGCGGCCGACACCGAGGGGTTTTCGATGCCGGCTTCGCTCGCCACTTCGCAGCGCACGTTGGCCTCTTTGAGCAGAGCGGGAAACGGCGCCGCGAGCTCCTCGCTGGTGAAGAGCCGGTCGATCTGGTTGAGGCGCCCGATCTCGACCATCGCCATTCGACCGAACTTGGTCGCGTCGGCCGCCAGCCAAATTTCCTTCGCCTGGGACATGATGGTCTGGGCCACCTTGACTTCACGCAGGTCGAAGTCGCGCAACGAGCCGTCTTCCAGCACGCCCGAGACGCCGATCACGGCGATGTCGACCCGGAACTGGCGGATGAATTCGACAGCGGTCTCGCCGATGATCGCCTGGTCGCGCGGGCGCACGGTACCGCCTGCCACGATCACCTCGCACTGCTCGTTGGCGCTCAGGATCGTGGCGACGTTGAGGTTGTTGGTGATCACCCGCAGGTCCCGGTGCTTCAACAATTCTCGCGCCACCGCTTCCACCGTGGTCCCGATGTTGAGGATCAACGAACACCCGTCCGGGATGCTCTCGGCAACGGCCCGCGCGATGCGCGCCTTGCCGGCCGATTCGAGCGTTTCGCGATGGTGATAGGCAATGTTCTCAGTGGTCGATTCCGACAGTTGCACGCCGCCATGAAAGCGCGCGAGCACGCCGGCGTCGGCGAACTTCTGCACGTCCCGGCGAACCGTCTGCACCGAGACCCCGAGCTGAGCGGCCAAGGCTTCGATGGTCGCGTGCCGCTGTGAGCGCAAGGAGTCCAGAAGGCGCGCTTGGCGAGGATTGGCGATGACGTGCAGAACTCCTCCCGATGTTTTGAATAGAACACAAGCGAGTTTATGTGCGAGCAAAGGGCCAATTACGAGGGTAAACGCTCATGCTGATGAACATAAACGCGCCTAAATTACCTAAATCGAACAAACATTGTTCGCTTCGTTTCGCTTATTCAACCCGGCCGAGGAGAAAAAACCATGAAAACAATGCCTGGACTGCAGAAGCTTCTGCGCATCGGAATCGCGCTCGCGATGGCCGGCTCCGTGTTCATCACACCGCACGTCGCATCGGCTGCCGACACGCCATCGAAGGTGATTCGCATCGGCCACCAGCAGGGCCTGTCGGGCGCGACGCCGCTCCGCTTCGTGAAGTGGATCGAGGAAGAGGGCTACACCGTCGAATGGACCCCATTCCAGAACGCCGGCGCCTCGTCGACCGCCCTGGCGGCAGGTTCCATCGACATGCAGGCCGCCGGCCTCGCTCCCGAAATGGCGCTCGCCACCAAGGACCCGGACATCTGGCTGGTGGCCACGTCCGAACTCAACAGTTCGCAACTCGTCGTGGCGCCGGATTCGGGCATCACGAAGGTTTCGGACCTGCGCGGCAAGACGATCTCCACTGCCGGCCCCGGGTCGCAGCAATATGCGCTGCTGGTCGCCGCCCTCAAGAAAGAAGGCATGACCGTCAAGGACCTGCGCGTCATCTCGTCGCCCGCCAACACGATGCCGGGCCTGCTCGAGAAGGGCGCGATCCAGGGCTTCTTCGCTTGGCCGCCGTTCACCAGCACGACGCTCGAATCCGGCAAGGGCAAACTGCTCATCAGCGCCACGCCGGAGTTTCACGCGAGCATCGGCGGCAAGGGCCCCTGGGTGGGCGAAGGCTGGGAAGTCAACGCCAAGTTCGCCAAGGCCAATCGCGGTGCGGTCGTCGCCGTGCTGCGGGCCCAGGCGCGCTACATGAAGCTCTTGCATGACGACCCGCCAAAAGGCCACGAGCTGATGGCCAAGGCCGCCGGCATCACGCCGCAGCATGTCGCCTACATCATCGAGAAGGGCTACGACACCTACCCGCTCGACATCGTGCCCGACCGGACAGTCGTCGACAGCATGTTCGACCTGATCCAGGACGCCGGCCTGGTCAGCAATGTCGACAAGGAGAAGTTCATCTCGAACTTCGTCCACCCCGAGTTCGCCAAGGAAGCGCAGAGCAAGTGAGCTCCGTCCCCCGAGCGGCCGCACACCGCGCCTCGGCGCGGCAGTTGTCCGTCGCACTGTATGTCCCCGTGCTGCTGGTTCTGCTCTGGCAATGGCTCGCGGCGAGCAGCAGCGGAATTCGCAGCGTGATCTCGTCGCCGCTGGACGTGGCGCGCGCGCTGGCTGTAGGCATCGGCGATGGAACGGTGGCGACCGATATCGGTGCCAGCCTGGAACGCGCCCTCCTGGGCTGGCTCATCACGGTGGCGGTTGCCACGCCGCTCGCGATCGCCGCGGGCCGCGTGCGGTGGGTCGGCCGGCTGTTCCTGCCGCTGGTCGACCTGCTGCGGCCCATCTCTCCCATTGCCTGGATCCCGCTGGCGGTGCTGTGGCTCGGCATCGGCCTCGCCAGCAAATTGCTGGTGGTGTTCATCGTGACCTTTTTCGTGGTGTTCCTGAACGTGTACGACGCAGTGACACGCGTGCCGCCGGTACTGCAGAACGTCTGCCGCACGTTCACGCGCTCTCGCACTTTCCTGTGGCTGCACGTGATCCTGCCGGGTGCGATGCAGGGCGTGGTGCTCGGCGCCCAGTACGGCCTGACGACCGCCTGGGGCGGAGTGATCGTCGCCGAGCTCGTCGGCGCCAACAGCGGCGTGGGCTTTCGGATGCTTGCAGCCGCCAACCAGTTCGAGCCCGCGCAGGTCATCGCCAACATGGTGTTGGTGGGCGCGATCGGGCTCGCCCTGAACGCGCTCTTCGTGCTGGCATGCCGCAGGACGCCATGGCGCGTCGCCGTCGGAAAAGCCAATGGCTGAGCCCGCCGTCGTCTCCGGGCCCGCAGCGGTGCGCCGGCGCGCACGCCTGCGCGACCACCGCCTGTATGCCGGCGGGCTGGGCGTGGCGCATGCCGTGGTCGGCGTGCTGGTGCTGCTGACGATCTGGGAGATCGTCATTCGCTTGCTCCAGCCCTTGCCGGTCATTCTTCCCTCGCCGACGCAGGTGGCCTTGCGCGTGATGGACCTGTTGAGCTCCGGCGAACGCTGGAACGACCTGCTGGTGAGCATCGGCAGAGTGCTGTCGGGTTTCGTGCTCGGCGCGCTCTCAGGCGTCTCGGTCGCGGTGCTGCTGGCGCGCAATCGGTTCGTGGACCGCAGCCTGCACTACCCGCTGGTCGCGCTGCGCTTCGTGGTGCCCTTCGCCTGGGTGCCGATCGCGGCCTACTGGTTCGCGCTGAGCGAGTTCGGCAAGGTCTTCATCACCTGGTATGCCTCGTTCTTCGTGATCGTCTTCCAGGTGCGCGCCGGCATCGAGGCCGTGCCGCCGGTCTACGCCAAGGTGGCCAAGACGGTGGGCATGTCGGCGCGCCGCACGCTTTGGCTCGTCGTCCTGCCTGCGGCGTGGCCGAGCATCGTCGTGGGGCTGCGGCTGGGGCTGTCGTTCGCCTGGGTCGCGATCCTGGCCGCGGAAATGGTCAACGCCAACACCGGCATCGGCTATTTCGTCAATTACTCCGGCCAGTTCCTCGCGACAGATGACGTGATGGCCGGCATGGTGGTCATCGGCATCCTGGGCTTTCTGATGGACCGTGGCCTGGGCCTCCTGGGCCGAGTTGTGCAGCCGGCCTCCTTCGCAAAGAACTGAAACCCATCTTCCCGACAACGGACTCGAACTGTGCTGGACATTCAAATCGACAAGGTATCCAAGACCTGGAGAACCGACGACCAGCGCGAAGTGGTCGCGCTGGACAACGTGAGCTTCGGCGTTCCGTCGGGCGGCTTCTGCTGCATCGTGGGGCCGAGCGGCTCGGGCAAGAGCACGCTGTTCGACGTCATCGCCGGACTGGTCCCGACCGACTCGGGCCAGGTGGTCGTCGGCGGCAAAGCGGTCGACGGCCCCGGTGCCGAGCGCGGAGTCGTGTTCCAGGGGCAGTCGCTTTTCCCGTGGCGCACGGTCCAGGGCAACGTCGAGTTCGGTCTGCAGGCGCAGGGCCGACCGCGCGCGGAGCGGCGCGAGATCGCGAAGTCGTTCATCGATCTGGTCGGCCTCGCGGGCTTTGAAGACGCAAGGCCATCGACACTGTCGGGCGGCATGTACCAGCGCGTCGCGGTCGCGCGCTCGCTGGCGACTTCACCCGACGTGCTGCTGATGGACGAACCCTTCGGCGCCCTGGACGCGCAGTCGCGCGAATCGATGCAGTCCGAGCTGATCCGCATCTGGCGGGCGCAGGGGACGACCATCCTCTTCATCACGCATTCGGTGCAGGAAGCCGTCTTTCTGGCTGACAGGATCGTCGTGATGTCCGCCCGCCCGGGAAGGGTCGTGGCCAATATCGATGTGGCGCTTCCGCGCGAGCGCGACCGAACGAGTGCCGAATTCGGCCAGGTCATGCGCGAGGTGTACACCCACCTGACGTCCAACGCGCCGAGCGACATCGGCATCGGCGGGCACTGAGGCCTCTGGGCGCATCGGTCGCGCTCATCCATGGCACGATGCGCCCATGTTCGATCTCACACACAAGGTGGCCTTGGTCACCGGCGGCAACGGCGGCATCGGCCTGGGCATGGCCGAGGGCCTGGCCAAGGCCGGAGCGCAGGTGGTGGTGGCGGCACGCAATGCGCGCAAGTCAAAGGACGCGGTCGAGAGGCTTCGAGCGTTGGGCAGCGACAGCTTCTCGATCGAGGTCGACGTGACCGACGAAGCCGCCGTGAAGGCGATGTTCGAGCAGCTCGTCGATCGGTGCGGGCGGCTCGACATCCTGGTGAACAACGCCGGCACCACGGTGCGCAAACCCGTGGATCAACTTTCGCTCGACGAATGGCATCGCGTGATGGACACCAATCTGACCAGCGCCTTCCTGTGTTGCCGGTCGGCGCATCCGCACCTCCAGGCCGCGGGCGGCGGAAAGATCATCAATATCGGTTCGATGATGTCGATCTTCGGCGCGCCCTACGCGCCGGCCTACGGCGCGAGCAAGGGTGGCATCGTGCAACTCACGCGCGCCATGGCCACGTCGTGGGCGGCCGACCGCATCCAGGTGAACGCGGTGTTGCCGGGCTGGATCGCGACCGAACTGACCGACGGAGCCCGCGCGCAGGTGGCGGGACTGAACGAACGCGTGGTCGCGCGCACGCCGGTCGGGCGTTGGGGCCAGCCCGGAGACCTGGCCGGCATCGCCGTGTTCCTGGCCAGCGCGGCGTCGGATTTCGTCACGGGGACGGCGATTCCGGTCGACGGCGGCTATTCGATCTCGGGCTGAGTCGTCTCGGGCTCGGCGCCCGTGAAAAGCAGGGCCGGCGAGACGCGCGACTCAGAAGTGCATCGACACCGCATCGCTCACGCGGTAGTCGTCTTCGACGACCGGCATCCAGTGCCACTTGTCGAAGGTGGTGCAAGGGTGAGAGACGCCCAGGCCGATGCGTTCACCCACCATCGGTGCTTCGGCACCGTCGCCCTCGCCCTCCTCCCATCGCAGGTACGCGTGCTGGTCGTTGAGCGCCGTGATTTTCCAGCCCGGCGGCGTGGGCCGCGCCTGGCGCGCATGCCGCGCCGCGCGCGCGACCGGGATGGGCATCGACAGGTCGAAGGAAATGTCGCGCTTGCCTGCCGAGAGGATCGCCAGCCCCGGCTCGGGCCGAGACTGCACCATGGCCCACACTTCCATCGCCGGCCGCAGGCTCTCGCCGGCGGCGCAGCCCAGGCGCGCGTCGATCGCGCCCTGCATGCAGCGATAGAAGCCGTGATCGTGCGTCACGTAACAGCCCGAGCGCAGCAGGCCGCGCACCGGCGCGCGCAGCGGTGGTCTCAGCCGCCCGGCAACCAGGTCGAACACCGCCGAGCCGCCAGCCGAGATCAGCACTTCGTCCGCGCCGAAAAGGCCGTGCGATTCACAATGGGCCGCAACGGCATGCACGCGATCCATCAGGGCGTTCACGTAGTCCACATCGGCCGCGGTGTCTCCTCGCGCGCCCAACCCTTCGTAGCACTCGATGCCCACGAGCACGACGGCGGCGCTCGCGGCGATGCGTTGCGCCAGTGCCATGGCTTCTGGCTGCGTGCGGCAACCCGTGCGACCACCCGTCACGCCGATTTCGACGAGCACCTCGAAGCGTGGGCGCGCGGGTTGGCCGCTCGCCCATTCCTCGATCAGGTCGAGTTGCGCCGTCGAATCCACCAGGAACACGACGCGCAGGTCGGCGTGCGTGTCCAGCAGCCGACGGATGCCGGCCAGGTCCGGGCCGCCCACGATCTGGTTGGCGATCAGCGCGCGACGCACGCCGGCCGCCACGCCGATGGCGAGCTGCGTCACGTTGGCGAAGGTCAGGCCCCAGGCGCCGGCGTCGAGCTGGCGGCGCAGGATCTGCGGCGACATGGTGGTCTTGCCATGCGGTGCCAGGTCGACGCCCCATTGCCGCGCGCGGGCCTGCAGCCACGCCAGGTTGTGTTCGAGCGCCTCGCGCTTGAGGACGGCGAGCGGCAGCGGAAAGTCGTCCGCCAGCACGTTCCAGCCGGCGTCGCCGATCTCGCTCAGCCGCCGGGGCGCTTGCGTGTGCGGGTAGCCCTTGAAGCCGGCGTGCAGCAGCGGGTCGAGCAGATCGGTGGCCGCCATCGCCGCAAGGCCTTCAGTCGGCGAGCCGCCCGGTCGTGAGGCGCAGGATGCGGTCGCAGCGCCGCGCCAGACTGTCGTCGTGCGTCACCACCACGAAGGCGGTGCCGCGGTCGCGCGCGAGTTGCAGCATGAGCGTGAACACGCCGTCGGCCGTGGTGCGATCGAGGTTGCCGGTGGGTTCGTCGGCCAGCACGCAGTCGGGCTGCGTGACCAGCGCGCGGGCGATGGCCACGCGCTGACGCTCCCCGCCGGACAGCTCGGCCGGCCGGTGCTGCATGCGCTCCCCCAGGCCAACCGCCGCGAGCATCCTGGCCGCGGCGTCCTGCGCTTCGGCAGGCGGTGCGCGCCGGATCTTGAGAGGCATCGCGACGTTGTCGAGCGCGCTGAATTCCGGCAGCAGATGGTGGAACTGATAGACGAAGCCCAGGTGCAGATTGCGCAGCCGCCCCTGCTCGGCCGCATCGACGCTCGCGATGTTCTTGCCGTGCAGCTCGACGCTGCCGGCGGTGGGCGCGTCGAGCCCGCCCATCAGGTGCAGCAGCGTGCTCTTGCCCGAACCCGATGCACCGACGATGGCCAGCGTCTCGCCCACGTGCACGTCGAGGTCGACCCCGTGCAGCACGGTGAGATCGATGCGGCCTTCGTGAAATCGCTTGGTCAGCCCGCGCACCCTGAGCACGACGTCCTTGCCCGCCGCCTCACTCATAGCGCAGCGCCTCGGCCGGATTCACGCGGCTCGCGCGCCAGCTCGGGTAGAGCGTGGCGACGAAGGCGAGGATGAGCGAAATGACGGTGATCGGCACGATGTCGCTCTGCTGCGGGTCGCTCGGCATCTTGCTGATCAGGTAGATGTCCTTGGGCAGGAAGCTGGCGTGGAAGAGCTGTTCGAGCGCCGGCACGATCACGTCGATGTTGTAGGCGATGGCCAGGCCGACGGCGAGTCCGAGCAGCGTGCCGATCACGCCCACCATGGCGCCCTGCACGACGAAGATGCCCATGATGCTGCGCGGCGTGGAACCCAGCGTGCGCAGGATGGCGATGTCGGCGCGCTTGTCGGTCACGGTCATGACCAGCGTCGACACGAGGTTGAAGGCGGCCACCGCCACGATCAGCGTGAGGATGATGAACATCATCCGTTTCTCGACCTGCACCGCGGCGAACCACGTCTTGTTCTGCCGCGTCCAGTCGCGGATCATGAAGCTGCCGGGCAGGGTGCCGGCCATCTCGTCGGCCACCTGGCGCGCCTTGTGCAGGTCATGCAGCTTGATGCGGATGCCGCTCGGCCCTTCGAGCCGGAAGATGCGTGCGGCGTCTTCCTCATGGATCATGGCCAACGCGGAGTCGTATTCGTAGTGGCCGGAATCGAAGGTGCCGACCACGGTGAACTGCTTGAGACGCGGCACCACGCCAGCTGGCGTGACTTGCCCGCCCGGCGCGATGAGCGTGACCTTGTCGCCGTCGCGCACGAAGAGCGAGCGCGCGAGTTCGATGCCGAGCACGATGCCGAATTCGCCCGGCACCAGCTTCTGCAGCGCGCCGTGCTCGGCGGTGGTGGAAATGTCGGTCACCTGCGGTTCCAGCTCGGGCACGATGCCGCGGACCAGCGCGCCTTTCATGTCTTCGCCACGGGCGATCAGCGCCTGCGCGGCAATGAAGGGCGCCACGCCGACCACTTCGGGGTTCTTGCGCGCCGCGGCCATGATGTCGTCGATGTCGGCAAGCGCCTGGCCGTCGCGCGAGAAGATCTCGATGTGCGAGATCACGCCGAGCATGCGGTCGGTGACTTCCTTCTGGAATCCGTTCATCACGCTGAGCACGATGATGAGTGCCGCCACCCCCAATGCGATGCCGAGCATCGACACGCCGGAGATGAAGGAGATGAAACCGTTGCGTCGCGTCGACCTCCCCGCGCGCGTGTATCGCCAGCCGAGCTGCAGTTCATAGGGTAGGGGCATGGGGCTGGATTGTGGCATCCCGGACAATAGGCCCATGCCCGCCTCGCCTTCCCCGTCTTCCTCGCGCCATTGGCTGATTCCCTTCGCCGGCACCGACCGGGAAGCCTGCCGCGAGGCGCTGTCCGGGCTCCGGCTGCCGCGGCTCGAAGCCCTGCTGTCGCGATTGGCAGAAGTGCACGACGACACGCAGGACGACAGCACGCGCTCGCCGCCGCACGAGCGGGCGCTGGCCGACGCGCTCGGCATTCGGGCGCCCGACGGCCTGATTCCGTGGGCCGCCCTCGAAGCCCGCCAGGCCGGCCTGACGGCGCCAGGTGACGGCGGCAACAGGGGCGGCTGGGGAATCGCCACGCTGTGCCACTGGCAGGTCGGCATCGACGACGTGGTGCTCGGCGACCCGGAGGACATCGAGATCTCGGCCGAAGAATCCGCCGCGCTGCTGGCGATCGCGACCCCCTTCTTCAAGGAAGTCGGCATCGACCTGCACGCCTCGTCCACCGCCGGGCGCTGGCTCGCGCGCGGCCCGGTGTTCGACACGCTGGCCACCGCGTCGATCGATCGCGCCGTGGGCCACCCGATCTCGCAATGGTCGCCGCTGTCCGACGATGCGCGTCTGCTGCGCCGGCTGCAGAATGAGATGCAGATGCTGCTCTACACCGAACGCGTCAACGACGATCGCATCGCGCGCGGCGTGCCGCCCATCAACTCGTTCTGGCTCAGCGGCACCGGGCCGCTGGCGGCGTCCGTCACCCCCTCCGCATCCGATGCCTCACGCGAACCGCCGCACATCGAAACCGCGCTGCGCGGCCCCGCGCTGCACGACGACGGCGCGGCCTGGGCGGCCGCCTGGCAAGCGCTCGACGCCGGGCCGGTGTCCGACTGCCTCGCGGCCTTGTCGGGCGGTGCGAACGTGACGCTGACGCTGTGCGGCGAACGCAGTGCGCGTCGCTTCGGCGTGAAGCACCGCGGCATCGCCGGCTGGGCCAAGGCCCTCTTCAACCGGCCGAGCGCGAAAGCCGTGCTGGAAGCGCTGTGATGAAGATCGTCGCCCGCGACATTCCGCCACGCACCGTGTGGGCGCTCGAACAGGCGGGCGTGCATCCGCTGCTGGCGCGCCTGTACGCGGCGCGCGGCGTGCTCGGCCGGGACGAGCTGGACGACGGCCTGCAGCGCCTGCTGCCGCCCGAAACCCTGCTCGGGGCGCGCGAGGCGGCCATGCTGCTGGCGGACGCCATCCGCGACGACCTGCGCCTGTGCATCGTCGCCGACTACGACTGCGACGGCGCCACCGCCTGCGCCGTCGCCGTGCGCGGCCTGCGCCTGCTCGGCGCCCGCCACGTCGACTACCTGGTGCCCGACCGCGTGATCGACGGCTACGGACTCACCCCGCCCATCGCCGAACGCGTGGCCGCGAGCGGTGCGCAGGTGCTCATCACGGTCGACAACGGCATCGCGAGCGTTGACGGCGTCGCCACGGCCAAGGCGCTCGGACTGCGCGTGCTCGTCACCGACCATCACCTGCCCGGCCCGGAGTTGCCGGTGGCCAACGTGATCGTCAACCCCAACCAGCCGGGCTGCAGCTTCGAAAGCAAGAGCATCGCCGGCGTGGGCGTGATGTTCTACGTGCTGCTCGCGCTGCGGTCCGAGCTGCGGGCGCGCGGCGTGTTCGGAATGGCGGCAAGCGCCCCAGTCGGTGCCGACACCGCCATCGCCGGTTCAGCCGGCACCGAAAGCCAAGCCGGCGCCCGCGTGCCGCCGGCACAGCCGCGCCTCGACGCGCTGCTCCCGCTGGTCGCGCTCGGCACCGTGGCCGACGTCGTGCGGCTCGACACCAACAACCGGCGCTTGGTGGCGCAAGGCCTGCGCCGCATCCGCGGCGGCGCCCTGCCCGCGGGTGTCGCGGCCTTGTTCAAGGCAGCGGGGCGCAACGCGCTGGCGGCGACCACCTTCGACTTCGGCTTCGCGCTCGGCCCGCGCATCAACGCGGCGGGGCGGCTGGCCGACATGACGCTCGGCATCGAGTGCCTGCTCACCGACGACGCGGCGCGCGCCGACGAACTCGCGCGCTTGCTCGACGGCATCAACCGCGAGCGCCGCGACATCGAAGGCGGCATGCGCGAACAAGCGCTGCTGGCGGCCGAGTCGCTGTTTGCCGCGACCGACGCGGCGCCGCCGGCGATCAGTGTGTACGGGGAGGACTTCCACGAAGGCGTGGTCGGCATCGTCGCGTCGCGCATCAAGGACCGGTTCCACCGGCCGACCTTCGTCTTCGCGACCAGCGGCGCGCAAGACCGGTCGCACGAGCTCAAGGGATCGGGCCGGTCGATTCCGGGCTTTCATCTTCGCGACGCACTCGACCTGGTCGCCAAGCGGCATCCGGGCGTGCTGCTGCGCTTCGGCGGCCATGCGATGGCGGCGGGCTGCACCATCGCCCGCGACGGCTTCGAGACCTTCGAGCGGGCGCTCGCTCAGGTGGCGCTCGAATGGCTCGACGCGGCCTCGCTGCTGCGCCGCCTCGACACCGACGGCCCGCTCGCGCCGGAATATTTGCGCGTGGACCTGGTCGACACCCTGCACCGCGAAGTGTGGGGCCAGGGTTTCGCGCCGCCGACCTTCAGCGACGAGGTGGAGGTGCTGTCGCAACGCCTGGTGGGCGAAAAGCACCTGGCACTCAAGCTGCGCCACCAGGGCAAGCCGGTCGACGGCATCTGGTTCGGCCGGACCGAGCCGCTGCCGGCCCGCGTCACGCTCGCCTTCCGGCTCGATGCGGACGAATGGCAGGGCGTGCGTCGTGTGCGCTTTCTGGTGGAAGGAGCCGAAGGATGAGCGCGCCCGTGCCCGATACGCCACCCCCGGTGCCGATCCGCCCGGCCGCCACCGTCATGATGGTGCGCGACGCCGACGGCGGACCAGAGGTGCTCATGATGCAGCGCCACGCGCTGTCCGACGGGCACGGCGGGTCCTACGTGTTTCCGGGCGGCAAGGTCGACCCGGCGGATGCGCGCCTGCCCTTCGACGAGCGGCTGGACGATACGCCCGAGCGGCTGCACCGATCGCTTGGCGACCCCGAGATCGACGCCACCACCGCCGCAGCGCTTCACATCGCCGCCGTGCGCGAAACCTTCGAGGAATGCAACGTGCTGCTGGCGCACGACCTCGATGCCGATCGACTGATGCAGCTGGCACTGCTGGCGGCCGGCGGCATGGCGTTCAACGACCTGCTCGACCGATTCGAGCTGCGCCTGGACACGCGCTCGCTGTGCCCGTGGTCGCGCTGGATCACGCCGGAGCGCTCGATCACCTCGCCGGGCAAGCGCTTCGACACGCGCTTCTTCATCGCCGAGGCGCCCGCCCATCAGATCGCACGCCACGACGAGCACGAAGCCATCGACTGCGCCTGGCTGCGGCCGCGCGCGGCGCTCGAGGCCTACTGGCGCGGCGACATCGTGCTGGCGCCGCCGCAGATCATGAGCCTGGCCCACCTGGGCCACCATGCGAGCGTGGCGAGCATGCTGGCCGAAGGCCGCAGCCGCCCACCCTACGTGATCCGGCCGCACGCCTTCGAGTTCGACGGCACACGCGCCATGGCCTACCCCGGCGACGCGCTGCACCCGGAGACGCCCCGCGTCATGCCCGGCCCTTCGCGCCTGCTGTTGCGCGGCAAGCGGCTCGAACCGCCCGGCGGCTTCGACGAGTTCTGGGGATAGGCAGCGGCGTTCACGGGATCGTTTACAGGGTATTTGTCGAGGCGCCGCAGCCGCTTTGTTTGCTAACGTGCGGGCTCTTCGAGGACCGGGCAGCCGCTCCGGTTCGAATCCCATCCCTGGAGGAATTGCCTCGTGTCGAAACCCTTGATCCAACTGCTTATGGCCGCAGGCCTCGTCGGCGCCGCCGCGTCCGCGTCTGCCGATGTCGTGCTCACCACCTCCACCTGGGTGGCACCCAGCCACCTGCTGTCGCGCGCGCAGGAAGCCTGGTGCGGCGAAGTGGCGCAGGCCACGTCCAACCGCGTCAAGTGCAACATCCTGCCGAAGGCCGTGGCGCCTCCGCCCGGCACCTTCGACGCGGTGCGTGACGGCCTGGCAGACCTGTCGTACAGCGTGGACGGCTACACGCCGGGCCGCTACACGCTCGCCAAGATCGCCGAGTTCCCGTTCCTCGGCGACAACTCGTCGGCCACCAGCGTGGCCTATCAGCGCATCTTCCAGAAGCACCTGGCCAAGTTCGACGAGCACCGCGGGCTCAAAGTGATCACGGTGTTCACGCACGGCCCCGGCGTGATCTTCAACAACAAGCGGCCCATCAAGTCGATGGCCGACATGGACGGCATCAAGTTCCGCGTCGGCGGCGGCGTGGTGAACGACGTGGGCAAGGCCATCGGCGCCAACATGACGCTCAAGCCGGCGCCGCAGTCGTACGAGCTGCTCTCTTCCGGCGTGGTCGACGGCGTGTGGTTTCCCAACGAGTCGATCGAGTCCTTCAACCTCATGAAGCTGGTCAAGTATTCCACCAGCGTTCCTGGCGGGCTCTACAACACCAGCTTCGCCTTCGTGATGAATCCGGCCGCCTGGGCCAAGATCTCCAAGGAAGATCAGGCGGCGATCGACAAGCTCTCCGGCGAACATGCGGCCCGCCTCTTCGGCAAGTACTGGGACGACGCCGACATCAAGAGCAAGGCCGCACAGCAGGCCGGCGGCATCGAGGCGATCAAGGCCGACGCCAAGTTCGTCGCCGACTTCAAGACCAAGACCGATCCGATCGAGGCACAGTGGATCAAGGAGGCCGAGGCCAAGGGGCTGAAGAATGCCGCGGCGGTGCTGAAGGAATTCCGCGCCGAGATCGCCAAGCTCCAGTGACTCCCGGGCTGCGTTGACGTCGACCCGCCGGCACACGGGGTGCCGGCCACCCTGCCGACCGGGCCGCACTCTTCGCGGCCGGTCGGCTTTTCATGTAGCGGCTGAATTCCATGAAACGTACTGAATCGCTCTTTGCGACTGTCGCTGCACTGGCGCTGTTCGCCATGATGGCCCTGACTTTCGCCGACGTGATCGGCCGCAAGTTCTTCGACCACTCGCTGACCGGCGCGGTCGAGCTCACCGAGATCTTCATGACGCTGATGATCTATTTCGCGCTGCCGCTCGCATCCATTGCAGGCGAGCACATCGTGTTCGACCTGCTCGACCGTGTGGTGCCGGCCGGCGTGCTCAAGGGACAGAAGGTCGTCTCGCACGCAGTCACCGCGCTGGTGATGTTCGGTGGCGCCTGGATCGTCGCAGAGCGCGCCGGCCGCACCATAGAATATGGCGACATGACGGCCACGCTCGAGATTCGCCTCTGGCCCTTTCAGTACCTGATCGCGGTGATGCTGGCGGTCGCGGGCGCCGTCCATGTCTGGCTGGCCGCACGCGCGCGCCGCCTCCACGGAGAGGCCGCATGACCGCCGGCCTGATCGGCTTCGTGGCGATGTTCGCGCTGATGATGCTGCGCGTGCCGATCGCTGTCAGCATGGGCGTGGTGGGCCTGGTCGGGCTGGGCATCATGCGCTCGTGGCCGGCGGCCGTGTCGTCGGCGGCGGGCGAGTTCATCGACATCGGCTCCTACACGCTGTCGGTGGTGCCGCTCTTCGTGCTGATGGGCAACTTCGTGACGCGCGCCGGCATGTCGCGCGATCTGTACCAGGCGGCCTATGCCTTCGTCGGCCACCGGCGCGGTGGGCTGGCCCTGTCGACCATCGCGGCCTGCGCCGGCTTCGGCGCGATCTGCGGATCGTCGATCGCGACCACGGCCACGATGGCGCGCGTGGCCATGCCCGAGATGCGGCGATTCAACTACTCGCCTGCGTTCGCCGCCGGTTCGATCTGCGCCGGGGCGACGCTGGGCATCCTGATTCCGCCGTCGGTCATCCTGGTCATCTACGGGATCATGACCGAGCAGAACATCGGCGCGCTCTTCGCAGCCGGCGTGATTCCGGGCCTGGTCGCCACCGCGTTCTACATGGGCGCGTCGATGTGGGTCACGCGCCGCCACCCGAGTTGGGGGCCGCCCGGCGAGCGCGCCACCTGGCCCGAGCGTGCGGCTGCGTTGCGCGGCGTCTGGGGCGTGCTGCTGCTGTTCGCGATCGTCATGGGCGGCATGTACGGTGGCTTCTTCACGCCGACCGAAGCGGCGGGCGTGGGCGCCATGGGCGGCTTCCTGTTCGCGCTGGCGCGCCGAGCGCTCACGTGGTCGATCCTGCGCGAGGTGCTGGTGGAATCGGCGCGCACGTCGGCGATGCTTTTCACCATCGTGATCGGCGCGTCGCTCTTCGCCAACTTTCTGAACTTCACCGAGCTGCCGAATGCGCTGCGCGAGTTCGTGCTCGAGATCGGCGTCAAGCCCATCTTCGTCATCATCGCCATCTGCGCGATCTACGTGGTGCTGGGCACCGCCATGGAAAGCCTGTCGATGATGCTGCTGACGGTGCCGGTGTTCTTTCCGCTGGTCACGTCACTCGGCTTCGATCCGATCTGGTTCGGCATCATCGTGGTGTGCGTGATCGAGATCAGCCTGATCACGCCGCCGGTGGGCATGAACATCTTCGTGCTGTCGAGCGTGCTGCCCGACGTGAAGACGTCGACGATCTGGCGCGGCGTGATTCCCTTCATCTGCGCCGACCTGTTGCGCATGGCGGTGCTGATCGCGTTCCCGGTGATCAGCCTGTTCCTGCCGAGGTGGCTCAACCTCTAAGCGGCCGGCCCATCGCCACGAGTTCCGCCGCGCGTTCAGCGCCCGAACTCGTGATTGAGCCCGACCGTGACCGCGCGCGACAGCGGCGCAGCGGCCCTGGATACGCTGATGTCGACGCTCGTGTTCGGCGACAGCGCAATGCGCCCGCCCAGGCGCGACGTCCACTGCCCGAATGCGCGGTGCCGTTCGGCGACGAGTGAGACTCGGTCGTTCCAGGCCCATTGCACGCCGAGGCCGCCGCGCCCGGTGCGCTCGCCGCTGCCGGTGGCCCAGTCGAGCCCCAGGTTGAGGTTGACCAGCACCGACTCCGATGCGCGCCACGACACGGGCACATAGGCCTGCGCGCCGGTGCGACCGCTGCGCGGGAGGTCGAAGGTCGCGCCGGCGACGAGCGCGGCGCTCCATGGCGCATCGGTATGGCGGCCGAGGAAAGTCCACTTGAGCTGCGGCCCGAGCGATTCGGCAGACAAGGATTCCGCTGTGATCCGGTCGAAGTTGATACCGAGTTCCACGGGCCCGACCCTGCAGGCGGGCCCGAGGTGCCAGGTGGTGGCGCGCTGGTCGCGCAGCCGGCTGGCCCACGTTTCGATCTGGCAGCGGCCGGGATCCAGCATGTAGGCGTCGTCGACGTCGAAATGCCCGCCGGCCCGCGCATCGGCGAAAGCGGTACCGCCCAGGGCCAGGCTCAGCAGGATCCGTCGCATGCGGCGGATTCTAGGGTCGCGAAGCGTCAGAGTTCGAACTGCGGCTGCAATTCGCGGATGCGCTTGATGGCCACGCCCGCGGCGGCCGTGCGGGTCTCGACACCGAGCTTGACGTAGACGCGTTCGAGGTGCTTCTTGGCCGTCGCCGGGCTGCTGCCGAGGATCTCGCCGATGTCCTTGTTGGTCTTGCCCTTGACCACCCAGTAGAGCACTTCGGCTTCGCGCGCCGTGAGCTTGAGGCTCAGGCTCATCGCTTCGATCACCGCGGTGTCGGACACCTCGCGCATGATGATCAGCCAGTCGTCGCCCTCGTCGTCCTGGCCGGTCTGTTGGTGCAGCCGCAGGCTGAGCCGGTCGGCACCGAGCGGAATCGAGAGCGCCGGCGGCTCGATGTGCCGGCCGCGCGCGGCGGGCAGGTGCTGGCGGAGCCAGTCGAGGATGACCGGCGGCGTGACCGGCGCGACGCTGCCGCAGTAGCGCAGCAACAAGTCGCGCGCCAGCGCCGTCTGCCAGATGAGCTTGCCTTCGGGCATGCGCACGGTGATGCTGGCGTAGCCGAACGCGTCGAGCGCATTGCGCGCCTGCCCGGCCTGTTGGGCCTCCTGCCGCGCACGTCGGGCGCCTTGCAGGTGCACGTTCATGCGCGCCAGCACTTCCTTGGGCTTGATGGGCTTGGTGACGTAGTCGACGCCGCCGGCATCGAGGGCGGCAATCAGGTGCTCGGTCTCGGTCAGGCCCGTCATGAAGACGATCGGGATGTGCGCTGTCGCGGCGTCGGCCTTGAGCCGCCGCGCGACTTCGAAGCCGTCGATGCCCGGCATCATGGCGTCGAGCAGCACGATGTCGGGCCGCGCCTGTGCAGCGCGCTGCAAGGCCTGCTCGCCGCTGGTGGCGACCAGCACGGTGTAGCCCGATTCGTCGAGCGCATCGTGCAGCACGGCCAGGTTGTCGGGCACGTCGTCGACGATCAGCACGAGGTCGCTGTTGGTGGCGAGTGCGCGGGGCGTTGCTTCTGCGCTCACGGTGCCTCCCCGGCCGGGATCAGTTGCGTCATGGCCTCGAACTTGAACTGGCGCGCGAGCACGCGCTGCGCCGCGGTCCAGGCCTTGCATTCGGGCTGCACTTGGTCGATGTGGTCGAGCTGGTTCAGGATGCCGCGAAGATACCCCAGGTTCACCGCCTCTTCGAGGGCGCGAAGTCGATCCGCATTGGGCGCGACGACGGGCGCGGCGGGCGCCGCCGACGGCTCGGCGACGGCGCTGTCGGTCCAGCGCAGCGACAGCCGCCGTTCGAGCCAGTCGAAGAGTTCGCTGTGCCGGACGGGCTTGACGAAGAAATCGTCGGGCGTGATGCCGACGTCGTTTTCCAGCCGCTTGTCGAAGGCGTTGGCCGAAACGATTGCCACCGCGCCGCTCTCCCAGCCGAGCTTGCGGGCGCGGCGGATAGTCTCCCAGCCGTCGATGCCCGGCATGGCGAGGTCGACGAACATGGCGTCGGGTCGCCAACCCGCGGCGATGAGGTCGAGCGCGTCGTGCCCGCTGGCGGCCGTGCGCAGCTCGAAGCCGAGCGGCGCGAGCACCTGGACCAGGAGTTCGCGGTCGGCTTCTTCGTTGTCGACCACCAGCACGGTCCGGCGCACGCCGAGGTAGCCGCGGCGCGCACGGCTTGCGCGCGGCGG
>JAHJOG010000159.1 GCA_018820395.1 Gammaproteobacteria bacterium | reverse complement strand
TCATGCGCTGCGCATGCGCGGCCAGTTCGCGCGCCACATCGTCGCCCGGCAGCACCGCCACTTCGGCGCCGAGCGACTCGGCGAGTTGAAGCACGGCGAGCACGCGGTCGCGCCGCGCCGCGGGCAAGCGCTGCAGCTTGGGCGTCTCGACGTACGCCGCATACCAGCGCACGTTGAGCTGCCCGGCCAGCCGCGCGGCGCTGCGCAGCACCTGGCCGTCGCCCTCGTCCGGCCCGACGCAGGCGAGGATCGAGCCGGCCGTGTTCCATGCGGGCGGCGCCTGGCCGCCGGGCCCGCCACCGAAGGCGGCGGACTGCTCGACGCGCCAGCCGCGCATGTCGTCTTCCACATGCTCGGCGGTGCGGCGCAACGCGATCTCACGCAGCGCGATGAGGTTGCCCTTGCGAAAGAAGTTCTGCGCCGCGCGCTCGGCCTGCTGCGGCACGTACACCTTGCCGGCAGCGAGGCGCGCCATGAGTTCGTCGGGCGTGACGTCGACCAGCACCACTTCGTCGGCCTCGTCGAGCACGGTGTCGGGAACGGTCTCGTTCACGCGGACGCCGGTGATGGCGCCGACCGTGCCGTTCAGGCTCTCGAGGTGCTGCACGTTGAGCGCCGACCAGACCTCGATGCCCGCGGCCAGCAGTTCGCGCACGTCCTACCAGCGCTTGGCGTGGCGCGAGCCCGGCGCGTTGGTGTGCGCCAGTTCGTCCACCAGCAGCACCTCGGGCTTTCGCGCCAGCGCCGCGTCGAGATCGAACTCGGGCAGCGTGCGATCGCGATAGGCCACGGCGCGCGGCGCCAGGCGTTCGAGCCCCGACAGCAGCGCCGCCGTCTCGCTGCGCCCATGCGTCTCGACCACGCCGACCAGCACGTCGCGCCCGGCCGCGCGCTCGCGTTGCGCGGCGCTCAGCATGGCCCAGGTCTTGCCCACGCCGGCACTCGCGCCGAAGTAGATGCGCAGCTTGCCGCGCCCGGCCGCCGCCTGCTGGCCCTGCATCTGGGCCAGCAGGGCGTCGGGGTCGGGGCGGGCGTCGGACATCACGAGAGTGTGGACGAAACGGGCTGCCGCGCGGCGGGCCCGCTCAGGGCTTCAGTGCGTCGAGCGCCATATTCAGCGCCAGCACGTTCACGCGCGCTTCGCCCAGGAGGCCACCCAGCCGGCCTTCGGTGTGCCGCTCGATCAGCGCGTCGACGCGCTCGGCGGGCAGCCCGCGCAGGCGGGCGACGCGCGCGGCCTGGTAGCGCGCGGCCGCGGGCGTGATGTGCGGGTCGAGCCCGCTCGCCGATGCGGTGACCAAATCGACCGGCACGGCCGCGGCATTGCCCGGATCGGCAGCCCGCAGCGCGTTGACGCGCGCCCGCGCGGCTTCGAGCAGCGCCGGGTCGAGCGGCCCGCGGTTGGAGCCGGCGGACGCCGCGCCGTCATAGGGCGCCGGCGACGTGGCCGACGGCCGGCCCCAGAAATACTTCGGGTCCTTGAACGGCTGGCCGATCAGCGCCGAGCCGACCGGCCCATCGTCGCCGCTCACCAGGCTCCCCGCGGCCTGCGCCGGAAAGAGCGCGCCGGCCGCGCCCGTCACGGCCAGCGGATAGATCACACCGGTGACCAGCGTGAGCGCGGCGAAGAGCACCAGCGCAGGTCTGAACATCCTGGTGGTCGAAGTCGTTGAAGTGGAAGTCGTCGAAGTCGTCATGCAAGCTCCTCAAGCCAATCCAAAAGCCACCAGCAGCAGGTCGATCGCCTTGATGCCGACGAAAGGCACCACCAGCCCGCCCAGCCCGTAGATGGCGAGGTTGCGCCGCAGCAGCGCCGCCGCGCCGACCGCGCGGTACCGCACGCCCTTGAGCGCCAGCGGGATCAGGAACACGATCACCAGCGCATTGAAGATCACCGCACTCAGGATGGCCGACGACGGGCTCGCCAGCCGCATCACGTTGAGCGCGCCGAGCTGCGGGTAGGTCGCGACGAAGATGGCCGGAATGATCGCGAAGTACTTCGCCACGTCGTTGGCGATGGAGAAGGTGGTCAGCGAGCCGCGCGTCATCAGCAGCGCCTTGCCGGTTTCGACGATCTCAAGCAGCTTGGTCGGGTTGGAATCCAGGTCGACCATGTTGCAGGCTTCCTTGGCGGCCTGGGTGCCGCTGCCCATGGCCACGGCCACGTCGGCCTGCGCCAGCGCGGGTGCGTCGTTGGTGCCGTCGCCCGTCATCGCCACCAGCCGGCCTTCGGACTGGAAGCCGCGGATCAGCTTCAGCTTGTCTTCGGGCGTCGCCTCGGCGAGGAAGTCGTCGACGCCGGCTTCGGCGGCGATGGCCGCGGCCGTGAGCTTGTTGTCGCCGGTGATCATCACGGTCTTGATGCCCATGCGGCGCAGCTCCGAAAAGCGCTCGCGGATGCCCGACTTGACGATGTCCTTGAGCTCCACCACGCCCAGGACGCGCGCACCCTCGGCCACCGCCAGCGGCGTGCTGCCGCGGCGCGCCGCCTCGTCGGCCGCGTGCAGCACTTCGGCCGGCATGGTCCCATGCAGCGCCTCGACATGGCGGCGCACCGCATCGACCGCGCCCTTGCGCACCGCCTGGCCATCGAGGTCGATGCCGCTCATGCGCGTGGCCGCGGTGAAGGGAATGAACTTCGCGCCCTCGGCCACCGCGTCGTCCACGCCCTGTCGGCGCGCGAGTTCGACGATGCTGCGGCCTTCGGGCGTTTCGTCGGCGAGCGAGGCCAGCACCGCGGCGCGCGCCAGCCGCTGCGCGGTGATGCCAGGCGCCGGATGGAACGCGCTCGCCTGCCGGTTGCCGTGTGTGATGGTGCCGGTCTTGTCGAGCAGCAGCACGTCGACGTCTCCCGCCGCTTCGACCGCACGGCCGGAGGTTGCGACCACGTTGGCCTGCATCATGCGGCTCATGCCGGCCACGCCCACCGCCGACAGTAACCCGCCGATGGTGGTCGGCACCAGGCACACCAGCAGCGCGACCAGCGCCGTCAGCGACACCACCGTGCCTGCGCCGACCGCCGACACCGCGAAAATCGAGAACGGCAGCAGCGTCGCGGTGACCACCAGGAACACCAGCGTGAGCGCCACCAGCAGGATGCCCAACGCGATCTCGTTGGGCGTGCGCTGGCGGCGTGCCGCCTCGACCATGCCGATCATGCGATCGAGAAAGGATTCGCCCGCGTTGACCGAGATGCGCACCACCAGCCAGTCCGACAGCACGCTGGTGCCGCCGGTCACCGACGAGAAGTCGCCACCGGATTCGCGCACCACCGGCGCGGATTCGCCGGTGATCGCGCTTTCGTCGACCGAGGCGGCGCCTTCGATCACTTCGCCGTCGAGCGGGATCACGTCGCCCGTCTCGACCAGCACCACGTCGCCCTTGCGCAGATCCTGCGCGCGCTGCGGCACGAAGCCCGAGCCGCGGTCGGTGCCGTTCAGCTTCTTGGCCCAGGTGTCCTTGCGCAGCCCGCGCAGCGACGCGGCCTGGGCCTTGCTGCGCCCTTCGGCCAGCGCTTCGGCGAAGTTGGCGAACAGCACCGTGAACCAGAGCCACACCGAGATCGCCAGCACGAAGGCCGGTCGCATGCCGGTGTCGCCGCTGAAGCCGAGCGCATGCAGCCACAGCAGCGTCGTGAGCACGCTGCCCGCATACACCACGAACATCACCGGGTTGCGCAACTGCACGCGCGGGTCGAGCTTGACCAGCGCCTGCCACATCGCCTGGCGCACCAGGGCGCCGTCGAGCAAGGAAAGAGAACTCATGACGCGGCCTTCCAGAGCATCAGATGCTCGACCATCGGCCCGAGCGCGAGCGCCGGCACGTAGTTGAGCAGGCCGACCAGCAACACCGTGCCGATCAGCAGGATCACGAACAAGGGACCGTGCGTGGGCATCGTGCCCGCCGTCTCGGGCAGGCGCTTCTTGGCCGCCAGCGCGCCGGCGATGGCCAGCACCGGCACGATCATCGCGAAGCGGCCCAGCCACATCACCACGCCCAGCAGCGCGTTGTAGAACGGGCTGTTGGCCGAGAGCGCAGCGAACGCGCTGCCGTTGTTGTTGCCGGCCGAGCTGAGCGCGTAGAGCACCTCGGAGAAGCCGTGCGCGCCCGGGCTCCCGATGCCCGCGCGGCCCGGCGCCGCGCCGACCGCGATGGCGGTGCCGACCAGCACCAGGATCGGCGTGATCAGGATCGCGATCGAGGTGAGCTTCATCTCGTGCACCTCGATCTTCTTGCCCAGGTATTCCGGCGTGCGGCCGATCATCAGCCCCGCGATGAACACCGCCAGGATGGCGAACACCAGCATGCCGTAAAGGCCGCTTCCCACGCCGCCGAACACCACCTCGCCCAGCTGCATCAGCACCATCGGCACCATGCCGCCGAGCGGGGTGAGCGATTCGTGCATGGCGATCACCGCGCCGCACGAGGCTGCCGTGGTGACGGCCGCGAAGAGCGACGAGGCGTCGATGCCGAAGCGCACTTCCTTGCCTTCCATGTTGCCGCCCGCTTGCTGAACGCCCTGCACGGCGCCGTGCACCGCATCCACGCCCAGCGCCGCCAACCGCGGGTTGCCCGCCTGCTCGGCGTGCGTGAGCACCACCACCGCCACGACGAAGATCGCCGTCATCGCCGCCAGCACGGCCCAGCCCTGCCGCAGGTCGCCCACCACGCGGCCGAACGCGAAGCACAGCCCGGCCGGGATCAAAAAGATCGACAGCATCTGCACGAAGTTCGACAGCGCCGTCGGGTTCTCGAAAGGGTGCGCCGAATTGGCGTTGAAGAAGCCGCCGCCGTTGGTGCCGAGCATCTTGATGGCTTCCTGCGAGGCCACCGGGCCCATCGCCAGCGTCTGGCTCGCCCCTTCGAGCGTGTGCACGGTCTGATAGGCGTGGAAGTTCTGGATCACGCCCTGTTGCACGAAGAAAAGCGCGAGCAGCAACGCGATCGGCAGCAGCAGCCACAGCGTGATGCGCGTGACGTCGACCCAGAAATTGCCCACCCGTCCCTGCCCGTCGGTGTGGCGCGCGGCGAACCCGCGTGCCAGCGCGAAGGCCACCGCGATGCCGGTGGCCGCAGACAGAAAGTTCTGCACCGACAGCCCGAGCATCTGCGTGAGGTAGCTCATGGTCGACTCGCCGCCGTAGCCCTGCCAGTTGGTGTTGGTGGCAAAGGACACGGCCGTGTTGAAAGCCGAATCGGGCGACACGGCGCCCAGGCTCGCCGGGTTGAGCGGCAGCAGCGCCTGCAGCCGCTGCAGCGCATACACCACCAGGACGCCGAGCGCATTGAAGGCCAGCAGCGCGAGCGCATAGCCGTGCCAGTGCATCGAGGCACCGGCATCCACGCCCGCCAACCGGAAGAGCGGCGCCTCGGCCCGCTTCATCCAGCCCGGCAGGCGCCCGTCGCACAGCGCCGCCAGCGCGCGGCCCGTGGGCCAGGCCAGCACGCCCAGCACCAGCAGAAAGGCCCCGAGCAGGACCCATGCCGAAGTTTCCATCTCAGGCCTCCTCGGCACGCAGCAGCGCGTGCACCAGGTAGACGAAGAGCCCCAGCGCCACGAAGGCCGCCAGTCCGTAGAGCGCCTGCAGGCCGATCATGGCCGGCTCCCCGAACCGGCCTTCAAGCGCCGGAGCCCCGCCACCATCCCACCCAGGGCGGCCCACAGCACGCCCACCAAGGCCAACCACATCAGATCCATCGCCACGCTCCAAGTCGAGAACAGGGCACCAGTCTCGGCAGACGGGCATAAAAACGGGGATCAGAGTGTTGGACGGGGTGTAGAAAAAGCGTAAACGCCGCGCCGAGCCCGATGCCGACATTCGCGGCATCGCGCTTGGCGTCATTTCCTACATGCCCGGAAAGGCGCTGGGATGTACCTTCACGTTCGCCCCCGGAAAGCGCCCGCATCGCGAGTTCCGATCCCATCCACCCTGCCCACGGAGAAGGTCATGCAAGTCGCCAATCAGTCCATCATCGCCATCGATCGCACTGCCCAGCGTGCGCAAGTCAACGTGGTGGAGGACGCCGAGATCAATTACTGGACCTCGGCCTTGGGCGTGACCGAAGACGCGCTGCGGCGCGCCGTGGCGAATGCCGGCACCGTACCGGCCGACGTGCGCGACTATCTGGGCGTCAAGCCGTCGATTCCGATGGCCGGTGGGTCTTGGGGCACGGCTCAGTAAGCTTCTCGATGCGGCCCGTGGGGGCCGCTGCTTTCGCAGGGATGCAGCGCAGGCCATGCTGTAATTCGAGGGCAGCTTCATTGCCCTCTGCATGCCTCAGACCGACTCCCCTCTCCAGTCCTACTATGCGGCCCGCGCGCCCGAGTACGACGCCATCTACCTGAAACCCGAGCGCCAGCCCGACCTGCGCGCGATCGAAGCCTGGCTGCCGCCGCTTTTCGCCGGCGCGCGCGTGCTCGAGCTGGCTTGCGGCACCGGCCACTGGACGCAGTTCATCGCGCCGGTCGCGGCGCACGTCGTGGCGATCGATGCCGCGCCCGAAACCCTGCGCATCGCGCGCTCGCGCGTGCCGGCGTCGACCGTCGACTTCCGCACCGGCGACGCCTACGCGCCGCCGACTGACGCCAGCGGATTCGACGCCGCCTTTGCAGGCTTCTGGTTTTCTCACGTGCCGCGCGCGCGTTGGCGCGAGTTCGTGCAAGGCCTGCACGCCGTGCTGCACCCCGGCGCCCGCGTCGTGCTGCTCGACAATTTGTGGGTCGCCGGCAGCAGCACGCCCATCGCCGAGCAGGACGACGCAGGCGACACCTTCCAGATGCGCCAGCTCGCCGACGGCACCCGCCATCGCGTGCTGAAGAACTTCCCGACCGAAGGCGAACTGCACGCCCTCGTCAGCGACAGCGGACATGCCGCGACCTTCACCACCTGGCGCCACTACTGGGCCTTCGACTACAGGGTCGGCGCACCGGGAGCCGCCCGCCGATGACGCCGGACCACCGCCCTCCCACGTCGCGCCCCCGGATCTACTTCGCCGGCCCCGACGTCTTCTTTCCCGACGCCGACCGCATCTTCGACGCGCTCAGGCAGCACTGCGATCGCCTCGGCCTCGTCGGCATCGAACCCTCCGACGGCGGCCTGGCCGAAAGCGCCCAGCCCGGTGACGACGAGCATGCCCAGCGCATCTACCAGGGCAACATCGACCGCATCCGCGAAGCCGACGGCCTGATCGCCAACCTCATGAACTTCCGCGGCCACGAGCCCGACTCCGGCACCGTCTTCGAAGTCGGCTTTGCAGTCGCCCTGGGCAAGCCCGTGGTCGCCTACGGCGTTCCGCCCGGCACCTACGCGGACCGCGTCAGCGCGGCGATTCCGTGCGCCGAAGACGACCGCGGGCAGCTGCGCGAATCGGCGAGCGGCGCCATGGTCGAAGGCCTGGGGCAGCGGCTCAATCTGATGTTGACGCGGTCGGTGGCGATCGAAGAGACGGCGGAGGCGGCGTTGCGGCGCTTGGCAGAAATGGTTGCAGCGAGCCCTCCACGCGCCGCTTGAGCACGGCCCGAGAGGCGCTTTTCAGACCCGCATCGCCTGTTGCGGCGCACGCCCCGGCCGCCGGTTGGCCGCGAGCGAGCCACGCGCCAGCCATTGCAGGCACTTCAGTGAGAGCTCGTCGCGCAGCGTGCGCACCGACGCGTCATCCCACAGGTTGCGTACCTCGCCCGGATCCGATTCCAGGTCGTAGAGCTCGCCCTGCGTGTCGTCCAGATAGACCACCATCTTCCAGCGGGTGTCGCGCCGCATCAGGATGAACTCGCTGCCCGTCTGGATGTGGTCGCGCGCCAGTTCTGCATAGACCGCGTCGCGGGGTTGGTGGCCCTCGTCCTTCGACAGAGACGTCCACAGGGAGCGCGCTTCGAAGTCCGAGGGCGTCGGCAGTCCGGCGGCTTCGAGGATCGTCGGCGCGATGTCGAACATCTGGACCAGTTCGTCTCGCTGCCCCGGCTGAACCTGCAGGTTCTTCGACCAGACGAGCAGCGGCACCCGCACGACGGAGTCGTACATGGTCCACTTTTGAATATGCCCGTGGTCGCCCAGCGCATCCGCATGGTCGGACGTGAAGATCACGAGCGCGTTGTCGAGATAGCCGCGCGCATCGAGTGCCTGCATGATCCGGCCGATCTGCTGGTCGATCATGCTCACGTTGGCGGCGTAGTGACGGCGCACGCGGAGCAGGTCTTCGCGGCTGACGTCCCGGCGCCACGCGATCGAGTCGAAGTTGAACTCGATCATGTTGTCGCGCAAGGTCTTCTGTGCACGGGGCTGCGCGCGCAACTCCGCGTCGCCGACCTCGGGCACCGGAATGTCGACGTCGGCGTAGGCCGCGAGCGCCTCGGGCAACGGGTCGTACGGCGGGTGCGGGCCCGGAAAGCCGATCTGCAGGAACAACGGGTCGGTGTTCTTGCGCTCGTCGATCCACCAGCAGGCGGTGTCGCCGATGAAGTTGTCGGGATGCATGTCGGCATCGAGATCCCAGGTGAACGCTCCCAACGCCTGCTTGTAGCCTTCGGGGTCCGCGGCATGGCGGTTGTAGCGCGACGGCTTGACCAGCTTGCGCGCATGAAGCGCCTTGTCCCACTCGTCGTAGATGGCCCGGTCGCGCTCTTCGAGGAACATCGGGCGATCCTTGTTTTCCATGATCAGCCTCTGGTGGAAGCCGCCCGGAGCGTCGTAGGGGTTGATGTGCATCTTGCCGATGTTCACGCAGTGGTAGCCGTCGTCGGCCAGCGTGCGCACCCAGGTCGGCTCCCAGGGCTGGAAGTTGCTGAACACCTGGCACCCGTGCGGATACTTTCCGGTGAAGAGGCTCGCCCGCGCGCCCACGCACACTGGCGAAGTGACGAAGCACTGCGTGTACGCGGCACCTTCGGTCGCCAGACGGTCGAGGTGCGGCGTGCGCATCCAGGGTGCACCGAGCGCGCCGATGGTGTCGGCTCGCTGCTGGTCGGTCATGATGAGGATGATGTTCGGACGGCTCATGGGGTGAAGATCGAAGTGCTGGGTTGAAGGGTTGGCAGGGAAGTCATTGCATCGTGATGCGGGCGTCGGAAATCACCTTTTTCCATTTCGCCAGTTCGGCGGCCTGGAAGGCCTGGAACTTGGCGGGGCCTTCGACCACGACCTCGTCGCCCTGGGCTGCAAGACGGTCGCGCAGGGCCGGCGACTGGGTGGCCGCGACGGTCGCCGCATGCAGCCGCTCGACGATGGCCGGTGGCGTGCCCGCCGGCACGAACAGCCCGAACCAGGCCGAGGCGACGACCGGCACACCGGCCTCTTGCAGGGTAGGCACATCCGGATAGGTCGCCGAACGCTTGGCGCCCGTCGTGGCCAGCACGCGCAGCCGGCCGGACTTCACGTGCGCCTGAACCACCGGTATGTGGTTTTGCGTGAACTGCACCTCGTTGGCGATCAGGGCGGTGATCGCCTGCGCCCCGCCGGGGTAGGGAATGTGCATCGGTGTGGTTCCGGTCACCTGGCTCATGAGGGCGACCGACAGGTGCGGATAGGTTCCGTTGCCGTTCGACGCATAGTTCATCGAGCTTCCATTGGCCTTGAGCGCGGCCAGAAACTCCGGCAGCGACTTGAGCTTGGAATCCGAGTTGACGCAGAGTGCCAGCGGACCTTCGGTGACCTGGGTGACGGGAACGAAGTCCTTGGCCGGGTCGTAGGGCAGTTGCTTGTAGAGCCAGGGTGCCATCGCTTGCGTGGCCGCGCCGATCAACAGGATGGTGTAGCCATCCGCCGGCGCGTGCGCCACCTGCCCGGCGCCGATCGTTCCGCCCGCGCCGGGCTTGTTCTCCACGATGACGGTCCCGCCCAGTTTGGGGCCGAGTTGCTCGGCGAGCAGCCGGCCGGTGATGTCCACCACACCGCCGGGCGGGTACGGGATGACCAGCTTGATCACCTTGTTCGGATAGTCTTGTGCGACCGACGCAACAGACCAGAACGCGACCAGCACTGAGAAGCATGCAACACGAAGCGAAAAGCGCATGAGAACTCCTTTGGACGCAGGCTCTTGCTTACCCGCGCAGTGTGCATATCATTCTATTGTTAATCAGAATTGTCATTGCTGGTTTTCCCTAGGCCCCCACCACCCCTCCTGACCGATGACGGCTTTCTTCGACCACAGTGCCAGCCCCCTCTATGCCCAGCTGGCCGACGTGATGCGCGAGTGCATCGTGAAGGGCGTCTGGCCCATCGATTCGCGCATTCCCACCTTGCCGGCGCTGGCGGCGGAATACGGCGTCGCGTCGATCACCGTGAGGCAGGCCGTGCAGTTGCTGAAGAACGAAGGGCTCCTCTCGCCGGAGCAGGGGCGCGGGACCTTCGTCCGCCGCAAGCCGGAAACCCATCCGCGCATGAAAGTCGAGAGCTCGTTGACCCGGCTGGCTCAGCTGTACCGCGAGCTGGCCCCGCGGGTCATCCCGCTGGCCGAAGGGTCCGCCACACCGCGCCTCGAACCGGAAGACGGCTTGCCCGCGCCGGCCTACCATCACCTGCGCCGCGTGCATGCGAGCAAGCGCCAGCCGACCTCGGTCATATCGGCCTACCTCGACGAACGCGTCTTTGCGCTGGCACCGACGCGGTTTCGCACCGAGCTGATCATTCCGGTGCTGATGGATCTCAAGGCCAAGATACCGATCGCGTCGGCCCGGCAGATCCTGACGATCTCGACCGCGGGCGCAGACGCCGCCAAGGCGCTGAACATTTCGGTGTCGGCCCCCGTCGCAGAAGTGCGGCGCGTGGTCTGCTCACCGGACGGCACCGTGATCTATCTCGGCGAGCTGACCTACCGCGGCGATTTCATCCGCGTCGAGATGGATCTGCTGGACTAGAGCGGCCCGAGCCTGAACAGACTGGTCGCCTCCAGCTCCAGCACCTCCACGTCGCGCTGGTTGAAGAGCCGCCAGCGCCAGCGCAGGATGCCCAGCGTGGGTCGCTTTTCGGATCGGCGGACGTCGAGCACGTCGGCCACCAGGCGCAGGGTGTCGCCGGGGCGCACGGGGTGCGGCCACTTGATGTGATCGAGACCGGGCGATGCAAACGATTCGGAGCCGGCGAGCACGGCGTCGGTGACGAGCCGCATGGCCATCGCGCCGGTGTGCCAGCCGCTCGCGATGAGCCCGCCGAAGGGGCCGTCGGCGGCGGCCTCGGGGTCGGTGTGGAACCACTGGGGGTCGTAGGCCTTGGCGAACTGCAGCACCTCGGCTTCGGTGACGGCATAGGGGCCGGCCTCGATGACCTGGCCCACGTGGAATTCGGCGAACTTCATGGGCCGATGATCGCAGCTTGCGGGCGGGGTGGGCCATGGGCAGCGGGCGCCGGGCTTTACCCACATGTCGGGTAAATGCCATATTAGCGATCAAACGGGTACTTTGACAAATACCAACCTCATCGCTAAAGTGCAATTTACCAACCAGACAGGTGAACCCCGATGAAGCAGGTGCTTTCGGTCCCGTCGCAGCTCGGGCCACTCCTCAAGGCAGCTCGCAAGGCCGCCGGGCTTTCGCAAGAGAAGCTCGCCGAACGCGTGGGCATCAGCCAGAGCCGCATGTCGCACATGGAGCTTCACCCGGGCTCCGTGAGCCTCGAACAGCTGCTGGCCCTCTTCGCCGTGCTCGACCTCGAAGTGGTGGTGGGCTCGCGGGTGCCAGAGCCAAGGGGCTCGCGGCCACCGACGGCCAGGGAGCCGGCGCCGCCGGAGTGGTGACGGCATGGGACGCAGATCGCATTCGCAGGCGCTTTCCATCTGGGCCAACGGCGAGCGCGTGGGCAGCTGGCGGGTGCCCGGGCGCGGCGCCGACGAGCTGCACTACGACGCCGCCTGGCTCGATTCGCCGAGCGGCCGGCCGCTGTCGCTCTCGCTGCCGCTCATTCGCGGCGACGCGCACCGCGGCCCGGTGGTGCAGAACTACTTCGACAACCTGCTGCCCGACAGCGTGCCCATTCGCGAGCGCCTGGCGCAGCGCTTTCGCACGCCGTCGACCGGCGCGTTCGACTTGCTGCAGGCCATCGGGCGCGACTGCGTGGGCGCCATCCAGCTGCTCGGCGAAGACGAGGCGCCCGCCAACGTCGAGCGCATCGAAGGCACACCACTCAGCGAGTCCGACGTCGAGCAACTGCTCCAACACACCGTCGCACCCGGCGGCTTCGGCGCACGCATGGGCCCCGACGACGAGCTGCGCATCTCGCTCGCCGGCGCGCAGGAAAAGACTGCGCTGCTGTGGCACCAGGGGCAATGGCTGCTGCCCCACGGCGCGACGCCCACCACCCACATCCTGAAGCTGCCGCTCGGCCTGGTCGGGCACCGCCGGGCGGACTTCAGCACGTCGGTCGAGAACGAGTGGCTGTGCCTCACCATCCTCGAAGAGTTCGGCCTGCCCGTGCCGCGCTCGGCCATCCTGCAGTTCGGCGCGCAGAAAGTGCTCGCCGTCGAGCGCTTCGACCGACGCCTGCATTCGTCCGGCCAATGGCTGCTGCGCCTGCCGCAAGAAGACTTCTGCCAGGCCTTGGGCAAGCCCTCGCACCTCAAGTACGAAGCCGACGGCGGCCCCGGCCTGGTCGACCTGGCCAACGTGCTGCGCAACTCCGTCAACGCCCACGAAGACCTGGGCACCCTCCTCACCGCCGCCCTGCTCTTCTGGATGCTCGGCGCCCCCGACGGCCACGCCAAGAACTTCAGCATCGCCCTCCTCCCCCAAGGCCGCTTTCGCCTCACGCCCCTGTACGACGTCATGTCCATCTGGCCCGTCGAAGGCACCGGCCCCAACCAGTTCTCCCGCTACGACGCCAAACTGGCCATGGCCGTGTGGGGCAAGAGCAAGCACTATCGGTTCAGAGACGTGCAGCGGCGGCACTTCAACATGACGGCGGCGAAATGCCACTATGGGCGCGATGCGGAAGCGTTGATCGGGCGTGTGCTGAGTGCGACCGCGGGGGTGATCGAGCGGGTGAACGCTCGGTTGCCGGTGGGGTTTCCGGCGGCCGTGGCGGAGCGTGTGTTGGCGGGGCTTTCGCGGTCTGCTCAGGCGATCGAGGCGATGCCTGCCCGTTGAGCGAGAGGCGGTTCAACCCTTCATGAAATCAGACAAGCAGACATCGTTCAAAGGCAACAAGCAATCGCTGCCCAGCAAGCCGTGCGCTGCATGCGGTCGGCCCATGACGTGGCGCAAGCGGTGGGCGCGTACGTGGGACGAGGTCAAGTACTGCTCGGATGCCTGCCGCAAGGCCGGCAAGGCTGTGAGAACGACGGACAGTGAATGAAGCAGGTTGTCTTTCGGCTCTCGCCTCTTGGTTGGCAACGCTAGAGGCGAATGCCCGCGCGAGCATCAGTAGTACTGTCGGATGTACAGATACGCCTTCTCGAATAGCTCCTCATCCGCGTGCAGCTTGTACTTAAATAAAGCCTTTCGCAGTGCTCTCTTAACCTCACGCTCGCCGGCCTGCGTGCCTTGCCAGCCCGGGAAGCGGACCAGCCGCACGATCTCGTCGATATCCGCGACCACGCGTTCAACCATGATGGGTGTATCGGCCGTCTTGACCTCGTTGAACAGCTCGGTCAACGCCGCCTTGCCGCGGTCCTCGTCCTCTTCGGGCGGGGCTGCCTTCTCGGCCTGCAGCGTCTCTTTGGCGATCTCCAGCAGCTGCTTCAAGAACTCCACGCTGTTCATCTGCCCTGATTCGAAGCGTTCCTTCAGGGCATCCAGGCGTTCCGACAATTGCTTGAATTTGGGGGTGCCGTCGTGCCCGCGCAGCCGGCGCTTGAGCTTGATCTCGATTTCCTTGGCCTTCTTCGGGTCGGGGTTCGAGAGCACCGCCTCCAAGAGGTCCGCGTCCAGCACCAGGGTGTCCAGGTCATCGCGCACCGCGTCCACATGCACGTTCTGGTGGATGAGCTCGATGGTCTTGGCGCCCAGCGAATGCCAGATCAGCTTGCCGTGGCCGCTGGACGGCTGCACCGACTGGTACACCTGCGACAACCACTTGTAGTCGGTCTCGAAGGGGCCCAGCACGTTGTCGGGCGACAGCGCCTCCCAGATCTTGCCCAGCACGCTGAACTCGGCGGCGAAGTTGTCGCGCACCTCGTTGTTGGGCAGGCACTGCTGTGCGGCGATCAGGCCCTCGTAGCCCTGCAGGCTGCGGTCGCAGCCCTGGAAGAAGGCCAGGCACTTCTGCATGGCCTCGGGCAGCTTGTCCTTCAGCTCCTGGACGTTGCTGACCACCTGCCGGACGCTCTGGTCGTCGAAGTCCAGCGCCGCGGCCACATCGTCGAAGATGCCCAGGTAGTCCACGATCAATCCGTGGGTCTTCTGCTCCGAGTAGGTGCGGTTCACCCGGCAGATGGCCTGCAGCAGCGTGTGGTCACGCAGCGGCTTGTCCAGGTACATGGCCTGCAGGATGGGCGCGTCGAAGCCGGTCAGCAGCTTGGCGGTGACGATGATCAGCTTCAGCGGATCGGCCGGGTCGCGGAAGCGGTCCAGCAGCCGCTCCTCGGCGTCGCGCGTGCGGTCGTAGGCCGCGTATTCGGGGTGGTCCTTCTTGTCGGCCGCCTGCACCGACATCACGATGTCTGTGGCCTCGGGAGGCAGGAGCTTGTCCAGTTCGGCCTTGAACAGCAGACAGCTCTCGCGGTCGAAGGTGACGATCTGGCCCTTGAAGCCGTTGGGCTCCACCTTGGTCTGGAAGTGCTGGACGATGTCCTCGCACACCTTGCGCACACGCTCGGGCGTCTTCACCAGCACGGCCATCTTGGCGGCGGTCTTGGCCAGGTTGTCCTTGTCCAGGTCCGACAGGCCGCCGGTCAAGTCCTTGTAGGCTGCGTCCAGCGCGGCCTTGTCGATGTGCAGGTCGATCAGCCGCGGCTCGAAGTGCAGCTTCAGCGTGGCGCCGTCGCGGATCGACTCCTCGAAGCCGTAGCGGCTCATGTAGCCCTTCTCGTCTTCGTCTGCGCCGAAGGCATAGAAGGTGTTGCGATCGGCCCGGTTGATGGGCGTGCCCGTCAGGCCGAAGAGGAAGGCATTCGGCAGCGCGTCGCGCATCTTGCGGCCCAGGTCGCCTTCCTGGGTGCGGTGGGCCTCGTCCACCAGCGCGATGATGTTGCTGCGCGTGTTCAGCGCGCCGCTGGCCTCGCCGAACTTGAAGATCGTCGTGATGATGATCTTGCGCACGTCCTGCGCCAGCAGCTGTTGCAGCTTCTCGCGCGTGTCGGCTTTTTCCAAATTGGGGATGTCGGCGCCGGTGAAGGTGCCGGTGATCTGGGTGTCGAGGTCGACGCGGTCCACCACGATCAGCACCGTGGGGTTCTTCAGGCCGGCGTGCATGCGCAGCTTCTGCGCGGCAAACACCATCAGCAGCGATTTGCCCGAGCCCTGGAAGTGCCAGATCAGGCCCTTGCGCGGGTAGCCCGCCACCACCCGCTCCACCAGCTTGTTGGCTGCCTCGTACTGCTGGTAGCGGCAGATGATCTTGATGCGGCGCTTCTTCTTGTCCGTGGCGAACAAGGTGAAGCTGCCCAGGATATCCAGCACCACGTTCGGCCGCAGCATGCTCTCGGCAGAGAGCTTCAGCGACTTCAGCGGGTGGTGCTGTGCATCGCCGCCATCCAGATGCCAAGGCCCCCAGTCCTTCACCGGCAGCCCGATGGACCCGTAGTGGTAGGCCTTGCCCTCGGTGGCCACCGAGAACACGTTGCAGACGAACAGCTCGGGGACGAACTTTTCGTAGTCGCCCTGTACCTGCACCGCGGCGTCCACCCAGCTGATGCTCTTCTTGACCGGCGTCTTGGCCTCGATCAGCACCAGCGGCAGGCCGTTGACCAGCAGCACCAGGTCGGCCCTGCGCTCGGTGGCGCCGGCGCGGTAGGTGAACTGCTGGGTGACGACGTACTGGTTGCGCTTCAGGTCATCGGCGCCGTCCATGGCGATCAACCGCACCGGCACATGCTGGTCGCTTGGGCCGAAGGGCATGGAGCGCTCGCCGCGCATCCAGGCCGTCATTTCCTCGTTGGCGCGGATCAATCCATCAGAGCGCACCGACAGCACGATGGCGCGCAGCTTGTAGAGCACCTCGTCGGCCCGGTCGGGCTGGGCGGCGATCTCAGGGTTCAGGCGGATCAGGGCGTCGCGCAGCCAGGGCGCGACGAGCACCTCCTGGATTTGGCGGGGTACGTCGGCGGGGGCGGCGTAGCGCCAGCCGATGCCTTTGGGGCTGGGGCCGTAGCTGGCTTGTGGTTCATGGGCGGTGTTGGCCGGCGTGGCTTTGAACGGGCCCGCGAGCAGATCGCGGACGTAGGCTTCGACGGTGTTGGACTCATTGAACACTCGATGCCTCCCGTGCGACGAGTTCCTTCAGCGCATTTTTCTTTTGTGCTCGACTAATATCGAGTCTACGCAATAATTGAACTTCCGAAGATTCAATGGATGAGAATTGATCTGCAACGGCAGATTGTTCCTCCAACGTTAGAATCGGAATTATAGTTCCTTCAATATCAAACCTGCTTATATGGGGCAGGTCCGTTCCTTTCTGCATTCTCTGCAGCTGCCATTTGAACGACTCCGAGTGCAGAAAAGCCCAAAGGTAATCCGACGTAATCTCATTACTTAATTGAAAGCGACCCACCCGCTGAAGAAGTAGGGCCGGCAAGTCGAACTCGGAGATACGTGCAATTTTGAACCCCTCTGCTATGAATGGGCGATCCATAGCGATTACCACATCGCCGGCGTTCAACACGTAGTCGATAACCTCGCTTCGGCGGTCCGAGGGCCAGTAGCTAGTCACGGCTGAATCCCAGATAAGCCGATTGACTCCCACATTTGAACCGCGGAGTAGCCGATCTCCATGCGGCGCATATTCGGCGCTCTTGAATGGAAAGCCAACTTGCAGACTTGCCACTTCTCCAAGTCGAGCCAGGCTTCTACCTTGGTACAGAGTGGCTCCTTCTAACAACGTCCTCACCTCGGATACTGGGAACGTCTTCTCGGCCAGCGCAGCCTTCAAAGTCGTCGCGCTCGCTGTTGCATTGCGCAGGCTTTCAGCGATGTTCTCAAGCGCATCAAAGATGTCGACTAAACGACGCTGTACGTCCAGAGATGGCAATGCCAGCTCAAATTTCGCCAAATCGGAAAAGTTAATATATGGATTTACTGAGCCCTTGGAGCTCTTGACGGAAAATTCATTGAACGAATCGGTTTGCATCAAGAGCGGCAAGAATTCGGGAAGAAGCTGTTCTGGATCTTTAGGTTCCAGTACGAAGGTGGTGTTAGCACAAATGCCATCGAAGTCAGCCAACGCGACTTTTCGCAAGTAGGTTCGGCGCGATCCATAGAGGACGTGCCCGGGTTTGAATCGCATGTGGAAGGCCGGACCCAAATAGCCCGATCCAATCTCGCCCCAGCGGCGCAGCCGAAGATCGTCAGTGTCCATATGATCACCCGCCACATAACGGTTTAGGCCGGAGGTTTCAGGATCCACCTTCTCCTTGCACTGCCGCACGACATCCCCAAACCTCACCCGGCGCCAGCCAGCCTTCAAGGTCTTGCTCGCTTCAGGCTTCACGGCCGGGTCCCTTCTGGTCTTCTGGCAGGGTCAGGTAGGCCTGGTTCGGGTGCTTTTCGCTTTCCGGGTACAGCAAGGTCAGGACGCCGGCCTCGCGCAGGGGTTTGAGGTGCAGCCGCTTCAGCTCGCCCGCATCTCGCCCGCCCAGCAGGGCGGCCAGTTCGGCGGCGGTGAAGGGGCGCAGGCCGCACAGGGCCTGCACCAGGCTGCGCACCACCGCCTGGCGCGGCTTCTTGCCGGCTGCCTGGATGCGCTGCCGCAGGGCCTCTGGAATCTCCACATGCCGGGCATGTGGGGATTCGGGGGCCGGCATATGGGGATTCCGGGAATCCCCATATGGAGATTCGCCCACCGGGGCGGGCACCTCCAGCGGCACGCGGGTCTGCCCGCTGGCCTCGGCGGCCGCGGCATCCCCATCGGGCCCGGCCGGCAAGGCGTAGTGGGTGCTGCTGCCGCCGCCCCGTTTGACCAGCAGGCCGCGGTCACGCAGGCGGCGCAGCACGCGGCTGGCGGCCAGGGTGTCCAACCCGCTGAAATCGCGGCAGGCGCTGTTGTCCACCGCACCCGTGGCGCGGGCGTAGATCAGCACCTTCACCTCGTCGGCGTCCAACGCCTCGGTGGTCAGCGAACGCAGCCAGGCGTGATCGTCCTCGGTCAGCAGGTTGTGCAGGAAGAGCGTGACGCGGAACTCGTCTGCTTCCCGGCTGGAATGGAAATCGGGCAAGGTCAGCCCGGCTTCGGCCGCCAGCCTGCGCATGCTGCGGATGCCGGTGCCCTTGGCCTCGGCCAGGTTCAGGTCGTGCAGCACGGCGGCCAGCGTGGGGTTGCGCAGCCTGGAGCCCGGGATGCCCAGTTCCGCCACGGGCTTGAGCGAGTGGCCGACGTTGCGGATCTCGATGCGGTTGCTGTAGCGAATGATCTGGATCGGGCTGTGCTGGGTGTAGCTGCGGTGCATCACCGCGTTGGCCAGCGCCTCGCGGATCACCTTGCGCGGCACGATGGGCTCTTGCACGCTGTGCAGTTCGCCTTCCGGCAGGTGAAAGCCCTTAGGCAATTCGTCGATGACGGTGGCCTCGGCCAGCGGCAGGGCCAGCAGCAGCGGCTTGCGGATCTCTACCGACTGGAAGCGCTCGTGCGGGTCTTCGATCCACTCCAGGCCGGGCACGCGGATGTAGTCGATCTTGACCATGGGCAGCATGCGCCGCAGCGCCATGGGTTTGCCGAACAGCACGATGCCGGCCAGCGTGGGGCGCATGCGCTCGTTCACACGGCGCACGGCGCCCAGGGCTTCCAGCAGCTCGTCGTCGCCGTAGGCCAGCTCTTCTGCGCCCGGGTTCAGCCGTTGGCGCACGCGGCGGTATTCGGTCAGTGCGGCCGGGTCGAAGTCGTCGGCGCGGGCGTCGGGCAGCAGGCTGGCATCCGGCCCGTGGCTGGGCTGGCTCTGGCCGCGCAGCACCCACAGGTCTTCGTCCACGCAGCGCTGGTCGGTGGAGCCCACGCGACGGTAGGCGCCGCCGGGCAGGCCGGTGGCCTTCTTGTAGATGGGCTTCTGGGTGACGTCGGCCTCGGCCACGTACACCACCAGCACGGTGTGGCCGTCCACCTGTTCCAGCTGCATCTCGGGCCGCAGCGCCACGTTCAGCATGCTGGCGCACTGGCTGGCCAGGTCACGCTGCAGCTTGTCGGGGTCGGGCAGGCTTGCAGGGCAGTAGACGGTGTCGCCCTTGTCGTTGACGGACCACTCGGCGCCCAGCAGCAGGTAGCCGCCGTCCAGGCCGGGCTCATTGGCGAAGGCGATCACGGTTTCCATGATCGACTTGCCGATGTCGCTGGCGCGCTTGGCTTCGATGCGGTTGGACTCGTCCAGCGCATTCAGCTCGGCGAAGAGGTCTTGCGCGCTACGCATCGGTGGCGCCTTCCTGGACCAGGCCGTCGAGCGTTTCGACCAGCGCGTCCATCTGCTGCCAGAAGGGCCGGCCATCGGCCTGCCACTGGTCCCAGGCTGAGCGCAGCGTCACGGCCTGGCCATCGCTGCCGAGCGCGGGCGCGGCGGCCACGCGCTTCACGTACAGCGGGATCGACAGGTTGCCGGCGTTGGCGACCACCTCCGCCACTGAGGCCACCTTGGCCAGGCCCGGTTCGTCGGCGAAGGCCTTGAACGCCTGCAGGATGCGCTGCTGGTGCTCGGGTTTGAGGAAGCTCTGCGCCCGCTCGCGCGTGACCTCGTTCAACGCATCGATGAAGATCACCTTGCCCCGTTGCGCCGCCGGCTTCCTGCGGTTGCAGATGACGATGCACGACTCCATCGGGGAGTTGTAGAACAGGTTCGGGCCCAGGCCGATGACGGCCTGCACCCAGTCCTGTTCGATCATCTTCAGGCGCATGGCCTGCTCTTCATTGCGGAACAGCACGCCATGCGGCCACAGCACGGCGCAGCGGCCCTTGGCCGTCAGGCTGGTCAGGATGTGCTGCTGGAAGGCGTAGTCGGCGCGGCCCTGCGGCGGCGTGCCCAGCGAGTTGCGGCCCCACTTGTCGCTGGCCCAGGCGTCGCGATTCCACTGCTTGATGGAGTACGGCGGATTGGCGAGGATCACGTCGAACCGGCGCAGGCGGTCGCCCTCGATGTGCTTCGGGTCGGCCAGGGTGTCGCCGCGGCTGATGTCGAAGTCCTCCACGCCATGCAGGAACAGGTTCATGCGGGCGATGGACGAGGTGATGAGGTTGCGCTCCTGCCCGTAGAGCTTGAGCGTGCGGTATTCGCCGCCAGAGCGCTTCACCTCGTCCAACGCCGAGATCAGCATGCCGCCCGTGCCGCAGGTGGGGTCGTAGATGGACTCACCGGCCTGCGGGGCGAGCAGCTGCGTCATCAGGTGGACGACGGTGCGGTTGGTATAGAACTCGGCCGCCGTGTGGCCGGAGTCGTCCGCGAACTTCTTGATCAGGTATTCGTAGGCGTTGCCCAGTTCGTCTTCGGGCACGTTGGCCACCGACAGCGTCTGGGTCGAGAAGTGCTCGATCAGGTCCTTCAGTGTCTCGTCGGGGAGGCGTTCGCGGTTGGTCCATGGCGCGTCACCAAAGATGCCGTCGAGCAGGGCCGGATTGGCCGACTCGATGGCGCGCATGGCGCGCTGGATGGCTGCGCCGACGTTCTTGGGCGTCTGGCGCACGTCGTTCCAGTGCGCGCCGGCCGGGATCTGGAAGCGGTGGTTCTCGGCGAACTGCGCGTACGAGAGGTCGCCGTTCGAGTTGGCCAGCGCGGCCTGGTATTCCTCTTCCCACACATCGGCCACGCGCTTGTAGAACAGCAGCGGGAAGATGAACTGTTTGTAGTCGCCGGCGTCGATGAGGCCACGGAGCAGCACGGCGGCGCCCCAGAGGTAGCTTTCGAGTTGTTGTTGGGTGATGCGCAAGACTGGGCCTCAATCCGATTTTTGTGGGGACGACTTGCGGACGATTTTTGTCCACCACTTCCTCGCTGAAGTCAGCTCGACAACCAGCTCAGGCATCAAGCCGTCGTTCAGCATGGGACAGGCTTGTGGTGTCGCGATCGCGTCCTCGACTGAAATTGCCGCGGAAAAGCCGTCGAGCACTGTCCAAGCGCCGTCGAAGTAGGCTTCGATCTTGTGGGCGGAAACACTGATCGAATCAGGATCTACACGGATGTCAATTCGCCAGTATTGGCCGCGTGGCCCAGCCTGTTCGCTTGCAATTTCAAGCGTATGGGATGTTGCATGCCTTGGAAACTTCTCGATCGCACGCAGCGCTAACCCGAGATCAAGAACTGTCTTGCTGCTGGAACTGGCCAACGAGGACAACAGGGTAGGGACGAGCGCATTCCAGAGTTCCGTTGGAAATACTCTCTGATTCATACCCAGCCGCCTTCACTCATCACGACGGCAAGCCGCTCCTCGGCCTCGCGGCAGCGGGTCAGCGCCTCCTTGAATGCCGCGATGGCGTCGGGCAGTGGCGGGATGTCTTCCTGCAGTGGCGGCAGTACGTAGCGCGAGATGTTCAGTGTCCAGTCCTCCGCCTTGATCTCGTCGAGGGTGACAACCCGGGCTGAGTCCTGCACGTCGGCGAAGCCGCGATACCAGGCGAGGATGTCGGCGGCGTTCTCGGGCTCCAGGTAGTTCTGGGCGCGACCTCGGCGGAACAGGCGTGACCCATCGGCGATCAGCACCTTCTTCTTGTGCATAGGTGCCTTGCGTTTGCGCAGCACCAGGATGCACGCCGCCAGGCCGGTGCCGTAGAACAGGTTGGGCGCCAGGCCGATGACGGCCTCGATCAGGTCTATCTCCAGCAGCTTCCGGCGGATCTCGCCCTCCGCCCCTTTGCGGAACAGCGCCCCCTGGGGCAGCACCACGGCCATCCGCCCCGACACGTCGGCCATGGACTTGACCATGTGCTGGACCCATGCGAAGTCGCCGCTGGACGATGGCGGCAGGCCGGCGAAATTCCGCCCGAAGGGATCACTCATCCAGATGTCTTCACCCCACTTTTCCAGCGAGAACGGTGGGTTGGCGATGACGCAGTCGAAGGTGGCCAGACGGTCGCCCTCGAAGAAGGCCGGGTTGCGCAGCGTGTCGCCGCGCACCACCTGAAAGTCCTCGATGCCGTGCAGGAACAGGTTCATGCGCGCGATGGACGAGGTGGTCAGGTTCTTCTCCTGGCCATACAACTTGCCCCACAGGCGCTTCACGTCGCCGTGCTGGTCTTTGACGTGCTGCACCGCAGCCAGCAGCATGCCGCCAGTTCCGCAGGCGGGGTCGTAGATGGTCTCGGCTTCCTTGGGATCGAGCATGTCGATCATCAGCCGCACCACGCTGCGCGGCGTGTAGAACTCGCCGGCCTTCTTGTTGGTGGCGTCGGCAAACTTCTTGATCAGGTACTCGTAGGCGTCACCGAGCAGATCCGACGTGACGTTATGGTTGCCCAGCGGCAGCCTGGAGAAGTGCTCGACGAGGTCTTTGAGCAGTGCATCTGACAGTCGGTCCTTGTTCGACCACTGCGCGTCTCCGAACACGCCGTACAGCGCGTCGGGGTTGGCCTTCTCGATCTCGCGCATCGCCCGCTGCAGCGCAGTGCCCACGTTCGTAGCCTTGCTGCGTACGTCGTTCCAATGGCAGTCCTCTGGGATCTGGAACCGGTGCGATTCGGGGAACCAGGCCAGTTGCTCGTCGCCAGTCTCGTCGACGATCTCCTGATACTCATCGTCCCAGACGTCGCAGATGCGCTTAAAGAAAAGCAGCGGGAAGATGTATGTCTTGAAGTCGGCCGCATCCACCGGACCGCGGAGGATGTTGGCTGAATCCCAAAGGTGCGATTCGAGGACGGACAGACTGAGGACAGGGGTGGAACTCATTGGCGTTTGCTGCACTATTGCTGGAGCACAGCCGTCCCACGCGCTGCAGGATGCCCACTTGTCTCCGGTATTCAGTTTATCGGGAAGGGCGTGCCTGCCAACGAGGGAGCGAAGGTTCCTGAATCAGCGCGCAACTTCGTGGTGGTGAGGTCGCATACCCGGCGGTTGGGTCCGCGACCGCTGTGAAGCAGCCCTTCGACCCGTGACTCCAGTAACCGCGAGCACCCCGCCACAACGCTTCCGCCTGAAATCTCATACTACGCTCACCCAACCGAATCGCCTTTGATGGTGTCTGGATGATGCTCACGTCTTACCTCAAAGCGGCGCCAGCAACGCAGCAACATCCAGCCCCAGCGCCCGCGCCAATCGCTCGATGTTGTCCAGCGAGACATTGCGTTCGCACCGTTCGACCGAGCCGACGTAGGTGCGGTGCAGGCCGGCCAAGTCGGCGAGTTGCTCTTGCGAGATGGCGCGCGCCGCGCGCTCCTGGCGCAGGTGACCGGCCAGTCGTTCGCGTGCGCTTTGCTGCGCCTTGCTTCGTCGTTCCATTGGGCATGGAGCGTCGAGTGATGCCTACTTTAAGTCTACAGACTTTGAGTAGCTTTTCGATCTAGAATCCAGCCGCCCTGGTGATCGACGCCGGGCCTGCTCGCGCGGGTTCGTGCGGGCTGTGGGAGCGAACATGAGGTCGAGGGAGGACGAACGATGGCCACCACATCGATGTGTGAGAGCGCCGGGCGCGATGCGCGGCAGTCGAAGGCTTTCTCGCGCGGACAAGGGCAACTGCGATGAAGTCGCACACGATGCCGCTCGCGCTGTTGCGCTGCATCGCCGAGCGAGGCGTACCGTTCATCGCATCGGGCGAGTTGAGCGTCGATGCCCTTCGGACCTTGGTGCTGGCGGGCTACGTGAAGGCGACATTCGCGCCGGATTCGATCGTCGTGGTGACCACGATCACGCCCATCGGGCAACAGTGGCTGCGCTGCCATCCGCCTGGGGGCAACCGCTACTCGACTTGAAGGCGTCGCAGCACGCACCCGCGCGTGCTGTTGATGGCGACGCGATGGCAGATCTCGGCGCAGCAATTTGTGCCGCCGTATCATCACCACACGGCTTGCACGCAAGCCCGCGATCTTCCTTTTTTCGCCGCGTGCGCGCATGCCTTCGTCACAACCGGCGATGCCCGCGCTTCGCCCGAATCGCATTCAACATCTTCCCCGGAGACCATCCTTTGAACCCCCAACGCAGAACCCTCCTCACCGGCCTGGCCGCCGCCGGCGCGACCACCCTCGCCCCGTGGGCACACGCTCAAAGCTACCCCGACCAGGTCATCAAATGGATCGTGCCCTACCCGGCAGGCGGCGGCACC
>JAHJOG010000158.1 GCA_018820395.1 Gammaproteobacteria bacterium | reverse complement strand
TGCAGCCTCGCGAGCAGGCGCCGCTGGTCCGCATCGAGCCTCGTGCTCTCGAGCAAATAGGCCACGCCGATGACGGCATTCATGGGGGAGCGGATCTCGTGACTCATGTTCGCGAGGAACATGCTCTTGGCCGCGCTCGCCGCCTCGGCCGCGGTCTTGGCGTGGCGCAAGGCGGTCTCGGTGCGCAGCCGCTCGGTGATGTCCTGCGCCATGCCGAGAAAGCCGACGATGCTGCCGTCGTCGCCGCGGATCGACGTCACCACCAGCGACACGCGCACGTGGCTGCCGTCCTTGCGCACATAGGTCCATTCGCTTTCTTCCGAGCCTTCGACGGCGGCCTTGTGCACGAACACGCGGAAGCCTTCGATCGGCTCGCCGTACTCGGCGCTCAGTGCGCGGCTGCGTTCCTCGACCTCGGACGCCAGGTGATAGACGACCGGCGTGGCCGCTCCCACGACTTCGCCGGCCTCGTAGCCGAGAAGTCGTTCCGCGCCCTGGTTGAACAGCGTGATGGCGCCCTGGGTGTCGGTGGCGATGACCGAGATCTCGGTCGCGGCGCGCAGCACGCTCGTGAGCAGGCTGCCGATGCGGACGCGCTCCATCTCGGCGGTCTTCATCGCGGTGATGTCCTGGTGCGTGCCGAAGACCCACTCGGGCTTGCCGTCGTCGGTCCGCGTGAAGAGCCGCCCGCGCGCGAAGACCCACACCCAGCGCCCGTCCGTATGACGCAGTCGGAACTCGCATTCGTAATGGTCCAGCAGGCCTTCGAAGTGCTGCTGCAGCACCCACGCGTTGTGCGGCCGGTCGTCCGGGTGCATGCGGTCGATGCAGGTCTGGATGGTGACCGGCCGCAGCTCCTCGATCGTGTGGCCCATGATGGCGGCCCATCGCTCGTTGACCCGCGCCTCGCCGGTCTGCACGTTCCATTCCCAGGTGCCCGCGCCCGTGCTTTCGATGATGTTGTTGAGCCGCTGGCGTTCCACCACCAGCGCCTTGCGCCCTTGGGTGATCTCGGTCACGTCGTGCGCGATGACATAGAAGCCGCGCACCTCGCCGTCGACCATGTCGGGCAGATAGCGCGCCAGCAGGTGGAGGTCGCCCTGGTCGCCGCGCCGCGGGATGGACAGCTCGAAGGTCTGCTCCTCGCCGCGCAGCACGCCGTCGACCTGGGGCCGGTTGCGCTCGTAGACGCGGCCGTCCATCAGCTCGCGGATGTGGCGTCCGTGCAGCGCATCGGGTGCAACGCCGAGGAAGGTCTGGTAGGCCGCGTTGGCCACGCGGTTGGTGAGGTTGCGGTCCCAGTAGCCGATCATCGACGGCATCGAATCGAGCACTGTCTGCAGATCGCGACGCGCGAGCTCCAGCTCGGCGGTCCTTTCGCCGACCTGCTGTTCGAGACGCACGGCGAGTTGTGCCTGCTGCAAATCGTTGCGGCGCTTGCGCTCCCGCGCGACGCTCAACGCGCCGGTCAGCGCAGCGAGCAGCAGCGTGGTCAGGAGGCCGGTGATGAACACCGTCGTCGGCTGCAGCTGGCGCAGCTGCTGGACGAACTGCGGCCCCGCGCCCACTTCGATCCGCCACTGGCGGCCGAAGATGTCGCGCTCCATGGTGCGGCTCAAGAGCACCGGCACCGCCGGGTGAACTGTCGATGAATCGAAGAAGGGCTGGACCACGCCGTCGCGGCGGACGTCGCTCACGACGAGCTTGAGGTCTTCATCGCCGATTCGGAAATCCGACAGCACCTCGCTCATCGACAGCGGCGCATAGCTCCAGCCGAAGGTGGCCGCCTCGCGCTCTTCGGGCGTGCCGACCGAAGCACCGGGACGATAGATGGGAAGCAGCAGCAGCACGGATTTCTCGCGCGCCTGCGCATGCTGCACCAGCGTGATGGGAGCGGTCAGCGTTGCGTTGCCGGTGCGGACCGCGCGCAGCGCCGCGTCGCGGCGATTGGGCTCCGACGCGATGTCCAGCCCGAGCGATTCGCGGTTGCGTTGCAGCGGCTCGATGTATTCGATGACGAAGCGCTCGCCCAGGTGATCGGACAGCCCGTGGATCGCGAAGTCGGGTTGGCCGCTGGCGCGCACCTTCTCGACATAAGGAGCCTCGCCCGCGCGCGGCACCCGCCGGATGAACCCGAACCCGCGCGCGCCCTGGAACTCGCCAGCCACGTCACGCGACGCGCTGTAGCGCGCAAAAAGGTCGCGATCGACGCCCTGCTCGCCTGCGACGAGCACCGCACCGCGCGCGCCGCGCAGGCCGTATTGGTAGAGCCGCATGCGCAGCGTGAGCTGACCGGCCACGCGCTCGGAAGCGGCAGTGAGCGCCTCGGCGGCGCTGTCGCGGTTGACCTTGGCCTGCCGCCAGCCCGCAACGCCGCTCAGCACCAGCCCCAGCAGCAAGGTGCCGACGACCCAGGCCAGCGCCGACTTGTATTGGGTTTTGAGTGGGGACATGGGCAGCAATGTGTGGGAGGTACGCCACCCCGACGAGCAGCCACATCGAAAAGATTCTGCCGCAATCGCTTTTTTCAGGCACGCAGGGTCCATGCATCCGCGCGCGCAAACACAAATACCGCACGCCTTGCGTCCGCTTTGCGCGGCCTTCGCATGCACCGTTGCGGAGCGATGCGGCTGGCCCGCGTCTTGCGACGGCATCGCGAATCAACCTGAAAGGATCGAAAGAATGGCTTATCTGCTCCCTTCGGAATTCGTCACCAAGATGGTCGACGCGGGCGAATCCAAAGTCTTCATGTCCACCCGCGACACCGTGATACGCGCCTACATGGCCGGTGCGATCCTGGCGCTGGCCGCCGTGTTCGCGGTCACCGTCAACGTGCAGACCGGCTACCCGATCATCGGCGCCATCCTGTTCCCCGTCGGCTTCTGCATGCTGTACCTGCTGGGCTTCGACCTGCTCACGGGCGTGTTCGTGCTCACGCCGCTGGCGCTGATCGACAAGCGGCCCGGCGTGACCATCAAGGGCGTGCTGCGCAACTGGGGGCTGGTGTTCGTCGGCAACTTCCTCGGCGCTTTCACCGTGGCCTTTCTCATGGCGATCGTCTTCACCTATGGCTTCTCGACGGAGCCCGACAAGGTCGGCAAGGTGATCGCCGGCATCGGCGAGTCGCGCACGCTGGGCTATGCCCACTATGGTGCTGCCGGCATGCTGACGCTCTTCGTGCGCGGCATGCTGTGCAACTGGATGGTGTCCACCGGCGTGGTGGGCGCAATGATCTCGACATCGGTGCCCGGCAAGGTGATCGCCATGTGGATGCCCATCATGGTCTTCTTCGCGATGGTGTTCGAACACTCGGTGGTCAACATGTTCCTCTTCCCGTCGGCCCTGCTGATGGGCGGCAATTTCTCGATCGGCGATTACATGATCTGGAACGAGATCCCGACGGTGCTCGGCAACCTGGTGGGCGGCCTGACCTTCACCGGCCTCACGCTGTATGCCACGCACGTGCGCACCGGGGCCAAGCGCACGCCGGTGCTGCCGCCTCACGCCGCGCCGACCCGCGCGCGCGCCGGCACCTGAACGCGCACCCGACGGTCGAGCGGCAACCCGGCGTGGGTGCGGGAGCGAAGCCAGGGGAACTGAGCGTGCGCATCGGCCAGCATGCCGAGCGCGGACGCAAGCCGGTGCAGCAGGACTTCCACGGCGCGGTGGTACCACACGGGCCGCTCGCGGCGCTGCGGGGCACCAAGGGCATCGTGCTCGCGCTGGCCGACGGCATCGGCAGCAGCGACGTCAGCCAGGTCGCGAGCGAGGTCGCCGTGCGGGCTTTGCTCGACGACTACTACTGCACAGCCGACGCCTGGTCGGTGCGCACGTCGGTCGAGCGGGTGCTGTCGGCCACCAATGCGTGGCTGCACGCGCGCACGCGCCAGGGGCCGCTTCCCTACGACAAGGACAAGGGCTACGTCTGCACGCTCTGCGCGCTGGTCTTCAAGGCGACCACCGTGCACCTCTTCCACGTCGGCGACTCGCGCATCTACAGGGTGCATGCCTACGGGCTCGAACAACTCACCGAAGACCATCGCGTGCAGGTGTCCGAGACCCAGAGCTACCTGAGCCGGGCGATGGGTTTCAACCCGACGGTCGACATCGACCACCTCGCGCTGCCCGCGCGAGTCGGCGACATCTACCTGCTGGCGACCGATGGCGTGTTCGAGCACGTGGATGCGGCGTCGATGCTCGCCATCGTGCAACGAAGCGCGGCCGACCTCGACCGCGCGGCCCGCGAGATCGTCGACGAAGCCCTGCGGCGCGGCAGCGACGACAACCTGACGGTGCAGCTCGCGGTGGTCGAAGCGCTCCCGGACGGCGACGCCGCTGCCGTGCAACTGCAGCTCTCGATGCTGCCGCCGCCCCCCATGCTCGAAGCCCGCATGACGCTCGACGGGTTTCGCATCGTGCGGGAGCTGCATGCGAGCCACCGCAGCCACATCCATCTGGCCGTCGACGTGGAAACCGAAGAGACGGTGGTGCTCAAGACGCCCTCGACCGACCTGCGCGCCGACCCCGAAGGCCTGGAGCGATTCCTGCTGGAAGAATGGGTGGCCCGCCGCATCCACAGCGCGCATGTGCTGAAGCCCTGCCCGCCCACCCGCGAACGCACCGCCTTGTACGTGGCAATGGAATTCATCGACGGGCAGACGCTCCGGCAATGGATGATCGACCACCCGAAGCCCGATTTCGCCACCGTGCGCGGCATCGTCGAGCAAGCGGCACGCGGGCTGCAGGCCTTTCATCGCCTCGAGATGCTTCACCAGGACCTGCGGCCCGACAACCTCATGATCGACCGCACGGGCACCGTGAAGATCATCGACTTCGGCGCCACGCACGTGGCCGGCATTGCGGAGATGTCGCGGGTCTCCGAGCCCGGCCGCATCCTCGGCACCGAGCAATACACGGCCCCCGAGTACTTTCTGGGCGAAGGCGGCACCACCGCTTCCGACATCTATTCGCTCGCCGCGATTACCTACCAGATGCTGTCGGGCCGCTTGCCCTACGCGGGCGCGGTGTCGCGCGCCCGGACACCATCGGCTCAGTCCAAGCTGCACTACGACAGCGTGCTCGACGCGCAGCGCGACACGCCGGCCTGGATCGATGGCGTGCTGAAGAAGGCGCTGCATCCCGACCCGCAGAAGCGCTACGACCTGCTCTCGGAATTCGTGTACGACCTGAGCCATCCGCGGCAGGCGTTCATGGGCAAGCTGCGGCAGCCGCTGGCCGAGCGGCATCCGGTGCGTTTCTGGAAAGGCGTGAGCGCGCTGCTTGCGCTGGTGGTGGTGTTGCTGCTTTTCGCGCGCTTCGGCACGCGCTGAGCGTCGGCTCCAGGGTCGAGGGCGTCAGGTCTTGGCGTCCACGGGCCCGGTGCCCAGCGCACGCAGCAGCGCCTGCGTGGCCGCTGATGGCTCCTTGCGCGCCGAGATCGCGAGATAACTCACGCGCTGCGCCCACGGTTCGTCCAGCGGCACGCTGGCCAGGTCCGGAAAGCGCGCCTGCTGTTCGAGGCTGGCCTGTGGCAGCAGCCCGATGCCCAGCCCGCACTGCACCATGCGGCTCGCCGAATCCATGCCCTTGACCTGGATGCGGCTGCGCAGCGTGGCGCCGCGCCGCAGCGCCTCGGCCTCGATGCGGCTCGCGAGCGCCGTGCCGGGCGGCAGGGCCACCCATTCCTCGTCGAGCAGCTGCTCGAAGCGCAAGCTCTTGCGGCCGGCCAGCCGGTGGTCGACCGGCAGGATCACCACCAGCTTCTCGGCACGGTAAGGCTGCATGCTGAGCCCTGCGACCTCACCGTCGGCCACGAACACGCCGATGTCGGCGCGCTCCTGCCGCAGTAGCTCGACGATGTCGGCGCTGGTGTGTTCGGCCAGGTCCACCTTGATGCTCGGGTACTCGCGCAGGAAAGACGCCAGGTCCTGCGGCAGGTGCTGCACGATCGCCGAGATCGACGCGACCAGCCCGATGTTGCCGGTGATACCGGCGCGCAGGTTGCGCAACTCGGCATCCAGCGCCTCGACGTCGCCCATCATCGATCGCGCGTAGCGGGCCACGGAGCGGCCGGCGGGTGTGAGCTCGACGCCGCGCGCCGTCCGGTTGAGCAGTGCGGTGCCGGTCGCGGCTTCGAGCTGGCTGATGCGGCGGCTCGCGGCCGAAGGCACGATGTGCAGCGACGCGGCCGCGCGCGACAGGCTCCCTTCCCGCTCGATGGCGGCGATGAGCTTCAGCGACGAGAGGCTCAGGTGATCGAGGAGCGGGCGTTGCGTCATGGGTCGAGGATGCGGGCCGGGTCGTGGTCGTGGTCGTGGTTCTGGATGCATTGCCGGATTTGCAACGCCGCTGTGCATAAATAACGCTCGACGCGGAGGGCAGGTGTGGCGAGCATGGGCGCCCCACGCATCACAACAACGGAGACCGATCTTCATGCAGCAGATCCTGAATCTACGCGATCTCGAAATGATCGAGCGCGTGCACGCGCGCGGCGGCAAGTTCCGCTATTACCCGCTCCTGTCGGGCGAAGACGGCACGCCCGGCAACTTCTTCCTGCAACTGTCGAACACTTTCAACGATTTCGACTCGCCGCGCCACCGGCACAACTTCGACCAGGTGCGCGTGCAACTCGAAGGCGACGCCGACTTCGCGCGCGACGGCGTGATGAACCCCGGCATGGTCGGCTACTTTCCGGAGGGCGTGTATTACGGGCCGCAGAGCATCTCGGGCGAATCGCTCACGCTGGTGCTGCAGTTCGGCGGCGCGAGCCGCAGCGGCTACGTGTCCGAAGCCGAGTTCCAGCGCGGCGTGGCCGAGCTGAAGGAAACCGGAACCTTCGACCGCGGCGTCTACAAGGTCGCCAAGCCCGAGGGCGGCACGCGCAACCAGGACGCTTACGAGGCCGTGTGGGAGCACATCCGCGGACGCGAGCTCGAGTACCCGCAGAGCCGCTACGACAAGCCCGTCTTCATGCGGCCGTCCGCCGCCGAATGGGAACCGGACCCCGACACCCAGGGCCTGGCGCGCAAGCACCTCGGCAGCTTTTCGGAGCGCCATACGCGCCTGTCGATGCTCCGCCTCGACGCGGGCGTCGACGTGCAGGTGCCGGCCAATTCCATCGTGTTCGTGCTCGAAGGCCAGGGCCGCGCGGACGACGGCTCGTGGGAAGCGCGGTCGTCGATGTACACGGGGGCCGGGTCCTCCACGATCGTCGCGGAGGCTGCCAGCCAGCTCCTGCTCATCGAACTGCCGAGGCTCTGACATGAGGCGCACCCACATCGACCCGCGCATCGACCCGCGCCGGCGTCAGGCGCTGCTCGCCATCGGCGCCGTCGGCGCCGCCTTGGCTGGCGGCTTCACGGGCATCGCCCGTGCGCAGGACTACCCGACGCGCCCCATCACGCTGGTGGTGCCCTTTCCGCCCGGTGGCGGCTTCGACACCATCGCGCGGCCCTTCGCCGAGAAGCTCGGCAAGGTGCTCGGCCAACCGGTGATCGTGGACAACCGCCCGGGCAACGGCGGCAACATGGGCACCGACCTGGCCGCCCGCGCCAACGCAGACGGCTACACCCTGCTCTTCGCCAACGACTTCCTGGCCACCAACCCGAGCGTGAGCCGCAACGTGCGCTACGACCCGCAGAAGGACTTCGTGCCCATCACCATGGTCGGCACCACCCAGGTCGTGATCGCGGTGCGGCCCGACTTCCCGGCCAAGGACTTCAAGGAACTGGTCGCCATGTCGCAGAAGAAGCCCCTGAGCTTCGGCACACCGGGCGCCGGCACCTCGCCGCACCTGGTCGGCGAATTCATCTCGTCCATCTCGCCGCTCAAGACGCTGCACGTGCCCTACAAGGGCACCGCGCCGTCGGTCACCGACACCATCGGCGGGCAGATCGACATGGTGTTCGCCACCCAGCCTTCGGTGGCCAGCCACATCCAGGCCGGCAAGCTGCGCGGCCTGGCCGTACTCGGCGAACGCCGCAGCAAGCAGCTGCCCGACGTGCCCACGTTCAAGGAAATCGGCGGACCGTCGGTGGACTACGAAGTCTGGTACTGCCTCATGGCGCCCGCGCAGGTGCCCGCCCCCGTCATCGCGCGCCTGCGCGGCGCGGCCAGGACCGCGCTGGACGACAACCTGTCGGACCGGCTCTCGCAGCTGGGCTACGAAGTGAAGAAGGATCAGGGCTCCGAAGCCGTGACGGCCATCCTGCGGCGCGATCTTGCGCGCTGGGGGGATGTGGTGAAGAAGGCGAACATCTCGCTGGACTGATCGAGGGAGAGCGCGAGGCGTAAGGCGTAAGGCGTAAGGCGTAAGGCGTAAGGCGTAAGGCGTAAGGCGTAAGGCGTAAGGCGGCCGCCAGTCTTTCAGGGTCACGAATCAGGCAGCGCCTTCACGGGAAGAGTCTTGACTCGGGTTTCCGAGGAAACTATCATCTGGTTTCCTCGGAAACACCAATGGCATCCACTCGTCGCACTCTGTCCGCAGCCCCCCTCGAGGCCCACCTCGGCTTCTGGTTGCGCTTCGTGTCCAACCACGTGTCCGCACGCTTCCAGGGCTTGTTGGAAGCGCAAGGCGTCACGATTTCCGAATGGGTCGCCCTGCGCACGCTGCTTGCGCAAGGCGAAACTGGCCATGCCGAACTCATCCAGGCCCTGGGCATGACCAAGGGCGCCGCGTCCAAGGTGATCAGTCGACTGGAAGAAAAAGGCTTGGCGCGTCGCCAGTCGGCCGATGGGCGCAGTCGCGCCCAGGCGCTGACGCTCACCCCCGCAGGAAAAGCCCTGGTACCGCGACTGGCAGCCGCTGCCGACGCCAACGACGACCACTTCTTCGCTCACCTGCCCGTCGCCGAACGCGACGCGCTGATCGAGGCCATGCAGGCCCTCGTGAAACACCACCAGCTCAAGGACATCCCCACCGACTGAGCCGGCGACCCATCGACCGACTCAGCCGACTCAGCCGAAGTGAATCCACCATGCAAGACAGCACGCACGCCACCATCCAGTCCACCTTTGACGCTTCGAACGAGGGCACCATTCATTTCGGCCAGGTCGTCGGGCAGCTCATCGGCGCGAACGTGGAGTCCTACCACGTGGACTATCGCGCTGGGCGCAGCACCTACTACCTGCCGGATGGCGACACGCTCACCCTCGACTTCGAAACGGCAGGACATGGCATCGGCAGCGATTTCGACAGCGACGCGGTCCGCTCCGCCATCCTCGCGGCCCAGCAAGGCCGCGTCATGTACCCGGAATTCAAGCGGCTCTCGCAGCAAGCCGGTTGCGTCGGCTACACGGTCTGGATCGCTGGCCGCCACGTGAGCTACTTCGGCCGCCGGGGAGAAACGCATGTGGAGCGCTTTCCCGATTGAGTCCTTCTGCCGACGCCACGTGACCGGCTCTGCGCGGAACTGAATCAGCGTGGAGATCTCACAGGCACGCGCCGCCCGATGCTCAGCGCTTCAGCGCAGCCATTTCCTCGCACAAGATTGGCACCGCGAGGTTGCACGAGTGAATGCCCATCACGGTGGTCAGCTCGATCACCTCCAGCACCTCCTGCGGCGTCGCGCCGGCCTGGAGCGCATTCTTCATGTGACGTCGCACACCCGGCGCATAGAGATGCGTCGTCGCCGCATTGATCGCCACCAGCACGAGCTCCTTGAACTTCGGCGGCAGCGGACCGTTCCGATGCGGCACGCTGCGGAACGCGAGGTAGGCCTCCATGAACTCCGGGTCCAGTTCCTTCAACTGATTCCAAAGTGGATTCCAGTCGCCGCGCGACTTGTGGTCGTCGCAATTCGGGGTGGGGATCGCGTCTTTTGCTGGCTCTTGAAGCATCGGGAAGTCCTCGGATTTCACCAGCTGCCCGAGTCGGCGAGCAGCATCTCGGATGCCTTCTCGCCGATCATCAGCGCCGGTGCGTTGGTGTTGGATGAAGCGATGGTCGGCATCACCGACGCATCGGCGACGCGCAGCCCGGCGATGCCGTGCACCCGCAGCCTGGAGTCGAGCACCGAATCGTCCGCGTCGCGGCCCATGCGGCAGGTGCCGACCGTGTGCCAGGCGGTCTGTCCGCTGTCGCGGGCGTAGTCGAGCAGCGCCGCGTCGTCGACGACTTCACCGCCCGGGCGCTGCTCGGCGACGATGACGTCGCCCAGCGCGCGCTGCTGCGCAATCTGTCGCACCAGTTTCAGCAGGCCGACCGTCGCCACCCGGTCCGCCTCGTCGACGAGATAGTTCGGCTGGATCCGCGGCGGCGCATGCGGGTCTGCGCTGGCGCAGTGGATGCTCCCGCGCGACTGCGGATACAGCACGAAGCCGCCGATCGAAAAGCCCGACCACGGATCGATGCCGGCGCCCTTCGTGCGCGAATAGCGATCCTTGCCGCTGATGTGATAGACGCGGATCATCACGTCGGGATGGGCGCACGCCGGCGTCGTCCGCGTGATCGCGTGCGCGGTCGACGAGGTGTTGGCGAGCAATCCCTTGCGCATGAAGAGATATTGCAGCGCGGTCTTCACCTTGACGTAGGGGCTGTTCATCAGGTCGTTGATGGTTTCCGGCACGCGGGTCCGGTAGGTGCAGCGCACCTGCAGGTGGTCGCTCATGTGCTCACCGACGGCAGGAAGATCCTGTTGCACCGGAATGCCGAGTTCGGCGAGCCGCGCGGCGGCGCCGATGCCTGAGAGTTCGAGCAACTGCGGCGACTGCACGGCGCCCGCGCTCAGCACGACTTCGCAGCGAGCCCGTGCGGTGCGCACGGCGCCCTCGTGTTCGAACTCGACGCCGATGCAGCGTTGCCCTTCCATCAGCACCCGGCGCACCAGGGCGTGGGTTCGCACCACGAGGTTCGGGCGTTTGAGCGCCGGCTTCAGGTAGCCGACGGCGGCGCTCCAGCGGCGCCCTCGGTAAGCAGTCTGTTCGAGGTAACGCACGCCCTCGTAGCTCACCGCGTTGTAGTCGGGCGTGCTGTCGATGCCCGACTCGCCACAGGCGTGCACGAAGGCTTCGGAGATGGTGTCGCGCTCCCGCACCGCGCGGTCGGTGATGCGCATGGGCCCGTCGTGGCCGCGCAGGGGGCTGTCGGTGTAGGGATTCGACTCGAGGCGCCGGAAGTAGGTGCGCAGATCGTCGAAGCCCCACCCCACGATGCCGCGCTCCGACCAGCTGTCGTATTCACGAGGATCGCCCCACACATAGGCCATGCCGTTGAGCGCGCTCGATCCGCCGAGCACCTTGCCTCGGGGCCAGTAGATCGATTGCCCGCGCATCGCGGTCTGCGGCTCGGTCTCGAACTTCCATGCGAAGTTCTCGTTGGTGAGCAACTTGCCGACGCCCAGCGGGATGTGGATCCACACGTGGTTGTCGGCGCCGCCTCCCTCGAGCAGCAGCACGCGATGCTTGCCGCTTTCCGTCAATCGCGCGGCCAGCACGCAGCCGGCGGATCCTGCTCCGACGACGATGTAGTCGAAGTTTTCTTCAGTCTCGGACGATGCGCTCATGCGGCCTTGTCCCGATGCTTGAACGAATCCCGCCGGAAGCTGTAGAGCGCGTTGGGGTCGACCTTGACGTCCACCACCGCCGGCTTGCCGCAGGCCACGGCCGCGGCAATCGTGGCAGCCAGATCCGCCGCGCGATCGACCCGAAAGCCCTCGGCGCCCCACAGTTGCGCGAGTTGGTCGTAAGGCGGGTTCGGCACGTCGGCGCCGATGTACCGCTCGCCGAAGAAATCGCGCTGGTAGGCCTTCTCGGCGCCCCAGCAACCGTTGTTCATGACCACGCACACGGTGTTGATGCCGTGCGCCACGGCCGTGCCGATTTCCGATGCGGTCATGCCGAAACCGCCATCGCCCATCAGGCTCACGACCGTCCGGTCGGGCATGGCGAGCTTGGCGCCCAGGCCGCATGCGTACGAGAACCCCACCAGCCCGAAGTCGAGCGGCGTGAAGAGTGCCGGCGGCTGCACGTAGCGCAGCTTGTCCGTGGCCTGCAGACACAGCGTGCCGGCGTCCATGGTGTAGACGCTGTCGTCCGGCAGCACGTCGCGCAGTGTCTTGAACAGGAAGCCGGGCTGCAACGGATCGGCAGACGGCCCCGCGTCGGCATCCTGCTGTGCCAGGAAGGCCTTGCGCCGTTCCGCGAAGGTCTTCACCCAGTCCCCCGCGGCGCTACCTTCGTGGCCCTGCAACGCAGCGACGAGGTCGTTGGCCACCTCGCCCGCCTCGCCGAAGATGCCCAACGCGACGGGGAAGAAGCGGCCGATGGCGGTCGCCTCGTTCTCCACCTGGATGATCCGCGCGCTGCGGTTGAGGTTGTCGAACGAATAGAAGGTGGTGTTGAAGCCCAGGCGCGTGCCCAGCGCGAGTATCACGTCGGCAGTGCGCGCCAGTTCCGACGCCACGACGTTGCCGCGCGGCCCCATTTGCCCCGCATAGAGCGGATGCGTGCAGGGAATCGCGTCGCCATGCCCGGGCGACATCACGATGGGTGCGTTGAGCCGCTCGGCCAGCGCGATCACTGCCGCGTGATGCCGGCCGTTCTTGACGCCTCCTCCGGCAACGATCAGCGGGCTCTTGGCGCCGCGCAAGAGGGCTGCCGCCTTGTCGATCGAAGCACGGCTGGCCGTGAAGCCACCGTCGAACTGCATCCCGCTCTGCGAAGCGAAGTCGAAGTCCGCGGTGTCGGCCAGCAGGTCGCGCGGCAGGTTCAGCAAGACCGGGCCGCGCCGCGGCGACAGGGCCGTGCGAAAGGCCTCGCCCATCATCTCGGGAATGCGCGCCGTCTGGGTCAGCGTCCAGGTCTTCTTGGTGATCGGACGGAAGAGCGCCTGCTGATCGACTTCCTGGAAGGCATCGCGATAGACGTGCGCCGACGACAGCGAGCCGGCCAGCGCCACCACCGGCGAGAACGCTGCATGGGCCTGGGCCAGGCCCGTCACCAGATTGGTCGCGCCCGGTCCGTTCTGGCCGGCGAGAAAGACCCCCGGTGTGCCCTTGGCGCGCGCGTAGCCGTCGGCCATGTGCACCCCGGTGCGTTCGTCGCGCACGCCGATGAACCGGATCGATGGCGCGTCGTAGAGCGCATCGAAGATTTCCATGCCGGCAGAGCCGATGAGGCCGAAGACGTGCTGCGTCTCTTCTCGCTTCAGTGATTCCACGATGGCCTGGCCACCCGTCAAACGTTCCATGCTGCTTCTCCTATTCGGGTTGGATGCCGCTGGCCTTGACGAGCTTGGCGGTCTTCTTGATATCGGCGGAAATCATCTTGTCGAAGTCGCCGAGCGTGAGCTTCGACGCGATGAGCCCTTGCGACTTGAGCTTGTCGGCAACGTCGGGCATTTCGGTCACCTTCACCATCTGGGCGGCGAGCGACTCCATGACCGGCTTCGGCGTGGCCGACGACATCACCAGCGCATACCAGATGCTCGACTCGAATCCGGGCGTGCCGAGTTCGGCCACCGTGGGCACGTCGGGCATGGACGGCGAACGCTCGGGACTCGTGACCGCGAGCGCGCGGATGCGGCCCGACTTGATGAACGACTGCGCCAGCGCGATCGGCGGGAAGGCCGTGTCGAGGCGACCGGCCATGACTTCGTTGACCGCTTCCTGCACGCCCTTGTAGGGCACGTGCAGCAGGTTCACCTTCTCTTCCGCCGCGAAGTACGCGCCCGTCAGGTGCGTGGCCGAGCCGACGCCGGCCGAACCATAGGTCATCGCCCCCGGATCTTTCTTGGCGGCCGCCACGAACTCGCCGAGCGTTTTCGCAGGGTGGTTCTCTCGAACCACGACCAGACTGGGCGAAGACGCCAGCAATGCCAGTCCGGAAAAGTCTTTCTCCGTGTCGTAGGGCAGCTTGAGCTTCAATGCCGGATTCGCGGCATGCGCGGACGACACGAACAGCATCGCGTGTCCGTCGGCGGGCAGGCTCAGCAGCAGCTGCGAAGCCGATACGCCGCCGGCACCCGGCTTGTTTTCCACGATCACCGATTGCCCCAGCGACTGCGTGAGCTTCTCGGCGTAGATGCGGGCAATGATGTCCGTCAATGCGCCCGCACTGAACGGCACCAGGATGCGGACGGGCTTGTTCGGCATCCACGGGGTTTGCGCGAGAGCGAGCCCGGATGCGCTCATTCCGAGCGCGGTCAAGGCGGCATTGAAAGCGCGCCGAGAGACTGCGTGAGCCATGATTGTTGTCTCCTTGTATGAATGTCGACATTTAGATTGTAGGAGCCGCATCTTGCAGGTGTCAACGTCGAATCCAGATCGCCTGCCTAGAATCCAGCCACGATGGACCCTCGTTTTTCCGGTGCTCAGCTGACTCACACCCTGCCCTTGCAGGTCGCCAATCAGATCGGGCTGCGCGTCGTGGAAGAAGTCTTCGCGCCGGGGGAGCGCCTGAAAGAAACCGAGCTGGCCGAATCGTTCGCCGTGAGCCGGGCCACGATCCGCGAGGCCTTGCGCATCCTCGAAAGCCGTGGGCTGGTCACCATCCAGCCGCAACGCGGCGCGCAGGTCACGCAGCTGTCGGTCAAGGAGCTCGACGACTTCTTCGAAATCCGTGCGGTGCTGCTGGGGCTGGGCAGCCGTCGCGTGGCGATGCAGCACACCCCCGAAGACCTGACCGCGCTGCAAACCCGCCTGCAGCAGCTCGAAGCCCATGTCGAAGTGCTGGACGACTATGCGCGGCTCAGCGGCGAGCTGGTGTCTTTCCTCATGCGCCTGTCGGGAAGCGTCGCGTTGGCGGCCTATATCGACGACTTCGGCCTGCGCATCGGCCGCTACGTGCGTCTCGGCCTGAGCTCGGTGAGCCGACGCCGCCAGTCGCTCGCGACCTGGCGCAAGCTGTTGAAGGCCATCTCGGCGCACGACGGCGATCTAGCCGAAGCCATCCATCGCCATCTGGCTCTGGAGAATCGGCAGGCAGCGCTTGCCGAATTCGAGCGGCGCATGGGGAAGTCGCCCAAGGGCGGTTGAGAGCAGACGCGCGCGCGACGCAACTACAGTGCGTTCAAGAACTCGTCGACCAGCGCCACGCAATGGTCTTGCGGCTCGCGCTTCAAGGTCCTTTCGAGCAAAGAGAAAATCGCTCCATGACCCCCACACTCCGGCACCCAGAATTCAAGATCGGCCTCCGCGAAATGGCCGCGGTCAGCCCCGGCATCGCGGCCTGGGGCCTGATGACCGGCGTGGCCATGGTCAAGTCGGGCATCAGCCTGGCATCGGTCATCGTCATGGGCGTGTTCGTGTTTGCCGGCAGCTCGCAACTCGCCGCCCTGCCCTTGTTCGCCGCCGCGGCGCCGATGTGGGTCGTGCTCGCGACCGCCTTTTGCGTCAACTTGCGCTTCATCGTGTTCAGCGTGCATCTGCGGGCTTACGTGATGCATCTGCCACTCGCCAATCGACTGCTCAAGGCCTATCTCTTCGCCGATCTCAACTACGTGCTTTTCATCAAGCGCTTTCCGACACCCGCGGCCGACGACGCCGGCCGGGCCGCGCAGGACGCCTACTGGATGGGCAGCGGCGCCACGGGCTGGATCGTCTGGGCGGTGTCGAATCTCGTCGGCGTCGCGCTCGCGGCTTCGGTGCCTGCATCGTGGGGCCTGGGCTTCGCCGGCATCCTCGCGCTGCTGGGCATCCTGTGTTCGCTCGCGGTCTCGACGTCGCGCATCGTCTCGGCGGGCATCGCCGGGGCCGCGGCGGTCGCGGCGATCGCGCTGCCGCTGAAGCTCAACATCCTCGTCGCGATCGCCGCGGCCGTGGCCTTCGGTCTGCTGCTCGAAGCGA
>JAHJOG010000157.1 GCA_018820395.1 Gammaproteobacteria bacterium | reverse complement strand
CGAAACCCTCGGCATGGCTGAAGCTCATGATCAGCACGCGCGAGCCGGGCGCGAGGTGCGCCACCGCGTCCTGCACCGGGTCGGAATGTTCGGTTTCGATCTGCGCGGGCAAGGCTTGGGGGAACACGCCGTCGCGGCTGTCGATCCAGCGGACCTTGAAGGGCAAGGTGGCAAGCAGCCGCGCCAGCGCCGCGCCCACGTGCCCGCCACCGAAGAGCGCCACCGGCGCGTAGGGCGCCAGGAGTTCGCGTCTGAGCGCGGCCGCATCGGCCTGCCCGATGCGCTGGAACGACAGGTACACCACGCCCCCGCAGCACTGCCCCAGGCTGGGGCCGAGCGGATAACGACGCACGCCTTCCAGCGCCGCACCGCCGGCGAGCCAGGTGCGCGCTTCGTCCGCCGCCTGATATTCGAGCTGGCCGCCGCCGATGGTGCCCGTGAGCCCGTCGGCCCACACCGCCATCCAGGTGCCGGATTCGCGTGGCGCGGAGCCCTGGGTGCGCTCCACACGGACGAGCACGCCAGCTTCGCGCGCGAGCCGGTCCAGCAGTTCGTCCAGCAGGGTGTTCATCGATGAAACTTCCGGTTGCCTGGGGCGGGCCCGCCCACTGTATAAACCGGGCGATGAATTCTCACCTCACCGTTTCGCTGCGGCGCGCAGTCGGCGCCGCACTGGCCGCCGCGCTCGCCCTCGTGGGCTGCGGCACCACGGCACCGGGCTCGCCGATCACGTCGCCCGTGCCGGGCCAATTGAGCAAGGCCGTGCCCGAAGCCGACGGACCGCATGCCATTCCTCGGCCTTCGAATGCCGGCACCGAACGCGCCTACCGGCAAGACGCGGCGCGCCACATCTATGCCGTCAACGCGGGGCGCATCTACAGCGGCAAGCTCCCGCCTCTTCTCTATGCCGTCGGCACGCTGCAGGTGCGGCTCGACGAGAACGGGCGCGTGACCAGCATGAACTGGATGCGCGCTCCCCGGCACGCGCCGGAGGTCATCGCCGAGATCGAACGCACCGTGCTCGCCGCCTCGCCCTACCCGGCCGCCGCGCGGCTCGGCAAGCTGACCTGGACCGACACCTGGCTCTGGGACAAGGGCGGTCATTTCCAGCTCGACACGTTAAGCGAAGGGCAGATGTGATTCATGAGCCCCGGTACGTCGAGTAGCTCCAGGGGCTGACGAGCAAGGGAACGTGGTAGTGCTGGTCGGTGTGCGCCACGCCGAAATCCAGCGCCACGCGATTGAGGAAGTTGGGTTCGGGCAGCGCCACGCCGCGCGCCTTGAAGTACCCCGCAACGTCGAACACCAGTCGATAGGTGCCGGCCTTGAGTGTCTGGTTGTCGTAGAGCGGCGCGTCGCTGCGGCCGTCGGCATTGAGGGTGAACCGCTTCACCAGCGTCGCGCGGGCGTCTTCGCCCGTGCCGTCGGTGGTGAACAGCGCCACCTCCATGCCCGCGGCGGGGCCGCCGTGCATCGTGTCCAGTACGTGGGTGCTCAGGCCCATGGTGTGCTCCTGCTGAATGGCGTGCGGGAAATTCCGGTGGACAAAAGTGTATACACTTAACGGCTTTGGGTCTATCATTCCTTCGCATGGACTCGACCACCACCCGCGCCATCGTCGACGCACTCACCAAGGCCATCGTGGAGCACCGGCTGCAGCCCGGCAGCAAGCTGGCCGAGCAGAAGCTGGCCGACCACTTCGGCGTGTCGCGCACGCTGGTGCGTCAGGCGCTCTTCCAGCTGTCGCAGAACAAGCTCATCCGGCTCGAACCCGCCCGCGGCGCCTTCGTCGCAGCGCCGGCAGTCGACGAAGCGCGCCAGGTGTTCGCGGTGCGCCGCATGCTCGAAGCCGAGATGACGCGCGAATTCGTCCGCAACGTGACTCCCGCCAAGATCAAGGCGCTGAAGGAGCACGTCGCGCTGGAAAAAGGCTCGCTCGGCGGTGAAGACGTGTCCGGCCGCACCGAGCTGCTCGGCGACTTCCACGTGCGGATGGCCGAACTCATCGGCAACACGGTGCTGGCGCAGATCCTGGGCGAGCTGATCTCGCGCTGCGCGCTGATCACGCTCATGTACCAGAGCGCGACCGCCGCCGCCCATTCGAACGACGAGCACGCCGACATCGTGAAGGCGCTCGCGGCCAAGGACGAAGAACGTGCCGTCCGACTCATGACCGAACACCTGCAGCACGTAGAAGACAACCTCACCTTCGATCGCAAGGTGCCGACCAGCGACATCTCGCTCGCCCTCGCCTGACGAGCGCCCACAGCCCCACCCCATGACAGCCCCCGACACCCCCTCCACCCCCTACCCGCGCGACATGGTCGGCTACGGCCGCAACGTGCCGCATGCCCAATGGCCCGGCCAGGCCCGGATCGCCGTGCAGTTCGTCCTCAACTACGAGGAAGGCGGCGAGAACAACCCGCTGCATGGCGACCCGACCTCCGAAACCTTCCTGTCGGAACTGGTCACGGCGCAGGCCTACGAAAACCGCCACATGACGATGGAGTCGATGTACGAGTACGGCTCGCGCGCCGGCGTCTGGCGCATCCTGCGCGAGTTCGAGTCGCGCGGCCTGCCGATGACGATCTTCGGCGTCGGCATGGCGCTGCAGCGCTACCCGGAGCTGCTCGACACCTTCATGAAGAACGGCTACGAGATCGCCAACCACGGCCTGCGCTGGATCCACTACCAGAACCTGCCCGAAGCCACCGAGCGCCGCCACCTCGGCCTGGCCACCCACGTGCTGCGCGACATGACCGGCGGGCAGTGGCCGCTCGGCTGGTACACCGGCCGCGACAGCCCCAACACGCGTCGCCTGCTGGTCGACCACGGCGGCTACGAATACGACAGCGACTACTACGGCGACGACCTGCCCTTCTGGATGCCGGTCACCAAGACGAGCGGCGAAACCGTGCCGCACCTGGTCGTGCCCTATTCGCTCGACACCAACGACATGCGCTTCGTGCAGGCGCAAGGCTTCAACACCGGCGACCACTTCTTCAACTACCTAAAGGACAGCTTCGACGCGCTCTACGCCGAAGGCGACACCGCGCCGAAGATGATGAGCATCGGCATGCACTGCCGCCTGCTCGGCAAGCCCGGGCGCATCGGCTCGCTCAAGCGCTTCCTCGACCACGTGCAGAGCCACGAGCGCGTGTGGATCTGCCGTCGCATCGACATCGCGCGGCACTGGCGCACCACCCATCCCTACGCCCCGGCGCAAACCTGACCCCCGGAGACCCCATGGCCCTGACCATCGCCCAACTCAACTCGGCGCCGCCCGAGGCTGCGACCGCCCTGCTGGACGGTGTGTACGAGCATTCGCCGTGGATCGCTTCGCGCGCCATGGCCGCTCGCCCGTTCCGCTCGCTGGCGCATCTCAAGCATGCGCTGGTCCGGGTCGTGGCCCAGGCGTCGACGGACGAGCAACTGGGCCTGGTGCGTGCCCACCCCGAGCTGGCCGGCAAGGCCATGGTCAGCAAATCGCTCACTGCCGAGTCAACCGGCGAACAGAACAGGGCCGGCCTGACCGACTGCACGCCCGAGGAGTTCGTGCGCATCGGCAAACTCAACGCAGCCTACAACCAGAAGTTCGGCTTTCCGTTCATCCTGGCCGTGCGCGGGCCGCGCGGCAACGGGCTGTCCAAGCGCGAGATCATCGACACCTTCGAGCGCCGGCTGCATCACCACCCGGCCTTCGAGCTGGGCGAGGCGCTGCGCAACATCCATCGCATCGCCGAGATCCGACTCGACGACAAGTTCGACGCGCAACCGACCCTCGGCAACGACGTCTGGGACTGGCACGAGCGACTCGCCGAACACACCGACCCCGGCTATGCCGAAAAAGGCCAGCTCACCGTCACCTACCTCACCGACGCGCACCGCGCCTGCGCCATGCAGATCTCGCGCGACATGCGCGAAGCCGGCTTCGACACGGTGCACATCGACGCGGTCGGCAATGTGGTCGGCCGCTACGAGGCCAGCACGCCCGACGCCAAGGCACTGCTCACCGGCTCCCACTACGACACCGTGCGCAACGGCGGCAAGTACGACGGTCGGCTGGGCATCTTCACGCCCATGGCTTGCGTGCGCGAGCTCAAGCGCCAGGGCCGCCGGCTGCCTTTCGCCATCGAAGTGGTGGGCTTCTCCGAAGAAGAAGGCCAGCGCTACAAGGCCACCTTTCTGGGCTCCGGCGCGCTCACCGGCCACTTCGACCCGCGCTGGCTCGATCAGGAAGACGCCGACGGCGTGACCATGCGCGCGGCCCGCCAGCTGGCCGGCCTGGTCGACGAAGACATCCACAAGCTGCGGCGCGACCCGTCGAAGTACCTGGGCTTCGTCGAAGTGCACATCGAGCAGGGCCCGGTGCTCAACGAACTCGACCTGCCGCTGGGCATCGTCACCTCCATCAACGGCGGCATCCGCTACGTCGGCGAAGTGATCGGCATGGCCAGCCATGCGGGCACCACCCCGATGGACCGGCGGCGCGACGCCGCCGCTGCCGTGGCCGAGTTGATCCTCTTTGCCGAGCAGCGCGCCGCCAAGGACGGCGACTCGGTCGCCACCGTGGGCATGCTCGAAGTGCCGAGCGGCTCGATCAACGTGGTGCCCGGGCGCTGCAAGTTCAGCCTGGACGTGCGCGCGCCCAACAACGCGCAGCGCGACACGCTGGCCGCCGACATCCTCGATGCCTTGAAGTCCATCACCGAACGCCGCGGCGTGCGCTACACGCTGGAAGAATCCATGCGCGCCTCGGCCGCGCCCAGCGCACCCGAGTGGCAGCAACGCTGGGAACAGGCGGTCGACCAGCTCGGCGTGCCGCTCTTTCGCATGCCCAGCGGGGCCGGCCATGACGCGATGAAGCTGCACGAGGTGATGCCGCAGGCCATGCTCTTCGTGCGCGGCATCAACTCCGGCATCAGCCACAACCCGCTCGAATCCAGCACCAACGACGACATCCAGCTCGCCGTCGAAGCCTTCTCCCGCCTGCTGGACAACCTCGCCGCCGAACAGACCGCCGCATGACCGACTATTCAGCCCTCGACGCCTGGATCGACGCCCACTTCGACGAGGAAGTGCGCTTTCTGCAGGAACTCGTGCGCGTGCCCACCGACACGCCGCCCGGCAACAACGCACCGCACGCCGAGCGCACCGCCGAACTGCTGGCGGGCTTCGGTCTCGACGCCGAAAAGCATGCCGTGCCCGCGCAGGACGTGAAGGACTACGGCCTCGAATCGATCACCAACCTGATCGTGCGGCGCCGCTACGGCGACGGCATCACCGTGGCGCTCAACGCGCACGGCGACGTGGTACCCCCGGGCGAAGGCTGGACGCACGACCCCTACGGCGGCGAGATCGACGACGGGCGCCTCTATGGCCGCGCCGCGGCGGTCAGCAAGAGCGACTTCGCCAGCTTCACCTTCGCACTGCGCGCGCTCGAGGCTGTGGCGCGTCCGTCCAAGGGCAGCGTCGAACTCCACTTCACGTACGACGAAGAGTTCGGCGGCCTCCTCGGCCCCGGCTGGCTCTTGAAGCAGGGCCTGACCCAGCCCGACCTCATGATCGCCGCAGGATTCAGCTACGAAGTCGTCACCGCGCACAACGGCTGCCTGCAGATGGAAGTCACGGTGCACGGCAAGATGGCCCACGCCGCCATTCCGGACACTGGCGTCGACGCGCTGCAAGGCGCGGTGCACATCCTGAACGCGCTCTATGCGCAGAACGCGCTGTATCGCCAGGTGAGTTCCGCCGTCGAAGGCATCACGCATCCCTATCTGAACGTCGGCCGCATCGAAGGCGGCACCAACACCAACGTCGTGCCGGGCAAGGTCGTGTTCAAACTCGACCGGCGCATGATCCCCGAGGAGAACCCGGCCGAAGTCGAAGCCAGCATCCGCCGGGTGATCGCCGAGGCGGCGGCGCAAGTGCCGGGCATCACGGTCGAGATCCGCCGCATGCTGCTGGCGAATTCGATGAAGCCGCTGCCGGGCAACCAGCCGCTGGTCGACGCCATCCAGAAGCATGGGTTGCAGGTGTTCGGCGAACCGATCAAGGCCATGGGCACGCCGCTCTACACCGACGTTCGCCTTTATGCCGAGGCGGGCGTTCCCGGCGTGATCTACGGCGCCGGCCCGCGCACCGTGCTCGAATCGCATGCCAAGCGCAACGACGAGCGCCTGGTGCTCGAAGACCTGCGGCGTACCACCCAAGTCATCGCGCGCACGCTCTCCGATCTACTCGCTTGAGGGCGACCGGGGCCGCCGATGCAGCCCCGGCCGTTGTCTCCACTCACCCTTCTTCGACGAACGCTTCCTCGCGCGTAGAGCGCACCGCGGGCAGCAGCACGATCACCAGCAGCACGGCCGCCGCGACCAGCAGCGATGCCGAAATCGGCCGCGTGACCAGCACGCTCCAATCACCGCGCGACAGCAGCAGCGCGCGTCGCAAGTTCTCTTCCATCATCGGCCCCAGGATGAGCCCGAGCAGCAGCGGCGCCGGCTCGCAGCCCAGCTTGATGAATGCATAGCCGATCACCCCGAACACCGCCACCATCCACACGTCGAAGGTGTTGTTGTTGGTGGAATACACGCCGATCGCGCAGAACAGCACGATGGCCGGAAACAGCCAGCGATAGGGAATCGACAGCAGCTTGACCCACATGCCGATCAGCGGCAGGTTGAGAATCACCAGCATCAGATTGCCGATCCACATCGAGGCGATCAGGCCCCAGAACAGCTCGGGGTTGCTGGTCATGACCTGCGGGCCGGGCTGGATGTTGTGGATGGTCATCGCGCCCACCATCAACGCCATCACCGGGTTGCCCGGGATGCCGAGCGTCAGCAGCGGAATGAACGACGCCTGCGCGCCCGCATTGTTGGCCGATTCCGGCCCCGCGACACCGCGGATGTTGCCCTTGCCGAACTCGATCTCGCCCGGGCGCAGGCGCATCTTCTTTTCGAGCGTGTACGAGGCAAAGGCCGACAGTAGCGAGCCGCCGCCCGGAAGAATGCCGAGCGAACACCCTAGCGCCGTGCCGCGGAGCACGGCCGGGGCCATGTCGCGGAAGTCCTGCTTGGTCGGCCACAAACCTTTGACTTCGGCCGCAAAGACTTGACGCTCCTCGTCGGGCTTCGACAGGTTGGCGATGATCTCTCCGTAGCCGAAGATCCCCATCGCGATGGCGATGAAGCTGATGCCGTCGGTGAGTTCCGGGATGTCGAAGCTGTAGCGTGCCACGCCCGAGTTCACGTCGGTGCCGACCAGCCCGAGCAAGAGGCCCAGGATGATCATGCAAATGGCTTTCAGCAGCGAGCCCGACGCCAGTACCACCGCGCCGATCAGGCCCAGCACCATCAGCGAGAAGTATTCCGCCGGGCCGAACTTGAAGGCCAGCTCGGTCAGCGGCGGCGCGAAGGCGGCGATCAGCAGCGTGCCGACGCAACCTGCGAAGAAAGACCCCAGGCCGGCGGCCGCGAGCGCGGGCCCGCCCCGCCCGTTCTTCGCCATCTGGTGCCCGTCGATCACCGTCACCACCGACGATGACTCGCCCGGCAGGTTGACCAGAATCGCTGTGGTCGACCCGCCGTACTGCGAGCCGTAGTAGATGCCCGCGAGCGCGATCAGTGCGGCCACTGGTGGCAGCGCGTAGGTGGCCGGCAACAGCATGGCGATGGTCGCCAGCGGGCCGATGCCCGGCAGCACCCCGATCAGCGTGCCCAACAGACAGCCGACGAATGCGTAGATGAGGTTCTGCAGCGTGAACGCCGCCTCGAACCCGATGCTCAGGTTATTGATCAGTTCCATGGGTCAGCCCTTTCAGCTGATGAAGGTGGGCCACACCTGGAACTGAAGTCCGAGGCCGAGGATGAAAACGAGGTAGCTGCCGATGGCGAGGATGGTGGCGAGGATCAGGGCGCGCTTCATGGCGAACTGCGGGCCGGCCATGCAGGCGACGATCACCATTGCATAGATGGCGACCATCAGTCCCATCGCCGGAATGTCGAACTCCCGAATGCCGCCCAGCAGCACTCCGAAAAGCAAGTTGGCGCCGATCACGAGGCTGAGCGGCTTCCAGGCGATCTTGCCGATGGGCTGGCCGTCGCTCGTGTTGACTGTGATGCCGGTGAGCATCACCAGAAGCCCGAGCACACACAAGAGTGCACCCAGGACGAGCGGGAAATAGCCCGGCCCCATGCGGGCCGCCTCCCCGAGGTTGTAGTTGGTGGCACCGATAGAAAAGGCGGCGCCGACCGCGGCAAACATGATGCCCGAGTAGAAATTCTGCTGGCTCTTGATCTTCATTTACATCATGTTATGAGACTTTTTACCTCATGTCATGAGGGATTTCCCTCCGGTGCTTTTCAGGCGGCGAACTCGCACCATGGCGGTGATTGCTACATTCCGGGGCAAACAACAGGCGGGCCGCATGCAGGACAAGGGCAAGCTCGGCGACAAGGTCGCCGACAAGAAAAGAATGGAAGCGCTGTCGGAATTTCGTTTCCGGCTGCGCACCTTTCTGCGATTCAGCGAAGACGCGGCGCGCAGCGCGGGCGTCACCGTGCTTCAGTACCAGTTGATGGTGCACGTGCGCGGCTTTCCCGGGCGCGAATGGGCATCCATCGGTGAACTCGCCGACCGCTTGCAGGCGCAGCCGCACGGGGTGGTTGCGCTGGTCACGCGCTGCGAAGAAGCCGGCCTGGTTCAGCGAAGGACCAGCACGGTCGACCGGCGGCAGGTCGAGGTGCATCTGCTGCCCAAGGGCCGTCGGACACTGGCCCGCCTGGCCTCGCAGCATCTGGAGGAACTGGGTGACCTGGCCGAAGCCGTGCGCATCGCGAGCAGTTTCGATCCCACGCCGGTGCCCGATGACGAGCTCGCCGACGATCCGCATCCGCCAGCGTGAGACGGCCGACGATCCGCGCCGCGATCAGGGCTTGAGTTCGCCGAGGATCGTCGGCACCAGTTCGGACACGGTCGGATGGATGTGCATGGTCCGTCGGAGCGCATCGGCCGACGCCCCCGCCGACATCGCATCGATGACGCCGTGAATCGCCTCGTCGCCGCCGACGCCCAGGATCGCGGCACCCAGGATCGCTCCCGTCGAGGCGTCCACCACCACCTTCATCAGTCCGGCGTCCTCGCCTTTCTCGACCGCCCGTGACACGCGCGTCATCGGCCGGCTGCCGACCCGCACCGCCCTGCCCGCATCGCGCGCCTGCGCCTCGGTCATGCCGACCCGGCCGAGCGGCGGATCGATGTAGAGCGCGTAGACGCCGATGCGATCGCTCACGCGGCGCTGCCCGCCGTCGAGCAGGTTGGCTGCCACGATTTCGAAGTCGTTGTAGGCCGTGTGCGTGAACGCGCCGCGCCCGTTGCAGTCGCCCAGCGCCCAGATGCCCTGGGTCGACGTCTGCAGCTGATCGTCGACCTCGATGTAGCCGCGGCCGTCGAGCTTCACACCGGCGCGGTCAAGATCGAGGTCGTCCGTGTTGGGGCGCCGCCCCACGGCCAAGAGCACGTGCGACGCGACGACCTCGGGCGCGCCCGATCCGCAGTCCAGACCAATTGCAACGCCGTCGCCGCGCCGCCCGAAACGGATGCACTCGGCGCCGGTGCGCACGGCAACGCCCTCGCCTTCGAGGATCTCGCGCACCGCGGCGGACACCTCCTCGTCCTCTCTGGCAATGAGACGCGGCCCCTTCTCGATCACCGTGACCTCGGCGCCGAAGCGGCGGTACATCTGCGCGAACTCCAGCCCGATGTAGCTCCCGCCGATCACCGCCAGGTGGTGCGGCACCTGGTCGAGCTCGAGGATGGAAACGTTGGTCAGATAGGGCACGTCGTGGATGCCATCGAAGTCCGGCACCACGGCGCGACCACCCACGTTGATGAAGATGCGCGGCGCGGAAAGCAGGTCGTCGCCCACCTGCACCTGCGTGGCCGAGACGAAGCGCGCGTGGCCTTCGAAGACCGTGCAGCCGTCCATCCCCTTGAGCCACGATTCAACGCCGTTGCGCGAATCGCCGACCACCTTGTTCTTGCGGGCCCGGACGGCCGCCATGTCGACCTGCACCGGCCCGCCGATGGTGATGCCGAAGTCTGCCGCGCGGCGCGCGAGATGGGCCGCGTGGGCGCTCGCGACCAGCGTCTTGGTCGGAGTGCAGCCGGTGTTGACGCAGGTGCCGCCGAAGAGCTTGCGCTCGATCATGGCGACCTTCATGCCGGCGCCGGTGAGTCGGCCTGCGAGCGGTGGTCCGGCCTGACCGGCTCCGATGACGATGGCGTCGAAAGAATGGTTCACGCGATCTCCAGAAAATTCGAACGGGTTCGCAAGCATGGGCGATGCGCGGGCGCTCGTCCACCCCGCCTGCCGCCGGCAGCCCGTCTGGCCCGCGCCTTGCTTGGGCGTCCGGCAGCGTGCGGGTTTTCCGCTATACAGATCGTCTTCAAATGTGTATACAGTTTCGCGTACACGATTCGAGGATGCGGGCCCCGCTCGACACCGGTTCGTCACAGTCAGTTCCAGCCCTTTACGGCCCCGTTGATCCCAGCCAGGAGATTCGCGCATGTCCGCCACCGCACCGTCGTCCGTCCACCCCGTCGATGAGAGGCTTCCTGCGGGCAAGCTCGCCACGCTCGGGCTACAGCACGTTCTCGTCATGTATGCCGGTGCCGTCGCGGTGCCGCTCATCGTCGGGCGAGCGCTCAAGCTCAGTCCGCAGGAGGTGGCGCTACTCATCTCGGCCGACCTCTTCTGCTGCGGCATCGCGACGCTGATCCAGTCGCTGGGCGCCACGCAATGGTTCGGCATCAAGCTGCCGGTGATGATGGGCGTGACCTTCGCGTCGGTGGCGCCGATGGTGGCGATCGCCAACGCCAACCCGGGCCAGGCCGGGGCGCAACTGCTGTTCGGCTCGATCATCGGCGCGGGCGTCATCTCGATCCTGATCGCGCCGATGGTGTCGCGCATGCTGCGCTTCTTTCCGCCGGTGGTCACCGGCACCATCATCCTGGTCATCGGCGTGAGCCTGAAGCGGGTGGGCATCAACTGGATCTTCGGCAATCCCTTCGGCCCGACCGCACCGGCCATCGTCGACCCGGCGTACACCAAGTGGCTGGCCGACGTGACCTCGCCCGGCAGCGCCGTGCCGCCGGTGCCCAAGGGCCTGGCACTGCTGCCCACCGTGCCGAACCCCCGCTATGCCGACCTGGGCGGCCTGGGCATCGCTGCGCTGGTGCTGGTTTCGATCCTGCTGATCGTCAAGTTCGCCAAGGGCTTCATCGCCAACATCTCTGTGCTGCTGGGCATCGTGATCGGCGCCGTGGTCGCCACGGCCTTCGGCTTCATGACCTTCGAGAAGGTCGGCAAGGCGGCGTGGTTCGACGTCGTGCTGCCGCTGCACTTCGGCATCCCCATCTTCGACCCGATCCTGATCCTCACCATGACGCTGGTCATGATCGTGGTGATGATCGAATCGACCGGCATGTTTCTCGCGCTGGGCGAAATGACCGACCGCAAGATCGGCCAGAAAGACCTTGCACGCGGGCTGCGCACCGACGGTCTGGGCACGCTCATCGGCGGCATCTTCAACACCTTTCCGTACACCAGCTTCTCGCAGAACGTCGGGCTCGTGGCGGTGACCGGCATTAAGAGCCGCTTCGTGTGCGTCGCCGGCGGCGTGATCCTGATCGTGCTGGGCCTGCTGCCCAAGATGGCCGCGCTGGTGGAGTCGCTGCCGACCGTGGTGCTGGGCGGTGCCGGGCTGGTGATGTTCGGCATGGTGGCCGCGACCGGCATCCGCATCCTGTCGGGCGTCGATTTCAAGAACAACCGGCACAACGCCATGGTGGTGGCGGTGTCGATCGGCGTCGGCATGATTCCGCTCATTGCGCCCAACTTCAAGCAATGGATGCCGCATTCGATCCACTCGCTGATCGAGTCGGGCATCCTTCTGTCGTCGATCTCGGCCGTGGTGCTCAACCTGTTTCTGAACGGGGCAGCGCACGACGAAGAGGCAATCATCGCAGCGGCCAAACACGCTGAAGCCTAGAGCATTGCCAGCGGTTTTTTGCGGAGCGGGGGTGGGTGGAGGCGGTCGATCTCGGCGAGGTCGGCGGGGGTGAGCTGGATCTGCGCTGCGGCGAGGTTGTCTTGGAGGTGCTCGGGGCGGACGGCTTTGGGGATGGCGCAGACGTCGGGCTGGGCGAGGACCCAGGCGAGCGCGAGTTGAGCGGGTGTGATGCCGTGGCGCGCGGCGATGGGTGCGAGTGCGGTGTCGGAAGCCAGGGCGCCCTGGTCGATGGGGCTGTAGGCCATCATCGGCATCGCGTGGGTGCGCAGCCAAGGCAATAGCGTGGTTTCGGGGCCGCGTTCGCGGACGCTGTAGTAGACCTGGTTGGCCGCGCAGTCGGCCGCACCACCGCAGGTCGCGGCCAGTTCTTCCATGTCGTCGGTGTCGAAGTTGCTCACGCCCCAGTGGCGGACGAGCCCCTTGTCGACCAGCGCGCGCAGTGCGTCGCAGGTCTCGGCGAGTTCGAACTGGCCGCGCCAATGCAGCAGGTAGAGGTCGATGTGGTCCAGCCCCAGCCGAGCGAGGCTGCGCGCGCAGGCGGCGGGCGTGCCGTCGCGGCTGGCGTTGTGCGGGTACACCTTGCTCACGATGAAGAGTTCGTCGCGCCGCACCTCACCCGCGCGCAGGGCTTCGGCCACGGCCTGGCCGACCACTTCCTCCGCGCCGCCTTCGCCGTACATCTCGGCGGTGTCGATGAGTCGGTATCCCATGCGGATCGCGGCGCGCACGGCGGCCACTTCGGCGGGCCGGCGGGCGGCGGCCTCGCCCATGCGCCAGGAGCCGAGTCCCAATGCCGGCAGTGCGCCGCCTCGGGCGAATGACAGTGTTTTCACGAGCGCAAATCCTCCTGTGCGGGCGTCTCACGGTGGCGATCTCGACGACTGTAGTGCTTTCGCAGCGCCGCTGCACTTTCACCGTGCCGTCCGACGCGCAGAGGGTCCGGCGTCGGCTACAGTCGAGCCCGCTCATGAACTCGACCCAACTCCAACGCGGCGTCTTTCTCGCCCTGCTGATCGCCGTCAGCATTGCCTTCGGATGGCTGCTGCTTCCGTTCTTCGGGTCGGTGAT
>JAHJOG010000014.1 GCA_018820395.1 Gammaproteobacteria bacterium | reverse complement strand
CAGGCCGACAACGCGCAGTTCGCCGTGGCCGGCCCGGAGTTCGGCTGAGCCATGGCCAACGACACCCCCGACTGGCTGCGCAGCCTGCGCGAAGGGTTGGCGATCCCGGCCCACCCGCTCGCGCTCACGGCCCGGCGCGAGCTCGACGAACGCCGGCAGCGCGCGCTGGCCCGCTACTACCTCGACGCCGGCTCCGGCGGCCTGGCCGTCGGCGTGCACACCACCCAGTTCGCCATCCGCGAGCGCGGCCTGTACGAACCCGTGCTGCGCATCGCAGCCGAAGTCGCACGCGATTGGAAGCCGAGCTCGAAGCCTCGCGTCCTCATTGCCGGGCTCAGCGGCCGCACCGAGCAAGCCGTTGGCGAAGCCCGCATCGCGCGCGGCCTCGGCTACCACGCGGGCCTGCTCAGCCTCGCCGCGATGAAGGGCGCCGACGAAGACGCGCTGATTGAACACTGCACGGCGCTCGCCCGCGAGATTCCACTGGTCGGCTTCTATCTGCAGCCCGCGGTGGGCGGCCTGCATCTCGGCCCACGCTTCTGGACGCGCTTTGCTGCCATCGACAACGTGGTCGCGATCAAGGTCGCGCCCTTCAACCGCTACCGCACGCTCGACGTGATGCGCGGCGTGGCCGAAGCCGGCGCCGAAGACCGCGTGACGCTCTACACCGGCAACGACGACCACATCGTGCTCGACCTGATCACGCCCTTCACCGTGATGCGCGAAGGCCGACCGGTCACGCTGCGCTTTCGCGGCGGGCTGCTGGGCCACTGGTCGGTCTGGACTTCACGCGCCGTCGAATTGCTGGCGCGCTGCCATGTGGCGGTGCAAGGCGGCGGCCCGGTCGATCCGGAGCTCCTCGCGCTCGACAGCCGCGTCACCGACTGCAACGCCGCCTTCTTCGACGTCGCCAACGACTTCCACGGCTGCATCGCCGGCTGTCACGAAGTGCTGCGCCGCCAGGGGCTGCTCGAAGGCATCTGGTGCCTCGACCCCCACGAAGGGCTGAGCCCGGGCCAGCGCGAAGAGATCGACCGCGTGCTCGCGCAGCACCGCGACCTGGGCGACGACGACTTCGTCGCGGCCCATCTCGCCGAGTGGCTCGGCTGAAGCCCGCGTCCATGAAGTCCACGCCCATGAAGATCGCGTCGGTCGATGTGTTCCTTCTCGGGTTCTCGTTCAAGTCGGTGTTCGTGCTCGCCGGCGGCGTGGCGGGCGACCCCGGCACGCTGTCGCACCGCGTGCTGGTCAAGATCACGTCCGACTGCGGCGCCGTCGGCTGGGGCGAGGCCACGCCCACGCCGCGCTGGACCTACGAGACCAGCGAAACCATCGTCAGCACGCTGCGCCGCTACCTGGCGCCAGCCGTGATCGGCATCGAGCTCTGGAACTTCGACGCGCTGCACCGCGCCATGGAGCGCGCGATCCAGCCCGGCGTGACGACCGGATCGCCGCTCGCCAAGTCGGCCATCGACGTGGCGGCGCACGACGCGCTCGGCCATGCGCTCGGCGTGCCGGTGTACCAGCTGCTGGGCGGATGCCGGCGCACGAGCTTCGACCTGATGTGGATGATCTCGGTGGCCCGGCCCGATGCGCCGGAGGCCGACGTGGCCGCGGGCCTCGACGCAGGCTACCGGCACTTCGACGTGAAGATCGGCATGCACGGCGAAGCCGGCGACCTCGGGCTCGTCACTCAGACCCGACAGGCGCTGGGCGACCACTGGATGCAGGTCGACGCCAACCGGGGCTACCGCATCGACGCGGCGCTGCGCCAGTCGCGCCGCTTTGCGGAACTCGGCGTCGCGCTCTTCGAGCAGCCGCTCAACGGCTTCAACCTCGCGGCCTACCGCCGGCTCTGCGCGGCCAGCCCGGTGGGCATCGGCATCGACGAATCGCTGCGCTCGGTGGCCGACCTGCTCGAATACGCACGCGCCGACGCCATCGGCACGGTGGTGGCCAAGGTGCAGCGCAACGCCGGCCTCTACCGTTCGCGCCAGCTGTGCGACGCGGCCGAGGCGGCCGGGCTCGAACTGTCGTTGTCGGGCCTGACCGAAACCGACCTCGGGCTCGCCGCCGGCCTGCACCTGGCGGCCGCCTTCGACATCAACCCGCTGGCACTGAACGGGCCGCAATACATCGACACGCCTTTTCTGCGCAAACGCGTCTGGCGCGGCGGCGGGCAGGTGCAGCTGCCGGACGGGCCGGGCCTCGGCGTGTCGGTCGACGAAGCCTGGGTGCGCGACCACGCGCTGGAGCTCGCCCCATGAAATCGACACGCGACTGGTTCGTGCACTACCTGCCGGCCTTCCTGCTGTTCGCGGTGCTGATCGTGCTGTGGCACTTCGCGGTGGTTTGGTTCGACATCCGCGAATACCTGCTGCCACCACCCGCGCTGGTGTGGCAGTCGATGATCGGCACCGAAATCCCGTGGGCCCGGCACATCTGGATCACCGGCGTGGAAATCCTGGGTGCCTTCGTCATCGCCGGCGCGTCGGGCGTGCTGCTCGGGCTCGCCATCGCCTGGTCGCCCGCCATCTCGCGCGTGCTGATGCCCTTTCTGGTGTTCGTCAACACGCTGCCCAAGGTGGCGGTGGCGCCGCTCTTTCTCATCTGGATGGGCTACGGAATCTTGCCCAACATGCTCATCGGCGCGCTGATCGGGTTCTTTCCGGTGGTCATCAACACCGCCGTCGGCCTGACGCAGATCGACGACGAACTCATCGACCTCGGGCGCGTGTTCAACGCGCCCAAGTGGAAGGTCTTCCTGAAGATCCGCATTCCCAATGCCTACCCTTACATCCTGAGCGCGCTCAAGATCACCGCCACGGCGGCGGTGGTGGGCGCCATCGTGGGCGAGTTCGTGGCCTCGCAAAAAGGCCTGGGCTACGTGATCATCACCTCGCAGAGCACCATGAACACGCCGGTGGCCTTCGCGGCGCTGGTGTGGATCTCGATCCTGGGCCTGGTGCTCTTCGGCGCGGTCGCCGGGTTGTCCCGCATCCTGGCGCCGTGGGCAGGCGATGTCTGAGCGGGCTGTCCTTTTCCGATTCGATTCACAAGGAGTGCAACGATGAGCAAGTTCTTTCGAAGCCTGGCGCGCTGCGGCGCCGCGGCCGTCCTGTGCAGCGCGGTCAGTGCGTATGCACAGCCGCTCGAGAAGTTCACCTTCGCCTTGAACTGGTTCGCGGTGGGCGACCACGCCGCCTACTGGGTCGCGCTCGACAAGGGCTACTTCAAGGACGCCGGGTTGGACGTGACGCTCGAAAACTCCAAGGGCTCCGGCGACTCCATCGCCAAGGTAGACACCGGCCGCGCCGACGCCGGCCTGGCCGATGCCGTGGCCGTGCTGGGCGCGCAGGCGCGCGGCGCCCGCGTGAAGATGATCGGCATGGTGTTCGACAAGACACCGCTCAACTTCTTCAGCCGCAAGGACATGCCCATCACCAAGCCGAAGGACCTCGAAGGCAAGAACATCGGCGCGCCCCCGGGCGACGGCCAGCGGCAGGCCTGGCCCGCCTTCGCCAAGCTGCACAAGATCGACGAGTCGAAGGTCACGTGGGTGAACATCGAGCCGTCCGCCAAGATCGCCGCGCTGGCCGAGAAGCGCGTCGATGCCGTGGGCGACTACACCACCGGCCTGCCCTTCTACGAGAAAGCCATGGGCAAGGGCAACGCGGTCATGATGCCGTGGGCCGACACCGGCTTCGACCTCTACAGCATGTCGATCATGGCCGGCGACAAGACCATGAAAGACCGGCCGAAGGTGCTCAAGGCCTTCATGGAAGCCGCCTACAAGGGCTGGCGCGACGTCATGAAAGATCCCAAGGAAGCGCTGGCGATCTTCAAGAAGCGCGTGCCCGAGATCGACCTGGCCATCATCGAGCCCAACATGATGCTGGGCCTCGACCTCATGCGCACGCAGACCTATGCCGACAAGGGCATCGGCTGGATCGACGACAAGAAGATGTGCGAGTCGGTCGACATCGTCAACACCTACATGGGCTTGCCGCGCAAGCTCGACTGCAAGGCCGTGTACACCACCGAGTTCCTGACCAAGGTGGCCATGCCGCTGCCGGTGAAGTGAGCGACGCGCGCAAGCCGGGCATGGTGCAGCAGGGCACGGCAGCAGCCGCCACCGGAGAGCCGCTGATCCGCATCGAGCGGGTCGGCATGGTCTACCAGGCGGAAAGCGGTCCGGTCGAGGCGCTGCAGGACATTTCGCTCGACGTGCATGCCGGCGAGTTCGTCGCGCTGGTCGGGCCGAGCGGCTGCGGCAAGTCGACGCTGATGCGCATCATCGCGGGGCTGCGGCCGGTCACGTCGGGCCGCATCACGGTCGACGGCATGGCGGTGTCGGGCCCGGTGTCGCGCGTGGGCATGGTGTTCCAGGCGGCGGTGCTGCTCAAGTGGCGCAGCGTGCTCGACAACGTGCTGCTGCCCGCAGAACTGTCGGGGCTCGACCCGCGCGGCTTTCGCGAGCGGGCGATGTCGCTGCTGCAGCTGGTCGGGCTCGGCGACTTCGCCCGCAAGCGGCCGGGCGAGCTCTCGGGCGGCATGCAGCAGCGCGTGTCGCTCTGCCGCGCGCTGCTGCTCGACCCGCCGATCCTGCTCATGGACGAGCCCTTCGGCGCGCTCGACGCCATGACCCGCGACGAGATGAACATCGAGCTGCTTCGCATCTGGGGCGAAGCCGGCGGCGGCGCAGGCCGCAAGACCATCGTCTTCGTCACGCACTCGATTCCCGAAGCGGTCTTTCTGGCAGACCGCGTGGTCGTGATGTCCGCGCGGCCCGGCCGCGTGGCCGGCATCCACCGCATCGACCTGCCGCGGCCGCGCAGCGTCGAGACGCGCGCGACCCCCGAGATGGGCCAGCTCACGCTCGACATCTACAGCGAACTCACCGGCACCGTCGGCAAGGGGCAGGCGCGCCCCGGCCCGCACTGGTGAAGGCGCCCCACCGGCCACCGCGCATGCGCATCGCCCTGTGCAACGAAGTGCTCCAGCCCATGCCCTTTGCGCGGCAGTGCGAGTACGCCGCCGCGCTGGGCTATGCCGGTCTCGAGGTTGCGCCCTTCACGCTCGGCGACGACGCGCTCCGTCTCTCGGCCCGCGAGCGCGGCGAACTGCGGCGCGCGGCCGCCGATGCCGGCATCGCGGTGTCGGGTCTGCACTGGCTGCTGGCGCCGACGCCGGACCTCAGCGTCACCGACCCCGACGCGGACGTCCGCGCACGCACCCGCGACCGGCTCTGCGGGCTGATCGATCTGTGCGCCGAGCTAGGCGGCACGATCATGGTCCACGGCTCGCCGGCGCAGCGCCGCTTGCCTGAAGGCCCGGCCCCGGAAGGCGATGCCGCGCGCCAAGCCGCCATCGACACGGCCACCGACACCTTCGCCGTGCTCGCCCGCCATGCCGAGCGGGCCGGCGTCGTCTATTGCATCGAGCCGCTGGCGCCGCCGGGCGCCAACTTCATCCACCGCGTCGACGAAGCCGCCGACATCGTGCGCGCCATCGGCAGCCCGGCGCTTCGCACCATGCTCGACTGCTATGCCGCGAGCCGAACCGAGGCGGAAAGCCCCGCCGACGTGCTCGACCGCTGGCTGCCGAGCGGGCTCGTCGCGCACATCCAGGTCAACGACCCGAGCGGGCGCGGGCCGGGCCAGGGCGAACTGATGCTGCGGCCCGTGCTGCAGGCATTGGAGCGCCACGCCTACGACGGCTGGATCGCCGTCGAACCCTTCGACTACCTGCCCGACGGCCCGGGCTGCGCCGCGCGCGCCATCGGCTACCTGAGCGGCGTGCTGGAAGGAATGCCATGAGTTCACCTCCCCGGCTCCGCGTGATCGACGTGGAATGTTTCGAGCAGCCCTACCGCCTGCGTCTGCCGTTTCGCTTCGGCGTGATCACCGTCACCGAAGGCATCCAGGCCATCGTGCGCGTGCGCATCCGCCGGGACGATGGCCGCGAAGCAGTGGGCCACGGGGCCGAGGCGCTGGGCGCGAAGTGGTTCGACAAGAACCCCGCCCTCAGCGACGCGCAGAACCTGCACCAGCTGCGCAAGGCCATCGAGCTGTGCAAGGCCGCCTACCTCGCGGCGCCCGCCCTGACGGCCTTCGACCTCTTCGCCGAGCATTACGCCAAGCAGCTGACCGACGGCGCGCGCATCGGCCTGCCGCCGCTGGTCGCGAGCTACGGGCCGGCCATGATCGACCGCGCAGTGGCCGATGCGCTGTGCCGCCTCGAAGTCCTGAGCTTTGCAGCGGCCACGAACGCCAACCGGTTCGGCCTGCGGCCGCACGCGATCGTGCCCGACCTCGACGGCTTCGACTTCGGCAGCTTTCTGGCGTCGCTCGCGCCGGCGGCCACGCTGCAGGCGCGCCACACGGTCGGCCTGGTCGACCCGATCGTCGCCGCCGACCAGCCACCAGGCACGCGCGTCGACGACGGCCTGCCCGAAACGCTCGAAGAAGTGGTGCGCTACTACGGCAACCGCTACTACAAGCTCAAGGTGTCCGGCCAGCCCGACGCCGATCTCGACCGTCTGATCCGTATCGCGTCGGTGCTGGAAACCATTGACGATCCCTACCACGTCACGCTCGACGGCAACGAGCAATTCGACGACGCCGAGGCCATCGCCGACCTCTGGTTGCGCATGAAGGCCAAGCCCGAGCTGCAGCGGCTGTGCAACTCGACGCTCTTCATCGAGCAGCCGATCAAGCGCCAGGCCGCACTCGCGCGCGACGTGGCGCCGCTCGCGCGGCATCTGCCAGTGATCATCGACGAGTCCGACGGCGACCTGGCCGCATTTCCCGCTGCACGCGAATGCGGTTACGCCGGCGTGTCGACCAAGCTTTGCAAGGGCTTCTACAAGTCGCTCGTCAACCTCGCGCGCTGCCGCAGTTGGAACGTGCAGGGCGCCGGCCGCTTCTTCATGTCCGCCGAAGACCTGACGACGCAGGCCGGCATCTCGGTACAACAAGACCTGGCGCTGGTCAGCCTGCTCGGCATCACGCACGTCGAGCGCAACGCGCACCACTTCATCGACGGCTTCGCGGGGCGCAGCGAAGCCGAGGCGCAGACTTTTCTCGCGGCGCACCCGGACCTTTACGCCGTGAGCGACGGCAAAGTGCGCCTGAAGATCGACCACGGCGTGCTGCACATCGGCTCGCTCCAATGCGCCGGCTTCGCGAGCGCCGTGGCTCCGTCGCTCGACCGTGCGAGCCCGATGCCCGCCGCGCAGTGGCCGGACGCGACCGCACCCAACCCCCCGGAGCAGCCATGAACGACTACGAAGACCACGACGGCCTCGGCCTGGCGGCGCTGGTGCGGCAGCGCAAGGTCTCCCCAAGCAAATTGCTCGACGCCTTCGAGGCGCGCATGAACGAGCGCAACCCCGCGCTCAATGCCATCGTGACGCCGCTCGTGGACGACGCGCGGCGCCGGCTCGCGTCCGGCGCGCCGGCCGACGGGCCTTTTCACGGCGTGCCCTTTCTGGTGAAAGAACTCGTGGCGTCGGTCGAAGGGGCGGCCACCACGTCGGCCTCGCGGCTCTATGCGCAGAACGTCGCCAAGAGCGACAGCGAGGTCGTGTCGCGCTTCCGCCGCGCCGGTCTCGTGATCGCGGGCAAGACGGCCTCGTCGGAATTCGGCCTGTCGCCCTGCACCGAATCCCGGCTCTACGGGATCACGCGCAACCCGTGGCGGCTCGAGCTGTCGCCCGGCGGTTCCAGCGGCGGGTCGGCCGCTGCGGTGGCCGCGGGCATCGTACCCATGGCACATGCCACCGACGGCGGTGGGTCGATCCGCATCCCCGCGTCGTGCTGCGGGCTCTTCGGGCTCAAGCCCACGCGCGCGCGCATCAGCGCCGGCCCCGAAGGCGGCGAAGGCCTGAGCGGCCTCGCGATGCAGCACGTGGTGAGCCGCAGCGTGCGCGACAGCGCCGCCCTGCTCGACGCCATCGCCGGGCCGATGCCGGGCGACCCCTACGTCGCGCCGCCACCGCTGCGCCCCTACCTCGCCGAACTCGACGCGCCCCCACCGCCGCTGCGCATTGCCTTCGCGCGCCACGCGCCGACCGGCGAGCCCGTGCATCCGGACTGCATTGCCGCAGTCGAAGACGCCGCCCGGCTGTGCGAATCGCTCGGCCACCATGTCGAAGAAGCCTCCCCCGACTGCGACGCGGCCGGCCTGCGCGCCGGCTTCGGCACCGTGTTCGCGGCCCACACCATGGCCAACGTGTCGCGCACCACCGGCGGCCGCCTGCCGGACGCACAACTGGTCGAGCCGCTCACCTTCGCGCTCGCCGAGCGCGGCAGCCACATCACCGCCGCCGCCTTCATCCAGGCCGTGCACGCGCTGCACCGCGAATCGCGCCGCATCGCCGCCTTCTTCGAGCGCTACGACCTGTGGCTCACGCCCACCCTCGCGCAACCGCCGCTGCCCATCGGCCACTTCGACTTCGAATCGCCCGACGTCGATGCCTGGCTCGACCGGATCGACGGCTTTCTGCCCTTCACCTACCCCTTCAACATCACCGGCCAGCCTGCGATGTCGGTGCCGCTCTACCAGTCGGCCGACGGGCTGCCCATCGGCTGCCAGTTCGCCGCGCGCTACGGCGACGAATCGCTGCTCTTCGCGCTGGCCGGGCAACTGGAGCAGGCACGACCGTGGTTCGGGCGGCGGCCGGAGCGACGCGGCTTGCCCGGCTGAAGGAACGCGCGTGGCTTTCACCTACCATGCACCATGCACGGTACCCACAGCGTCGACCCCGACCTCATCACTTCTCACACCACCGCTGCTCCCGCCTCCATCGCCCGCTGGGTGACGCAGCACCACGGCATCCCGGTGCAGGCCTGCCACCTGATCCGCCGCGGCCTCAACGACAACTACGCGCTTCGCTCGAAAGACGGCACGCGTTACGTCGCGCGCCTGTACTCGATCCGCCCGCGCGGCGACTTCAATGTCGACTTCGAGGTGTCGCTGCTGTCGCACCTCGACCGCAGAGGCGTCGACGTGGCGGCGCCGGTGCCCACGGCCAAGGGCCAAAGCCACGCCCGGCTGCAGTTCCCCGAAGGGCCGCGCGCCCTAGCTGTGTTCCGCCACGCCGACGGCGCCATCCCCGAAGGGCTCGACGAGATCGAACTGACCGGCCGCACCCTGGCGCGCATCCACCAGGCCGCCCGCGACCACGACGGCCCGCCCAGCCGCTACACGCTCGACAGCCACCACCTGGTCGGCCGAACGCTGAGCTATCTGGCCGACTACCCGGACCTCGACCCCGCGCTGCTGCAGAGCTACCGTGAACTGGCGCAGCGCGTCACACGAGAACTCGCAGCTGCGGAGGGCCGACTGACGCGAGTCATCTGCCATGGCGACACGCACGGCTTCAACAACCATGTGTCCACCGACGCCGCCGGCACCAAGACCACCACCTTCTTCGACTTCGACGATGCCGGCCCGGGCTTTCTCGCCTACGACCTCAGCGTGCTGCCCTGGTCGTACCTGTTTCGCAAGAACCTCAAGGAGCCCGACGACACCCTGCGCGAGCGCTGGGCGCACTACCTGCGCGGCTACCGCTCGGGTGGCGGCGACGTCGGCCAGCACGACCTGGCCGCCCTGCCGCTCTTCATCCAGCTTCGGCACCTCTGGAACCTCGGCGAGGCCGCGGGCCGGCTGCACCACTGGGGCACCAACTCGGCGCCGGTGGATTGGCTGAAGAAGCAGTTGGAGATGTTCGAAGCGTGGCGGCGGGTCGAACTGGGCGCCTGAGGCCCGCCCGGCCACGTTGCGGCCCGGGTCGATTTACCCACTAAAATTGGTTTTTGTTGGGTAACTCCGGACCATGCCCTCCTCGCCCTCCCTTTTTCACGTGCAGGAACTGGCGTTTCGCACGCAGTACGCTGAACTGAAGGAGCGAAGTTCGTCCGTCGCGGCGCTGCTTGCCGGGACGCCGGGTACGCTCTTCAAACGGGAGGGTACGGGGTACGCCTACTGGTACAGGGTCTACTACCAGGTGCCAGGCATCAAAGCGGAACAACTGATCGGCAAGGACGGGGACCAGAGCGCACTGGACGAAGCGCAACGGCAGATCGAATTTGCGCAGTGGGTCAATGCGCAGGTCCGCAACCTCCGACACCTCGGCTTTCAGGTCGCCGACAAAGGAGTCGCCAGCGTCCTGGTCGAACTCCACAACCGCCGTTTGCTCGAGGCCGGACTCGTTCTGGTCGGAACGCTGGCCTACATGGCATGGCTCAACGAGTTGGGCGCCCGCGCCATTGCCAGCCGAACCCAGGACGTGGACCTTGCCACCGGCCAGCATCTCAAGCTCGGCGCACCCGCGTCTTTCCTCGAGGCAATGAATGCCACCAAGCTCGGCTTCTCTCCGGTGCCGCAAATCCCGAGTCAGGCGCCGTCGACGTCGCTGAAACTGAAGGGCCGAGAGGGTCTTCGCGTCGACCTTCTGGTGCAAGGCAAGGAATTGGGCAAGCCCATCGCCATCCCCCAGCTCATGTGGCACGCCGAAGGCGTTCCATTCTTCGACTACTTGCTAGACGATCCGCATCCCGGCGCGGCGCTGGCGGGCGGGCACTGCATTTCCTTGATGCTGCCCCGGGCAGAACGGTTCGTCTGGCACAAGCTGTACTCGAGCGCATCACGCAAGGGCTTTCCCGAAAAGGCAGCGAAGGACTTGCTGCAGGCCGCCACGCTCGCAGCGATCCTGACCGAACATCAGGATGAAGCACTGACCGACTCGTTCGGCGAACTCCCCACCGCCATGCAGCCGGCCGTCAAAAGGCGGTTGCCCGCCTTGCGCCGTGCACTCGCCAGCCACCCGCAAACGCTCGAGCAGTTCGAACTGACGCTCGGTACGTAACGAACCTCAGCGCGACACGAGGTGCCGAGCGCCTGCAGCGCACTCCTCTGCGGCCGCTTCGACGGCCGCTTTTCGGGCAGACTGTGCGTCCCATCGTGCTCCATTCGCAGGACCCGCAATGCTCGCGCTCTACGGCCACCCCTTTTCTTCCTACACCCAGAAAGTGCTCGTCGCGCTGTACGAAAACGGCACGCCCTTCGAGTTCCGCGCCTTCGGCCCGGACACGCCCGAGCATGCGGCCGAATGGTTGCGGCGCTGGCCGCTCGCCAAGTTTCCGCTGCTGGTGGACGGCGAGCGCAGCGTCGTCGAAACCAGCATCATCATCGAGCACCTGCAGCTGGAGCACCCCGGCCCCGTGCGCCTCTTGCCCGCCGACCCGCGCGCTGCGCTCGACGTGCGCTTCTTCGATCGCTTCTTCGACCTGCACGTGATGAACTGGGTGCAGCACGCCGTCAACGCCGCCCTGACGGGCGATGTCTCCAAACGCCAGGAAGGCGTCGCCCTCGCCGCCCAGAAGCTCGAAGTCGCCTACGCCTGGCTCGAAGCGCAGATGGCCGACAAGACCTGGGCCACCGGCGCCGACTTCACGATGGCCGACTGCGCCGCCGCACCCTCGCTCTTCTACGCCGACTGGACACACCGCATCTCCGATGCGTTTCCGCTGCTGCACGCGTACCGCGCGCGCCTGCTCGCCCGCCCGTCCTTCGCGCGCGCAGTCGAAGAAGCACGCCCGCTCCGCTCGCTCTTTCCGCTGGGCGCGCCCGACAGGGATTGAAGGATGCGCGTGACAGGGCCAGCGGCGAAAACAGCCGAAGCGACCGAAGCGGCCCAAGCGGCCGAATGCGAATGAAGCCGACGCTCGTCGTCTTCAGCGGCCTGCCCGGCACCGGCAAGACCTCCATCGCGCGCCAACTCATCGCCCGCTGGCCCGCCGTCTACCTGCGCATCGACGCCATCGAACACGCGCTCGAGAAAGCAGGCGCGCAGCAGCTCATCGGCCCCGAAGGCTACCTCGTCGCCTACGAGCTCGCCCGATCGAACCTCGCTCTCGGCACGTCGGTCGTGGCCGACTGCGTCAACCCGCTCGAAGTCACGCGCAAGGCATGGCGGGACGTGGCGGCAGACACCGCCTCGGATGTGCTCGATGTCGAGATCGTGTGCTCGGATCCGGACGAACACCGCCGGCGCGTGGAGGGGCGCGAGGCGGACATTGAGGGGTTTGCTTTGCCGAGTTGGGAGGCTGCGATTCGGCGCGAGTACGCGGTGTGGACTACGCCGAGGCTGGTGGTGGATTCGGCGTGGGTCGGTGTGGCAGAGGCTGCGGAGCTGGTCCTGGAAAGCTTGCTTCGGCGAAGCACTGACAACTGACGAGCGGATGCAAGAGGCTGCTGTCGCAATCGCCACGGATAGGCCTTGAGCCATATATCGGCGGCTGTCCTTAAGTCTGATGATTCACTAGGTCCGCAGCCCTGAGACACTGACTCAACACCTTCAGGGCGACCTCATGCGGGCGGTCTTCTGATTCAGAACGACAGTTGCCGCAGACGCCCTTGGCCCGTCAGTTGTTCCCGGAGCTTCCCATGCCCGCTTCCGACGGTTGCCTCAAGGCACCCTCCATGCACCCGGCCATTTCGAGTCGCATCTTCGAGCGGTTGAAACCGATCTCGAAGACGTAGGCGCATTTGCATTTGCATGCGAGCCGCATTCAACCAGGATGCGGCCGAGGACAGGTGTTTGAACCAACCGGCTGGAGGAAAAATCATGAGCAAGTACAACGGTGATACGAATCGGATCTGGAAGATCAATGGCGAGTACGTGCGTGGCGTGGGCAGCTTTCACAAGACGCTGCCGCACAACGAGTACGGAGAAGTCGAGCCCGCCGCGTTCGCGGCGCTTGTATCGAGCACCCGCGGGGACGGCAGCGAGTTCGCGCAGATTCCAATGGGCAGCCCACGGCCGATCACCATTCCGGTTGACGAGGGAAAGCTGGCATTCGCAGCCGCTTTCACCAACCCACAGGCGGGCCGGGCGACCGATCCGCTGACGCATGCGCCGCACGACTACGTGATGCCACCGGCACCCAGCGTCATGTCGAACACCACGGCAGCAGAGATGGTCGAGCTCTATTGGATGGCGATTCTGCGCGACGAAACCGTGGGCCAATTCGACGGCAGCGCCGGGCCGAGCCCGCTGGTCACGACCGCGGTGGATGAAATCAACCAGCGCTTCCAGCAGGCCGTCGACTCGAGTTTCATCACCAATGCGGGCACCATTGAAAACCCGGCGCCCCCGAATAACGACGGGCCGGACGACCGATTCATCCTCGGAACGGACATCCCCGGCTCGGCCGTGGCCTTCAAACCATTCACACCGCGCACGTTGTTCCGCCTCGGCTTTCCTGGCGATGAGGTCGGCCCGTTGATCAGCCAATTTTTCCTGCGCCCGGCCACGTACGGAACGCAGACCATCGACCAGCGCCAGCGCCCGTACAAGGAAGCCATCAACTACCTCACGGACGTGACGGACTGGCTGAGTGCCCAGAACAGCGGTTGCGACGCGGCCGGTCAATCGTATGGAAAGTCGAATGAAGATGGCGCGACGCGCTACGAAAGCAATGACCGATACATCGCGACCATGCGGGACCTGGCACGCTTCGTCAACAAGGATGCGCTGCACCAGGCGTACTTCAATGGCGCACTGATCCTCCTTTCGGGCGGCGCCAAGTGGCCGCAGGGGAATCCGTACCACGACATGGGCAATGGCATCGTGAAGGGTGAGCTTGCAGATCGCGAAGCCGCCTTCGGAGTACTCGGCGGACCGCACATCCTTGCGCTGGTTTCCGAAGTCGCGACGCGTGCACTCAAGGTGGTATGGAACCAGAAGTGGCAGGTCAACCTGCGACGGCGGCCTCGTGCACATGCAAAATCTCGGTGTTGGCGGGGTCAAGCGTGACTACGGACTGCCACGCTGGATCGACGACACGAAGGCCGTCAAGGATCACGTCAAGCCCGGTAGCGGCACGATGCTGCTGCCCATGGCTTTCACCGCCGGCAGTCCGACGCATCCGGCTTATGGCGCCGGTCACGCCACCGTTGCCGGCGCCTGCGTCACCGTTCTGAAAGCCTTCTTCATGACTTTCACCACGGCGTCCGATGGAACGGACTCCCCGATCGCTTTCTCGACCCTCACCGAAAGAGCAGCACCGTTCGGAAGCGGCAGCACCATCATGGCCTATCGCCCGACCAAGCCGGCCGCAAACGCGGCAGTGGACGAGACCTGCATGGGCGTCGGCAAGTACGACAACCGAGCCAAGCTGTCCGCCGGCGATGCAGCCAAACTCACCATCGAAGGCGAACTCAACAAATTGGCCCAGAACGTGGCCATGGGCCGTTCGATGGGCGGCGTGCACTGGCGTACCGACAACACGCGCAGCCTGATGCTCGGCGAAGCGCTGGCTGCAGAGATATTGGCAAAGGTTTCGACAGATGCCAACGAGAAGCCCAGCTTCACGTTCCGTACCTTCTCGCGCCGAGCCGACGGAAAACCCAAGAAGGTGCTGATCGAGGGTGGCCGAGTTTTCGTCGACGGCACCGAGAGATCGATTCCGATCAGCATGCTCTGACGTCGGTGCAATCGGGGGCGGTGCAACGTGCATCCATGTAGGGCTGCACTCAAAGTCCGCTTCCGATCGATCAGCGCTCAGCTGGGCCGAGCCGCCCCCAACCAGACGTGAAACCCGGCGCCCCGAGAATCGAGTCCTGATGTGAGTTTCACTCGACCGCCGCAGCGCGCAGCGGCCTGCTTGACGATCGCCAGGCCCAATCCTGAGCCGGACGACTCTTGAGAGGCGCCGCGATGAAAGCGCTCGAAGACACGCTCCTGCTCGGATTCCGGGATGCCGACACCATCGTCTTCGACGGAAAGTTGCAGACCCTCGGCCTCATGCCTTTGCAACGTGACGACGATCCGAGTGCCGTCGCGTGCGTGGCGGATCGCGTTGTCGACCAAGTTCTCCAAGATCGACTGGAAGGCTGGAACATCGACATCCGCAAGAAGGCTGTCGGACGCTTCCAGCGACACCTCGATGCCGCGTGCCATCGCCCAGGGCGCGACTTGGGCCAGCAACTGCCGCGCGAGTTGCGTCACATCGACCTGCGTGAGCGCCGTATGTCGGCCTTCGTCGAGCGAGGCCAGTTCGAGCAGCCTCTGCGTGAGGTGGGACGCCCGGGCAACGGCCTGTTCGAGATGCAGCTGTGCGCGCGCCCGATCTTCTTGTGTCTCGGCGCCGGTGAGCGCGTGAGCCTGCGCAGCGATCACTGCCATGGGCGTGCGCATCTCATGCGCTGCGTCATGGACAAAGGCGCGCTCGCGCGCGACCTGGTCGCGCAGTTGCCCGATCATGTCCTCCAGGGCAGCCGCAAGCGGTTTGAGCTCCGCATAGCGAGGCTCGAGGCCGAGCGGTGAAAGATCGTCGGCACCACGCCGCGCGATGGCGTCAGCCAGTTGTCGCAAAGGCCGCAGACCCACCCGCACGGCAAACCAGATTGGCAGCAGAACGATCGGAAACGCCAACAACAGGTAAGGCAGTACGCGTTGCGCGTTCCGCTCGAGAATCCACCATCCGGTGATTTCGGGCTCTGCCAGATGGAGCGTCCATGGCCCCACCTCGCTTCGATAGACCCAGTAGGCTTGACCATGGATCCGCTGGGTGACCACCTGCATGGGCACGCCCGACAGAACTTGTGTGCCCAACGGGGGCGACGAGAACAGCGCATCGCCACCCCGCCGTTCGAGCTGCAGCAGCAGGCTCCCGCCCGGATTCCCGCTGATGCGCAGCGCCTTGTATTCCGTGGCGGTAGCCTTGATGAGAATGCGCACCTTCGCATCGTCACCATCCAGTTCCTGCATCGCCGCGCTCAGCGCGCGCCCGAGCTTCTTCAAACCCTGGTCAACCGCCAGCGCCTGGCGAAACTCGAGATAGATGTAGGCAAGCAGCGCTGCCCACACAAGCACGAAGGCGATCAGGAGCGCAACGACGACGCGCTGGACGATCGTCGGCTGGATCAGGCGCTTCATGCGACGAGCATGTAGCCGACACCGCGGACCGTGCGAACCTTCTCGCTGCCGATCTTGCGTCGGAGGTTCGACAGGTGAACCTCGATGGCCGCGAACTCCAGCGGCTCGCCCAGCGGCTCGAGTCGTTGCGCGAGCACGCCCTTGGCGACGACCGTGCCCGGCTCGCGCGCGAGTTCGAGCAGCAGCCTGAATTCGCGCGGCGACAGTTCGACCGGGACCCCGCCGAGCGACACGATGTGCCTGCGCGGTTCGATGGTCAGCGTGCCGAGCGTCCACACCTCGCTCGCCTGCCGCGCGGAGCGGCGCAGCACGGCGCGGATGCGGGAGATCAATTCCACGGTAGCGAAAGGCTTGATCACGAAATCGTCAGCGCCACCGTCGAGGCCGGCGAGCCGATCTTCCATCGCCGAGCGCGCCGTGATCACGATCACGGGCAGGTTGCTGCCGTCACGGCGCCACCGGTGCAAGAGATCGAAGCCGCTGCCATCCGGCAGGGAAAGGTCGAGCAGAACGCAGTCGAAGACCGTCGAGTCCAGCGTGCGAGGTGCGTCGGCCGACCGACGTAGCCATTCGCTGGTCAAGCCGTCGACCTTCAACGCTGCCTGCAAGGCGCGCCCGAGTTCCAGATCGTCTTCGATGAGCAAGAGATGCACGCCGCGGATTGTGCATGGGGCACCTTTGGCTTTCCCAAAGGTTGGCCACGCCAGAATGCCCGACTCTTGAAGACGTCGCAGAAGGAATAAAACAATGACCCATGGATTGCGTTGGTTGGCCTCGCTCACCTTTGTTCTGGCAACCCTAGGGCTTGGTGGCTGCGCAACTGGCCCGGCAGCGCCCGTGCTGGCCCAGGCTCAAAAGGGCGGCACGCTACCGCCGCTGGTACCGCTGCGGCGATTCGTCGCCAACATCGACTACGTCGACGGTCACTCGCTCTCCCCCGACGGTGCAAAGCTGCTTTGGGTGCAGACGGTCGGCACGGATGTGGGTCTGGCGGTTCGTCCCAGCCAATCCGCGCTGGGTGCTGCCGAGACCCGAACCTTTGCGACGGGAACGCTTGCGCGCCCATTCGTCTCCGGCCCGACTTATTCGTGGCTGGCCGACAGCCACCACATCGCCTACATCAGGGACATCACGGGCGACGAGAACACCCAACTCTTCGTTCTCGACAACGATGCACCCGATGCGAAGCCATGGGCCGTGACCCCCTGGCCCGGCGTGCGCTCGACCTTCGTCACGCGCGGCGAGCCGGGAAGCGGCCGCTTCTACTTCACGAACAACCGGCGCGATCGCAGCAGCATGGATCTCTTCGAAGCCGATGCGGCCACCCGCACCATTCGGGAAATCGCGCGAAGCGAGCCGGACAGCCGCGTGGTTGGATGGTTCATCGGCACCAACCGCCAACTCGCTGGGCGATGGCGGCAGCTCGGCAGCGACGATGGCTCGGACGTCGCGGTGGAAATCCGCACGCCGGCCGGCAGCTGGAAGCGACTGCGCACGGTCGGCAAGTTCGACTTCTTTTCGCTGCACCGCATCGATCCGGAGGGCGGCCGGCTTTGGGCGATGACCAACATGAGCCGCGACCGGTCCGCGCTGGTCGAGATCGACATCGCCACTGGCCAGGAGCGCGTGCTGGCCGAAGACGCCGTGGTGGACCTCGACTATGCGCAGTACCCGCCCGTCAAGGGCGCGCCCTTCGGCTATGCCAAGGAGCCCGGCTTGCCCCAATTCGCGTACCTCGATGCCGCGCTCGGGGCAGAGGTCAAACAGGCAGCGACGACCGCGCGCGAGCGCCATTGGCTGGACGCCGAACCCCTGGTGATGCGCCCGTCGAGCTTTTCCGAGGACGGCCGGCGGATGGTGCTTCGCGCGACAACGGGTGACGAATCCGTCGAGTTGCTGCTGGACCGCGACACCCGCGCGCTCACGCGCTTGACCCCGCCACGCAAGCCTGACGCCGGTCTCTTTGCGCCGATGGCGCCGTTCTCTTTCACCACATCGGATGGTCTGACGGTGCACGGCTATGTGGTGCGCCCGCCCGGGGTCACAGGGCCGGCGCCGCTGGTGGTCGACATTCACGGGGGGCCGTGGATGCGTGACAAATGGCAGGCGGCAGGCTTCACGAACACGCAGATGCTCGCCAACCGCGGCTACGCGGTGCTCAAGGTCAACTACAGGGGATCGGCCGGCTATGGCCGCGCCTTCATGCTGGCTGGCGCGCACGAGTACAACGGCCGCATGCAACGTGACATTGCCGAGGCGGTGCAATGGGCCATCGACCAAGGCATCGCCGACCCGCAGCGCATCGCGGTGCTCGGGGGCAGCTTCGGGGGATTTTCGGTCCTGGCGCAGTTGATCCAGAAGCCGCACGACTACCGCTGCGGCATCGACATGGTCGGTGTCGCCAACTGGCCGCGCGTGATCGAGAGCTGGCCGCCGTTCTGGCGCAACCGCCACTTCTTCGCCATGACGTACGGCGACGTGAACAAACCCGCTGAACGCGCCGAGATGCTCGCGAACTCGCCGATCTCACAGATCGACCAGATCACGGCGCCGCTGCTGGTGATTCATGGCAGCAACGACGTGCGGGTTCTGCGACAAGACTCGGACGAGGTGGTCGCCGAATTGCGAAGACTCGGCCGCCCGGTGCAGTACATGACCTTCCCGGACGAAGGCCACAGCGTGCGCAAATGGCGCAACCGGCTGGCACTGTGGCGTGAGGTGGAAGACACGCTCGCCGCGTGCTTGGGCGGCAGAACTGCCGGCTTCGACTTCTACGAGTTGATGCCGCGCCAGAAGCCATAGCACTTGCCCATGCATCGCGCGCCGCTCAAGACGAAGGCAGCGCGTCGAACCACGCGGCATAGGGCGTGTTCTTCACCAGCCTTCGGTTGAAGTCCGGCGTACCGTCGGTCCACCACACCGGCCCCCGCTCCCCCAACGCGCGCTTTGCAACATCGACGCGCGCGCGGGCATCGCGCAGGCCGTCTGCGTCCCCCGCTCGGCGCTGCAACCCGACGTCGCGCCGCGCCGCCATGAGTTCCGCCACCAGCGCATCGCGCGTCGCGGGCGAGAGATCCGGATTGGACAGGCGCCAAAGACGGCCTCGCACGACGAAGTAGCGACCATCGGGTGTCTGGGGCAGCGTGGATGCCATGGGGATGGGTTGGGGAGCCAAGCTGAATCCTGCCATAGCGAACCGCGTCGGCAATCCATCTCTTCTCGAGCGGCATTCTTGAAGCATTCATCTAGACCTTCGGTCGAAAGACAATAACCATCTCTGATGGAACCTTGCCATCATGGTCGACCGGGATGCGCGGGACGCTGCGAATTGCGCGCACCACTGCCAAGTCCCAAGCGCTGACGCCGCTTGACTTCGACAGGCGGTAGTCTTCGATGCGCCCGTCTCGCGCAAGGCGAAGCGTGACCTCGACCGCAGGGTTGCCTTGCACTTTGCCGTCGAAGAAGATGTAGGGGCGTACCGCGTTGCTGACGGCTGCCGCGTAGTCTCCAGGCGAAGAGCGGGGGGCTGCCTTTGCATCCGACAGCTTGAAGTTGATTGGAATCAGGTAGGCAGCCGACATTGCTTTGCCAGAGCGATCCTTGGCGGGAATGAAGACTGCATTGAGGACGGCAACGATCGCCGCATTGTCGAGGTCGTCGGAGCCGGAGCTCTGGTGCACGGTTGCATCCCGCGCGATCCCGTCCGTCTGTACGATGGCCTTCACGACCACGCGGCCTTCCCTTCCGTCACGCTTGGCCTTCGGTGGATAGAGAGCCAGAGGAGGGGTTGAATAGGAAGCACCGGCGTTAGCCGTCGCCGAGAACGACGTCGTCGATTCGGCCCTTGGGCTCGGTCCGGGCGTGCGGTGGCTTGGATTTCGTGCGGCAGGGCCGGAAATAGTCGCATTCCCGAGCAACTGATCGACAGGATTTGGCTGACTTTGCCCACCTGTTGCACTCGAGGGTCGGGAGGAAGACGCGGACCCTGAATATCCGGAAGGAGGTGCCGGAACCTGCGGGGTGTTCTCGAAAAGTCGAAGCAACGCTCCCAGACCCAAGAACACGGCCAAGCCCCAGCGGTAATGAATCCTTGGTTTGCTGCCGAGCCCGCGTCCGGTAGCGACCGGACGTTTGCGCACGAACCAGCGACGCCACCCGGGGACCTGGACCGACCATTCGCGCCAACGCGCAATGGCCTCGGTATCTGCGATGAGGTGCAGCCAATGCGGGAAGCGCTCGGCCAATTGTTCCAGCAACGGCATCTGCTTCAGAAGCACAGAGGTGCTCGGCCTAGTGCTGTCACGCAATCTTCGGATCAGGTCACGCTGTATGGCGCGATCCGCGTCTGGTTGGCTGTCGAAGAATTCGAGCTCGGCAATCGCGGTTGCCACGATGCCTCCGGCTTGTCCGAACGCGGCAAGTCGGCCTCGATCATCCTTCCAGCCGAAGTGCGAGATCGCAGGCCCAAGCAGCAGGTCGCGACCCGGCGTCCACCCTTCGGCGAGCGTGATGGCCACACCGCCCTCGAACAGGAACCGTGCGTCCATGTCCGCCATCCGGGGTTCGTCCAACGTGGCGTCGAGCCAGGCCGTGACTGCTGCCCGGTCCTTTGGCCAGCCTGCGGCGAGCTGGCTGCGAAGTTGGTCAACGAGGTTATGAGCAAGTTGCTCGGAGTTCCTTGCGACCTCAGCCTTTGCCAGCTCAGCCGCCTTGTCTCCGAGCCTCGGATCTACCTGGACATTCGCCGAAAATGCGTCGTCCTGTTGCGAGGACGACCGATGCCCTGTGTCGGCTGGCGCAAGTGCAGGATCAACCGGGTTCTCGCCAGCAGGGGTGTCGGTCGTGCTGGCAGGCGATCCGACGTGCTGGCGCCACGCCAGTGCGATCTCGTACGCTCCTCGCAACGACTGGAAGCCTTCCGGGTCCGTCTCCTGGTCTGTCTGCTTGAGCAGGCGTGCGTAGGTTCGTCGGATGGTCCGCTCATCGGCTTGTTCATTCAGGCCGAGGCGCGCCAGAAAGGGTGGAGCCACGCTTTCCACTCAGGATGTCCTCAACGGTCGTCGGCGCCGAGGACGGCGCCGCTCTTCTCCAGCTGGTCGAGCTTTTCTTCCAGCTGGACCCTGGCCTGTGCCGCAGTGCGTGCGTTCTGTGTGGCCAACGCTGCCTCGTACTGCAGGATTTGCTGCCCGAGCCATTCCCGCGCCGCCCCACGCAACTGCGTATAGATTCGTTCGGCTCGAGCGAGCACGGTCCGGTTTTCGAGGGTATCGCGTGGATGGATCTTGAGCTCTCTCATCGCGGCGAGTCGCTCGACGATCTCCTCCTCCGTCAGCAGCCCTGGATTGCCTTCGACTACCACGCTGAACGTCTTGCGGGTCTTCAGGACCATGGCTTCGACCTGGAGGAGGCCGTTCACGTCGTAGGAAAACCGAACATCCACCGCTGACTCTTCCGGAGGCCCGCCAGGCAGCTCGACCCTCAGCTCGCCAAGATGCACGTTGTCCCTGACCATTCGTGACTCTCCCTGAAAGATCTGCAAGTCAATGAAGACTTGGCCGGCGGCGGTCGGGATGTAGTTCTTGACCCTGCTGACTGGAACTGTGGTGTTGCGCTCGATGATGGGATCGAAGTGACCGTGCGTCGAGCTTCCGTCGAGCATCCGCTTGCTGACCGCCACACCGAGTGAGTAGGGCGAGACGTCGGTCATCACGACTTCCCGCAGAGCGGCGTCCTTCGCCTTCAGTCCGGCCTGGACTGCAGCGCCCAGCGCGACAACCTCGTCTGGATTGAAATCGATTGCCGGGAAGCGCCCGAACATCGCTGTGACGAGCCGCCGGACCATCGGCATGCGCGTGGCCCCACCCGCCAGCACGATGTTGTCCAGCATGGCGCTGCGGAGGTTGGCATCGCGCAAAGCCCGCTCGACGGGCAGGCGCAGACGCTTGAGCAACTGCGAGCAGGCATGCTCCAGCATCGGCTCGTCGACAGACATCGAGAAAGCCTTGCCATCGTGCTCCATGCTGAGCAGCGTCTTCGATGATTCGCTGAGAACGCGCTTTGCCCTCTCTGCTGCACCGATCAGCCGCTGCATGAAGCGGCCGTCCTTGCGCACAGACGCTGGTAACTTGTTGCGGTCGATGAAGATGTCGACCAATGCGTCGAGAAAGTCTTCTCCACCCAGGGAATTGTCCCCGGCCGAGGCGCGTACCTCCATCACGCCCTCGAACATCTCGAGTACGGACACGTCGAAGGTGCCCCCGCCAAGGTCGAAAACCAGGAAGCGCGTTTCGGCATCCTTCTGGTGCAATCCGTAAGCGAGTGCGGCAGCCGTCGGCTCGTTGAGGAGGCGCTCCACCTTCAGTCCGGCCAGCCGCCCAGCGGCCCGTGTAGCCTTACGCTGCGCGTCGGAGAAATACGCCGGGACCGTGATAACGGCCTCCTCCACCGTCTGCCCAAGGAACGCTTCCGCATCGGCCTTGAGGGCCCGCAAGACCAGCGACGAGAGTTCCTCCGGCCGGAAATCGCGGTTGGCGAGCGTGAAGATCTTCTCGCTCCCCATGTAGCGCTTGAAATTTGCAGCCGTCCGTTCTGGATGAGACTGAAGCCGTTCTCGTGCTGCGCTGCCGACCAGTACAGTCCCGTCCTCATCCAGGCTGACACACGACGGCGTCAGTGTCTGCCCTACTGCATTGGGGATCAGCTGCGGCTGTCCCTCCCGCCAAACCGCCACCAGACTGTTGGTGGTGCCCAAATCGATACCGACGATCATGCTCCCTCCGCTTCTTTTAGCGGCCCGAGTTTAGTAGTATTCAGTTACAACCGGCTCGATGAAGACTTACCCACCTGCGCGACCTATCCCTCGCGCACCCCCACCCCCAACAGCAACTCATTCGTTCCCCGCCACCCTTCCTCCCCCTCGGACTGCCTCAACCCCTCCTCCATCTCCCGCCAAGCCGCCTCCCTGCCCTCCGCATCCAGCGGCGCAAGCACTTCCATGATCGGCGACCCCGAGCTGCGGACGAAGTCGACATACGCCGCCGCATCGGGCAGATCGAATGGCGCTGCGATCGGCTCCACGGCAACGTCCACGAACCCGGCCGCCGTCAAAAGGCTCGCAAACCGGCCCGGCGCCGCCAGGCTGAACAGCCCGCCGCCGACATAGGGAGAGACTTTCTCGGTCAAGCCGCGATGCTTGCGCGCGACCTGCATCATGGTGGTGATGCACGGGTTGTTCGCGGGGTCGCCGAAGACCAGCGCAACGAATCGGCCGCCCGGGCGCAGGGCCTTGAATGCCGCGGCCATCGCGGCGGCCGGGTGGGGGCAGAGCATGAGGCCTAGCCTGCAGGTCACCGCGTCGAAAGGCGGCTCGTCGGCATCGACGGGCTGCTCGGCGTCGGCGACGGCGAAGCGCACGTTGTTCAGGCCGGCTGCTTCGATGCGCGCGCGCGCGAAGTCGAGGATCTTGGGCGAGATGTCGGTCGCGAGCACGTCGCCGGTGGGGCCGACGGCGAGCGCGATGTCGTGGGTCTGGTCGCCCGCGCCTGCGGCCAGGTCGAGCACGCGGGCGCCCGGCCGGAGCCGCGCTTCGGCCAGCATCGCTGCGGTGGGCTGTTGCAGCCACGCGTGCACGATGGGCGTGCTGCGGGACCATCCCTCGGCGGCGCGGTCCCAGGCGCTCGCTGTCGCTGTCGCTGTCGCTGTCGCTGTCGCTGTCGCTGTCGCTGTCGCTATTGGGGCCGGGGCCACGGCCGTTGCCGGCGCGGTCATGCGTCCCCCCGGATGCCGGCGTCGACCAGCAGCGGTGCCCAGGTGCGGCGATCGTCCTCGATCCTCGCGGCCAGTCGAGTGGGCGAGCTGTGCGCCGCGCTCATCGCGGCGTCTTCGAGGCGGCGTGCCAGGCCGGCGGCTGCGGCGGCCTGGCCGACCACCTCAGATGCCTGTTGCGCGACGCCCGCCGGGGTGCCCGCGGGCGCGAAGAAGGCGAACCACTCGCGCATGACCGATCGCCCGTGGCCCTGCTCGGCAAGCGTGGGCACGGCCAGTGAAAAGCGGCTGCGTTCGCGGCTCGAAGTGCCGAGCAATCTGAGGCGGCCGCTGGCGACGTGCGGCAGCAGCAGGCCTTCGGGCAGCGCGAGCACGGCGACCTGTCCACCCAGCAGCGCGGCGATGGCGGGCGGGCCGCCGGGGTAAGGCACATGGCGCCAGTCGAGCCCGGTCGGGTCGAACAGCATGACTTCGAGGATGTGCGGCAAGGTGCCGGTGCCGGGCGACGCGGCATTGGCCGCGCCGGGATGGCGCCGCATCCAGTCGACCAGCGTCCGCATGTCGGTGACCCCGGCCGGCGCGGCGGGGCCGACGGCCACGCCGAGGGTCATCTCCGCCGCGAGCGACACGGGCACGAGATCGCGCGCCGGGTCGTAGCCGAGCTTGCCGTACAGCGTGGGGTAGAGGCTGGCGATCGCGCCTTGGCCCAGCAGCCAGGTCGCGCCATCGGCCGGCGCCGATTTGAGCGCCTGCACCGCGATCTGCCCTGCCGCACCGGGCCGGTTGTCGACGACGACCTGCTCGGCGAAGACGCCGGTCAGCGCCTCGCCGAAGCTTCGCGCCACGATGTCCGGCACGCTGCCTGCGGGGCCGGTGCAGAGGATGCGCAAGCGCTCGAGCTTCGGCGAAGGCGGCGCCTGGCCGAGGGTGGCGCGGCTCCAGGTTGCCGCAGCCGCTGCAGCGACGCCGGCCATCAGCACGCGGCGGCGCGGCAGGTGGCGATGGGTGGGTGGGCTCGTCGTCATGGGTGGCCTCGCGGTGAAGTGGCCAGCCAGCGTAGGCCGGCTCACCAGGCGCCACAAGGCGCGGACTTGCGGAACGGGGCCGCAATGGTGCATAACGGGCGATGCTCGACTGGAACGACCTCAAGTACTTCGTGGCCGTGGCGCGGCACGGCAGCACGCTGGCCGCGGGCCGCGCGCTGGGGGTCGACCAGTCGACGGTGCAGCGGCGGCTGACCGCGCTGGAACGGCACATCGGCCGCGCGCTGGTGCAGCGCCACACCACGGGCTACCGGCTCACCGACTTCGGCAACGAGGTCCTCGACGCCGCGCGCGAAGTCGAGCGAGCCGTGGGTGATTTCGAACAGGCGCTGGTCGTTTCGAAGCGCAATGCGGCGGGCGTGATCCGGCTCACCTGCCCCGAGCCGCTGGTCAACCGGCTGACGCAATCCGGTCTGCTCGACCGCTTCCATGCGCTGCACCCCGGGCTGCATGTCGAGTTCGTGATGAGCGACAAATACGTCGACCTGCGCACCGGCGACGCCGACGTCGCGCTGCGATCAGGCGACACCGACGATGCCGTGCTGGTCGGCCGCAAGGTCGGCGATTCACTGTGGGCCGTCTACGCGAGCCGCGACTACGTGGCGCGCCACGGCCAGCCTTCGTCGATCGAAGAAATCCAGGCCCATCCGGTGGCGGCGTTCGAAGAAAGCATGGCCGGCCACCGCGCGAGCCAATGGCTGCGCCAGGTGGCACCCCAAGCGAACATCGTGGCCCGCAGCGGCAGCGTGCTCGGGCTCATGCTGTCGGTGAAGGCTGGTGTCGGCATCGCGCCGTTGCCGACGGCGCTCGGTGATGCCGACCCCGAACTGGTCCGCGTGCTCGGCCCCGTGCCGGCGCTCTCGCGCGACTGGCGGCTATTGGCGATGCCCGAGATCCGCAAGACCGCCCGCGTCAGCGCGTTCTTCGACTTCATTGCCGGGGAGATCGAGGCGCTCAAGCCGATCATCACGGGTTGACGCGTCACCGACCCGTGCGCGCACGGAGATTCACCACGGCAGCCGCTCACCGTCGTAGGCCCAGAATCCTCCACTGTCCGCGGGGTCCAATCGGTCGAGCACTGCAAGGAGATCGCCTGCCGCAGCCTCGGCAGGCCGCCCGATCTGCGCCCCGCGAAACGGCGCCGAGAGGCGCGAATCCACGGTACCCGGGTGCATCGCAGCGAGCACGGCCCGAGGATGCGTGCGGGCCAGCTCGATGGCTGCCGTCTTGACCACCATGTTGAGAGCCGCCTTGGACGCACGATAGCTGTACCAGCCGCCCAGCCGGTTGTCGCCGATGCTGCCGACCTTGGCCGACAGCACGGCAAACACGCTGCGCTCGTCGCGCGGCAGCTGTGGCGCAAAGTGCGCCAACGCCAGCGCCGGCCCGATCGTGTTGATCGCGAAGCTGGCGGCCATGTGCTGCGCGTCGATATCGCCCAGACGCTTCTCAGCGTTGCCCGTGGCGCCTTGCAGCATGCCCGTGGCCACCACCACCAGGTGCCATGGGCCCTGCCCGCTCAGCGCTTGCGCGGCGTCGGCAATGCTGGCCGGGGCCTCGAAGTCCACCGCTGGTGTGCTCGTCCGTCCCAGCGAGAGGGCACAGGCGCAGCGCGCGTCTGCGCGCAACGAGGCGAGCAAGGCGCCACCGATGGCGCCCGAGCCGCCGATCACCAGCGCACGGTAGCCGGATGGCAGCGACTGCATGGGGTTCACGGTGCCGCGCCACGCCTGTCAGGCTTGCGGCGCGCCGGCCTGACGGCTCGGGTCCGCCGCTGCGAAGGCATCGAGCTGCTCGCAGGCCGCCATCACGCGCATCACGGTCGGGATGCCTGGCACCTCGATCTTGAAGATGCGCATCACCACGATGATGCTGGCCAGACAAATGTCGGCCATCGTCGGGGTGTCGCCATGGCAGAAGGTCCCGGTGCCGGGTTCGCTGGACAGGCGCTGCTCCAGCGCTTGCAGGCCCGTGGTGAACCAATGGATCTGCCATGCGCGCCAGGCCGCGTCGTCGAAGCCGTTGGTGGTGGTGAGGTACTTCTTCACCCGCGGCGTGATCAGCGGGTGCGTATCGGCAGCCAGCATCGCAGCCAAGGAACGCACGCGCGCACGGCCGTGTGCATCGGCGGGGAGCAATGCCGGTGTCGGAAAGCTCTCGTCGATGAATTCCAGGATCGGCAGCGACTGCGTCAGTGGCGTTGGCGACTGGCCGGGACCGTGGTCCACGAGCGCCGGGATGGCGCCCATCGGGTTGATCTTCAGGAATGCCTCGCTGCGCTGCTCGCCGGCATCGAGGTCGACGTTGTGCTCCTTCGGCGCCACGCCCTTGAGGTTGAAGGCGACGCGAACACGGTAGGTCGCAGAAGTGCGCCAGAAAGAGAAGAGTTCGAAGCGGTCGGAGCTTGTCATGGGGAGTCCTTGAAAGACGGTGGGAACGGAGACTTGGCCGTCAACCGCCGAAAGCAGCCGGTCGATCTGCGCGCGGGAGAGGCCCGCATCTTCGAGTCTGAATGAACCGGTCCAGAATGTAGCGTGCTTCGGGTCGAAAGACGCGCTGTTGATGGCAGTGGTGCGCGCTGATGCCGACGAGCGCTACGCGCACAGACGGAGCAGGTCACGTCCTGCAAAGACCCGCGCGAAGCGGTTCGCGAAATGCTCGCAGTGATCGCGGATGGCGGACACGTCCGAGATTTCTTTTCAACAGGAGCTTGCCATGAAGATGAACCACCTGCGCTCCGGCACAGGCAAGCCGCTGCTGCTCATCCACGGCTTGGGCGGCAACGCCCGATCCTGGTCCACCCTCTGGAAGCCACTGACCGCACGCCACGACGTCATTGCCGTCGACTTGCCCGGCTTCGGCGCCACCCCGCCCCTGCGCGGCGAAACTTCGATTCATTCGCTCTGCGACGCAGTCACCTCGTTCATCGACGCGCAGGGCCTGCGCGGCGTGGACGCGGTAGGCAGTTCGATGGGCGCCCGGCTCGTGCTCGAGCTGGCGCGACGCGGCGGTGTGCTGGGGTCTGTCGTTTCCCTCGATCCCGGAGGCTTCTGGCGCGGCTGGGAGCGCCACGCCTTCTTCTCTTCGATCTGGCTCTCGATTCGCGCCGTGCGCATGTTGCAGCCGCTCATGCCAGCCATCGCTAGCAACAAGGTCGCACGCACCCTGCTGCTGGCGCAGTTTTCCAGAAGGCCGTGGGCGCTCGATCCGGCCGTCGTCCTCGACGAAATGCGCAGCTATGCGCAAGCACCTGCCTTCGACGAGTTGCTGCACCGGCTGGCTTATGGCGAAGAACAAGAGGGCGCGCCCCGCGGCAGCGTCGCTGCACCGCTCGTGATCGGCTGGGGCCGCCAGGACAGGGTCTGTTTCCCACGCCAGGCGAAGCGGGCACTGTCCTTGTTTCCAGACGCCCGACTGCACTGGTTCGAACGATGCGGCCACTTCCCGCATTGGGATGCTCCCCATGAAACGGCGCAGCTCATCCTCGACACATGCTCACGGCGGGTGGGTTCTTCAACGGCTGTGCCGTCGGTCGGAGGGGCCGAAGTTCTTGGCGCCGTGGCGCGACCCTGAAGCATCGTTTCGTGAGCGGCCCGACGGTGTCGCGATCCAGATGCCTGCAAAAACTGCAGCGACGCCCACGCAAAGATTCCATCGCAAGGGCTCGTGGAGCAACAAGGCACCCACCACGGCGGCAGCAATCGGATTGACCGTGATGGAGATTGCAACGCGCGTCGGCGTAGTTCGCTCCAGCGCAAAGGACCACAGGAAGAAGGTCAGTGCACCGCCGAACACACCGAGAAATCCCAGCGCCGACCACTGGCGCAGGTCCAAGTTGGCGACGGGGTCGAAGCTGCCGCGCCATCCCGAGATCAGGATCAGCACCGATGCGCCGATCCCCATGCTGAGGGTGGTGAACGACACCGGCCCGGAACGATCGATGAACGACTTGGACCACACGCTGTAGAACGCCATGCACAGCGCGGCCGAGATCATGAGAAGGTCGCCGTGCCAGGCCGTCGGCGGTGCAGACGACAGGCCGGTCAGAAGCGCCATCGCCACCCCGGCCATGGCCACGCAGACGCCCAGGGACTTGCGCCGGGTCAGTCGTTCCACGCCGAGGGCCGCCGCGACGAGCATGGTCAGCAGAGGCAGGGTCGACAGCGCCAGGGCACCGCGTCCCGCCGTGGTGAACATAAGCGACGCATTGAACAGCACCGGGAACACACCGAAGAACAACAGCCCCAGGCCCGCGACGCCGGGCCAGTCGCCGCGAGCGGGCCATGCTTCGCGCCGGGCCAACGCGATCGGCAGCAGCAACAGAAAGCCGATGCCGAAGCGAAACGAGCCGATCGCCAGCGGATCGATCACGCCCGCGATGGAACGCGTCACTCCGATGGAGGCGCCGCCGATGCCGCTCGACAGCATGGCGGCCAGGATGCCCAGGCCTTCACCCATCGAAGCGTTCCTTTCGAATTGGCGATGCGCCCGAACGTCGGGCGACTCGTGTCGAGTATTGGACAAAGGGTCGACGGCTTCCAATCCCATTTCACGCCCGCATTGATATGCGGGACGAATGAGACCGCGACTGCCTCGCACCGCAACGGCCTGCCGCCTCGACCGAACCTTCGCCGACCGTTTTTTCACGGTGGTGGTGCCCTTGGCGCGGCCCGGTTTCATTACCGCTGCAGAT
>JAHJOG010000156.1 GCA_018820395.1 Gammaproteobacteria bacterium | reverse complement strand
GGCTCCGCCAAGCAAGGACGCGACCGGAAGTTCCAGGCCATCCTGCCTCTGCGCGGCAAGATCCTCAACGTCGAGAAGGCGCGCTACGAAAAGCTGCTGACCAGCAACGAGATCCTGACCATGATCACGGCACTCGGCACCGGCATCGGCCGAGCCGGTGCCACCAGTGCGGGCGGCGGTGCCGACGATTTCAACGTGGCCAAGCTGCGCTACCACCGCATCATCATCATGACCGATGCGGACGTCGACGGCGCGCACATCCGCACCTTGCTGCTTACCTTCTTCTACCGTCAGATGCCCGAACTCGTGGAGCGTGGGCACATCTACATCGCGCAGCCGCCGCTCTACAAGGTGAAGGTCGGCAAGGAAGAGCAGTACCTTAAAGACGCGCCGGCTCTCGACGCATTTCTGCTCAAGGTTGCGCTGAAGGACGCCAGCGTCGAGACCGGTGGTGACAAGCCCACCACGCTTTCTGGCGACACGCTGGCCGAGTTGGCGCGCAAGCACCAGTTGGCCCAAGCAGTGATCGCGCGCCTGGGCATGTTTCTCGACGCTGCCGCGCTGCGCGCCATTGCAGATGGCGTCTCGCTCGACCTCGACACGACCGCGAGCGCCGAAGCCTCGGCGATTGCCTTGCAAAAGAAGCTGCGGGAGCTCAACACCAATGGCGCGCCGGCCGAAGTCGCGAGCGAGTTCGATGCGCGCACCGACAAGCCGCTTCTGCGCATCAGCCGCAGGCACCATGGCAACATCAAGAGCAGCGTGCTCACGCAGGACTTCGTGCACGGAGCCGACTACGCAGCGCTTGCGCAGGCCGCACAAACCTTCCGCGATCTGCTCGGTCGGGGCGCGGTCGTCAAGCGCGGCGAAGGCGACAAGGCCAAGGAAGAGAAGGTCGGCGATTTCCGCGAGGCGATGGCCTGGCTGATCGCGCAGGCGGAACATGCCACCAGTCGCCAGCGCTACAAGGGCCTCGGCGAGATGAACCCCGAGCAGTTGTGGGAAACCACGATGGACCCCGAGGTCCGGCGCCTGCTTCGGGTGCAGATCGACGACGCCATCGAAGCCGATCGCGTGTTCACCATGCTCATGGGCGACGAGGTCGAGCCGCGGCGCGACTTCATCGAACAGAACGCGCTGCGTGCGGCGAACATCGACGTTTGACGGTGCGGTGCGGCGGTTGATTTTGCAAAGAAGGTTCGAGTCCGGCGACGCGGCCCGTTTCGGTGACGCGCGTCGATTCGGTCTCGCGGTGGCCGTTGTCGTCGTGGCGTTGGTCGTGAGCGCGATGCCGGCGCCCGCGACGGCAGCGACGCAAGCTCCAGCCAAAGCCGGGGCACCGAGCTGGGGTGCCATTGCGGCGCGGGACGCGTGGTTCGGCTATTCGTTCAACCTGCCGACGCGCACAGATGCGGAGCGGGCGGCGCGCAGCCAGTGCGATCGCGCCTCGGGCCGCGCGGGCCCGTGTGAGGTGCGCGCGTTCTTCGACCGTTCGTGCGCGGCGCTGGCGCGGGGCAATTACGGCGAGTGGGCCACGGCCAACGCCGAAACGGCGCCGGCAGCGGGCCAGGCGGCAGTGACGCAATGCAATGGATTCTTGCCGACCGAGCCCTGCAAGGTGGTGGTCAGCGTGTGTTCGCCCCAGGAGGCGCGACAGGGCCAGCGATAGGGCGCGAGCAGGGTAGATGCCCGGACTTCTGGGTTAACGCTATACCTTGCCCGACTCTTGCTAAGGAAAATGGACGTCGATCCGACGCCGTTTCATGAGCAAGAGAGGACCCTTGGCGATGAAAGATTTCCGTTACTGGCGGCCGCTGGCGGTCGCGGCGATGCTGGGTGCTTCGTGGGTCGCGCACGCTGCCAACCCGCCGATTCGCATGGCGCAGGGCGTGGAATACATGTGCGGCGGCAAGACACCCGCCGAAGCAGCTTTCATGCGGATGGTGGCGCCGCGGTGGGCGGCGACGCTCGAATTCGGCGTCAGCCGGGACCAATCCGACGCGGTCCCGGCCGAAGTCCTGGTGCGCGTGCGCGAGCGTTACACGGGCAAGCCGGTGATGGAAGCGACGACGGCATCGCCGTACATGCTCGCGCGACTGCAGCCGGGCGCTTATGAAGTGCAGGCGACCTTGGCGGGCATCACCTTGGAACAACCCCTGATCGTGTTCAACGGCGTGCCGGCGAAGGCCGCTTTCGTCTGGCCGTCCAACATCGACTTTGCTGCCGCGGCCGCGGGCGACGCGCCGCAGCAGCAGGCGGCCGCGCGGATCGAGTAGGCCCGGGCGGGCGTTGATCGCCCTGGCAGGCCCAGCCTGCGCTTCAGCTTGGCCTAAGACATCGCGGCGACATTGATCTCCCGTATTTTTCTTGAGGATCAGGCAATGAAGACAGAGATTTCATGGCGTCGCGGAGCTGCCGCTTGGGCGCTCGGCGGCGCGTTGCTTTCACTGGCGCTTGGTGCGCATGCGACGTTCAACCCGCCCATTCACATGGCCAACGGCGTGGAATACATGAGCGGTGGCATCGGCAGCGACGAGGCGGCCTTGATGAAGACGGTGGAGCCGCGCTGGCCGGCGGCGTTCGAATTCGCCGTCAAGGACGGCCGCGACGCCGACTTCGCGGCCAACGTCCAGATCACCGTTCGCGACGGCTCGGGCAAGGTGGTGCTCGGGCAGGTCAAGTCGGAAGGCCCGTTCATGGTGGCCCGACTCGAGCCCGGGCATTACGACGTCGAGGCGACACTCGATGGAAAGACCCTTACCAAGGCGATCGATGTCCGCGCCGGCGATTCGGCGCGGGCGATGTTCGTCTGGCCCGCGGGGTCCGACATGAGCGCGCATTCCTGATTTTTTCGCCGCAACGAGGGCGATCGAAGAGCCGTGCATGGCACGGACCTTGAATGTGGGCGGTAGAGCGCCCACCTGCGGGAAGATGGACCCCAGAGTGGGTGCCCCTCTTCCCGCTTTTTCTCTCCCATTTCTCGATGCCCCTCCGCCCCGTGACCGTCTTGGTCGCCTTGCTCCACGTTTACATGGCGCTGCGGCTGCTGCCCGCACTGGGCGCTGAGCCGGCCGCCTGGGTCCTGCTGTCGATCGCGTTGCTGGTCTCGGTCGTGAGCATGCCGCTGCCGTTCATGGGCCGCGGCCGGTCGACCTCGAAGATCGCAGACCGCTGGAAGTGGCTCGGCCTGCTGTGCATGGGCTGGTTCTCGTCGATGCTGGTGCTGACCCTGGCGCGCGATGTCGGGCTGCTCGTCGGCTGGGCGGTGGTGTCGATGGGCGGTTGGCCGGTGAACTGGGGCCGTTGGCAGTCGGCGAGCGCGGCCGCGGTGCCGCTGGTGGCCACGGCAGTCACGTTGATCGGCTTCTTCAACGCCCGCCGCACTGCGGGGGTCGTGCGCGTCGACGTGCCGATCCGCGGCCTGCCCGACGGGCTCAGCGGCTTCACGATCGCCCAGCTCAGCGATATCCACGTGGGCACCACCATCCGGCGCAACTACATCCGGCGCATCGTGGCTGCGGTGAACACGCTGGGCGCCGACATGGTGGCGATCACCGGTGACCTGGTCGATGGATCGGTGGCCGAACTGCGCGAGCATGTGGCGCCGCTCGCCGGCCTGCGCGCACGCCACGGGACTTTCGTGGTCACGGGCAATCACGAATACTATTCCGGCGCCCACGCGTGGATCGACGAACTTCGCCGGCTGGGTCTGCAGGTGCTGCTCAATGAACACGTCGTGCTGCAGGCGCGCAACGTGAAGGGCGCACAGACCGATGAAGAGGCCTTCGACAGCGCGCTCCTCGTTGCCGGCGTGACCGACTTCAGCGCCGGTCATTTCGATGCGTCGCATGCGAGCGATCCGCAGCGCGCACTGAACGGGGCGCCGCCACTGGTGCGCACGCGGGTGTTGTTGGCGCATCAGCCGCGCAGCGCGCCCGACGCGGCCCAGGCCGGCTTCCATTTGCAGCTGTCGGGGCACACCCACGGCGGACAGTTCTTTCCGTGGAATTTCTTCGTGCCGCTGCAACAGCCCTTCACTGCCGGGCTCCACCGGCTGCGCGAGATGTGGGTCTATACGAGCCGGGGCACCGGCTACTGGGGCCCACCCAAGCGCTTCGGGGCGCCTTCGGAAATCACCTTGCTCACGCTCGTGCCGGCGTCCTGAGCACCAGCCGCGGCGGAAGCGGAATCGCGCGAGCTCGCCAATCGCCGGGCGTTCGAACTGACTTTGGAATGGATCGGCTTCAGACCACGCTGGACCATGCGCGCTCCGACGCTGGACAGCTGGCTCAGCGCCTCGGCGGTGCGCGTCGTGGCACGGGCGAAGGCTCGCGTGTGCTCCGCCACCTCGGCAGGCGTGGTGCTCGTGCTCAACGATGCCAGTGCCAGCGCGCTCGCGAGCCATTCGGTCACGGCCCGGTGTGGGAGGCCAAAGCTCGCGGCATGCAGTTGGTCGGCCATGGCGGCGCCGGCTTCGCTGGCGGCTTCGAGCTTTTCGCTGCTCATCAGCTTCAACTCTTCGATGTCGTCATCGCTCGGCATCAGGCCGGCCCGCGCCATGCGTTCGGTGCGCTGCTGGATCACCGACCCGGAATAGAGAAAAGTCTCTTGAGACTTGAAAGCCACGTCGATCCAAAGCATCAGCGGATTGGCGAAGCGCGAGAAGGGCAGGCTGGATGGCATGGGATGACCTGGAAGATGGGGTGAGTCGACTATACGGCGGGCGCACTATTTTTGCTGCACTGCAACATTGCCCTTGTTCCGCGACTTTCTGGCTCGCAGTTCGGTCGCCGCAAACGACAGGGTGGCGGCGATGAGCGGCAGCAGGTAGTAAAGCGCCCGGTAGGCGAGCAGGGCGGCCAGGATCTGCCCCTGTGGAATCTCGTAGGCCAAGAGGGCCACGAAAACGCCCTCCAGCACGCCGAGGCCCGCCGGGATGTGGAATGATGACGCCGGCGATGGCCGCCACCAGCAGCACCGCCAGCGCATGCGGATAGTCGGCCTGCTGTTGCAGCAGGAGCCAGATGGTGGCGCCCATCAGGGACCAGTTCGCACTCGACAACGCCATCTGTACCAGGGCCATTCGCCAGGAGGGCGTTTGCAGCTCGCGCCCTCTGAAGCTCCAGGTGTGCTCGTCGGCCACGACGCACACCACGAGGTAGGCCGCACCGACCAACAGCATGGCGGCACCCAACCATCGCAGCCCCTCGCTGTCGATCTTCCATTCGGGCGGCAGCGCCATAGGCCAGAAGGCGAAAGCGGCGCCGCCCATCACGAGGTAGCCGATCCAGTTGGTGAGCATGCTGAAGGCCCACACGCGGGTGATGGTGGCCGGCGGCAGGCCCAGTCGCGAATAGAGGCGGTACCGCGCGCCGCCACCGCCGATGAAGGACCCGAGATTGAGGTTGAAGGCGTAGCTGATGAAGGTCACGTTCATGACCGTGCCGGTTTTCAGCGGATGCCCCGTCATGCGCCGGCCGAGCAGGTCGTAGGTGCTGTACAGAAGGTAGCTGGACGCGGCCTGCAGGGCGGCGAGCGCCAGCGACATACGGGGAATCTGCCCCATCGCGTGAAGCACCTCGTTCCAGTCGATGGTGCGCGCCTGCTTGACCAGCAGCCATGCCACCAGCGCGAAGAACAGCCACACGCCGATGCGCCGGGCCCAGCGCCACGCCGTGTGCCTGGTGCTTCCGGACGAAGGCGCCGGGCTGCGGCTGGCGGCGGGCGTCGAGGTCACGCGGTGTCCGTCTGCGTGGCCCCGCCGCCGCGCGGCTGCGGATTCTCGAGCGGCTTGAGACGCGGAATGTGGCGCGGCAGCCAGCTGGCCAGGGAGGGATACCAGCGCAGAAAGTGGAAGATGAAGAAGCTGCGCACCAGACGCCACCCGCTCCACTCGGTGAGATCCTCGGTGCGGATCTGATTGCAGCTCGTGGTCATGAGCTCGTCCAGCCGCTCGGCCAGCACCTGGTTGAAGGCTTCGCTATGGACCACCACGTTGGCTTCGAGGTTCAGCGACAGGCTCAGCGGGTCGAGGTTGCTCGATCCGATGGTGCTCCAGCGCCGATCGGTCAGTGCCACCTTGCCATGCAACGGTCGCTCGCAGTATTCGAACACTTGCACGCCCGCATGCAACAGATGGTGGTAGAGCATGCTCGCCGCCACCTTGACGATCGGCATGTCGGGCTCGCCCTGCAGCACCAGCTTGACGTCGACGCCGCGACGGGCGGCGCGCCGCATTTCCTTGATGAGTCGATAGCCGGGAAAGAAATACGCGTTGGCGATCACGATGCGCTCGCGCGCGTCACGGATCGCATGCCGGTAGTGGCGCTCGATGTCGGTGGTGTGATGGCGGTTGTCGCGCGTGACGAACTGGATCTCGGCATCGCCCACAGGCTGATTGGCGGTGGGCTCGACCGCCTTCATGCGTCGGCGAAACCACCGCCGCTTGCGGCTGCCGAGCGCGATCGCGCGCAGCACGAAGCGATGGATCTCGGACACGATGGGCCCCGAAAGTTCGGCCGCGTAGTCTTTCTTGGCTTCGGCACCGAAGCTCAGCAGATGATCCGCCGAGAAATTGATGCCGCCCACGAAAGCGCGCACGCCGTCGACCACGGTGATCTTGCGGTGCATGCGCCGAAACACGTTCATGCGCTTGCCGAGGATCGGCTTGCCGGGATCGAACACGCGCACGTTCACGCCCGCCGAGGTCATGACCGAGATGAAATCGGGCGGCAGATCGAACGAGCCGAATCCGTCGACCATCAAGTCGACCTTCACGCCGCGCAACGCGACTTCGCGCAACACGTCGCGCAGCTGCTGGCCGACTTCGTCGTCGAACAGGATGAAGGTCTCGACGATCACCTCGCGCTGTGCGTCGCGGATCGCACCGAACACGCGCGGAAAGAATTCCTCGCCGTTGTCCAGCAACTCGATCTGGTTGCCAGCGACCCAGCCGCGATTCACAGCTCGATCTCCGCCACCAGCGGCGCATGGTCCGACAGATGCGACCAGGGCTTGCGCGGCAGCACCACCGGCGAATGCACGCCTGCGTTGCGCACGTAGATGCGGTCGAGCGACAGCAGCGGGAATCGGGCGGGAAAGGTCTTGGCCGCACTGCCGTTGGCATGCACGAACACCTCGCGCAGCGACGCACGTTGCTCGAGGATCTCGTGGGCGCGACCGCGCCAGTCGTTGAAATCGCCGGCGACGATCAGCGGCGCGTCGGAGGGGACCTCGTCGCGAACGATGTGACACAACAGTTCGAGCTGCTGCGCACGGTGTGCTTCGGCAAGTCCGAGGTGCGCGCAGATGACGTGGACGTCGATCGGGCGGCCGGCGAGGCGCAGCACGCAATGCAGCAGGCCCCGCTTTTCCGGGCCGACGATCGACACGTCGTGGTTCTTGTAATGAACGATCGGAAACTTGGACAGCACGGCATTCCCGTGATGGCCTTTGGGATACACCGCGTTGCGGCCGTAGGCAAACTGCGGCCACATGGTGTCGGCCAGGAACTCGTAGTGCGGCGCCTCGGGCCAGTTGTCGACCTTGCGCGAATGCCGCGAGTGGGTGCCCAGCACCTCCTGCAGAAACACCACGTCGGCCCCGACCGTGCGCACCGCCTCCCGCAGTTCGGGCAGGATGAACTTGCGGTTGAGCGCGGTGAAGCCCTTGTGGGTATTCACCGTCATGACCTTGAGAGAGGTCGGCACTGCAGTCGCCGCTCCCTGATGATTCGAATCTTTCACACCTGAGGTTGTAAGAGCAGGCGACCTCAGGGCCTGTAGGAGCACTCCACGTTGTTTGGCGCGGGCCGTGTGCGGCGAAGGTCGCCTACAAGCAAAACGCGCCGATCCCCACAGAGGATCGGCGCGTCGATCGAACAGGCCAGGCCGAGGCCGGTGCCTGTTTCACACGGTCAGCTCGCGGTGGCCGGCGCCTGGGCCGCTGGCTGATGGCCGTGGTCACCGGCGTGGCCATGGTGCCCATGGTGGCCGTGCCCGCGACGTCCCATGGAGTTCATGGACTCGGCGTCGAAGGTCTTCTGCTGTTCAGGCGTCAGTGCGGCGTAGAAGGCGCGGGTGGCATCCGCGCGCTGGGTGAAGCGGGCGTTGCGCTCGGCCTGGCGGGCCTGCATGCGCTCCAGGCGTTGCGGCGTCGTCAGCTTCGCCAACTCGGCGCGGTCCATCCGGTGCTGACCCTGAGCGCGGGGCTCGGGCTTGCCGGTGGCGGTGAAGCTGGTCCAGGCGCTTTCCTGCGCGGGCGTCAGCTTCAGCTTTTCCTTGAGCGCGGCCATGCGCTGGGCACGGTGTTCCTGCATGCGCTCGAAGCGCTTGGCCGGATCCATGCGCTGGTGCTTCGCCTGGGGCGCAGGCGTCGTGGCGCCGACCTGGGCTTCGGCGGCCGCGGGTGTGGGCGCGGTGATGGGTGCTTGCGCGAACGCTCCCGTCGAAGCGAACGCAGAGCCGGCCAACAGGGCGGCGAGGAGGAGGGATGTGCGAGACGTGGTCATGAGAGAGCTTCCTTTGCTAGAAGCCTGTGCGATGTGCAGCAGGTGAAGCCAAGTGTGGGCGGCTGCTGTAACGCTGCCGTGCGCACGGCGTGACACGGACGTAAAGAAGGATGAACGAACTCACGGGCTCTGCTCGGGGGGCACTCGGTATTGCGCCGTGCGGTTCAACCGAGCGCTTCGAGTTCCCACGAGAGGTTCTGCCACGCAACGCCGAAGCCCGGGGGCGAAGGCCCGAGCGTGCGGCGTTGCTGCAGCGCGTCCATGGCCCAGCGGGCGCCGGCCTGCACGCTGTCGATGAGGGGCACGCTCACCTGGTCGGCGATGTCGGCGGCGATGCCAGCGAGACCGGCTCCCCCGAGGATCAGCGCGTCGACCTGGAATCGCGCGGCCGCTTCCCTGCAGGCCTCGGCCAGGAGCGTCCGGGCCAGGTCCGGGTCCGTGGCGAGTTCCGCCCCGGTGGGGACGAGGGTGTGGATGCCTGCGAGTGCACCGGCGGCTTCGGGCGCAAGGGCCGGCACGATGCGACGCAGCATCGGCGCCCAGCGCTCGCCGCCGGTCACGATCGCAAAGCGGCCCAGGCGGGCGGCGGCGAGGATCGAGGCTTCGGCCAGGCCGCCCACCGGCACGTTGCAGCCGTCGCGCAGCGCGAGCAGGCCCGGGTCGCCGAAGCAGCCGATCAACACCACGTCGGGCCGCGCGCCATGCGCATGGGCGGCCGCCCAGGCGTCGAGCACCGCATGCTGGCCGACGGCATAGCTGGCTTCGCAGGCGATGTACGGGGCGCCGAAGCGTGCCGTGACGGCCTGCACATCGAAGGCGTCGCCGAGCTCTTTCTGCACGTGCGTCTGCAGCAGCGTGCTCACCAGCGGCGAGGTGTTCGGATTGATGACGAGCAGGTTGAGCATCAGGCCCGCCGTGTCGCGCGCCGCCGCAGCCAGGCGGCCGTGCCGAGTGCGATTCCCATGACGACGAAGGAGACCACGGTGGTGACCGTGCCGAGCGCGTAGATCGACGGCGTGGTGACGGTGGACGTCAGCGCCTGCAGTTCGAGCGGCAGCGTGTTCACGTCGCCGATGGCCTGCGAGGTGCGCGCGATCTCGTCCCAGCTGAGCGTGAAGCCGAACATGCCGATGCCGATGATGGACGGCCCGATCAGCGGCAGCACGACATGGCGAAAGGCCTGCCACGGCGTCGCGCCGAGATCGCGCGCGGCTTCTTCGTAGGCCGGGTTGAAGCGGTTGAACACCGCGAACATGATGAGCAGCCCGAAGGGCAGGGTCCAGGTCAGGTGCGCCCCGAGCGCCGAGGTCAGAAGGCCGAGCGACGTGCCGTATTGCTCGAGCGTGGACGTCGCGCCCACCGCGCCGAGCGCTTCCTTGAGGCCCGTGTCGAGCAGGCGGAACTGCAGGCCGATGCCGAGCGACACGATGATCGACGGCATGATCAGGCTGGCCACCGCGACGAAGAAAAGGGCGTTGCCGCCCTTCAGCCGCTTGCGGAACGCGAGTCCCGCGAGCACCGACAGCACGACGGTGAACGCCATCACCACGGTGCCGAGCATCAGCGAGCGGCGAAAGGCCGCGCCGATGTCGACCGTGCCCAGGCCTTCGGCCAGCTTGTAGAACCAATGCAGCGAGATGCCGCGCAGCGGAAATGTGAGGCCGCCTTCGGGGCCCTGGAAGCTCAGCACGAAGATCGTGATCATCGGCCCGTAGAGGAACACCACGAAGAGCGTGAAGACGAGCGCGAGCGGCCAGAAGCCCGGCGCGCGCTGCTCGCGAATGCGCGCGCTCACGGGGCGCGCCTCTCGTGCAGGACCGATATCGTCGGCATCGTCACAGCTCCTTGCGGATGTCGACCAACCGGGTCAGGCCCCAGATGATCATCAGCACCACGGCCAGCAGAATCATGGCGTTGGCCGCGGCGAGCGGGAACTGCAGGTACGAGGTCTGCACCTGGATGATCTTGCCGATCGAGGCAATCTGCTGTCCGCCCATCACGCCGATGGTGACGAAGTCGCCCATGACGATGGTGATGACGAAGATCGAGCCGATCAGGATGCCCGTGCGCGACAGCGGAATCACCACGTTCCAGAGCGTCTGCCAGGCCGAGGCCCCGGCGTCGCTGGCGGCTTCGATCAGCGAGCGGTCGATGCGCATCATCGAATTGAAGATCGGCACGATCATGAACATCGTGTAGAGGTGCACGAAAGCCAGCACCACCGAGAAGTCCGAAAAGAGCAGCCACTCGACCGGCTGGTTCACCACCCCGAGCCCGACGAGCCCCTGGTTGACCAGCCCGTTGCGCCCGAGCAGCGGCACCCACGAGATCATGCGGATCACGTTCGATGTCCAGAAGGGCACGGTGCACAGCACGAAGAGCAGCGTCTGCATGCCCGGCGAGCGCACGTAGAAGGCAAGGAAATACGCCACCGAAAACCCGAGCAGCAGCGTGATGGCCCAGACCAGCAGGCAGAACTTCAGCGTGCTCAGATAGGTCGAGAGCGTGACGCAGAAATCACCGTTGTCGGTGAGATGCGAGCAGCCCTCGAAGATGCTTAGGTAGTTGCGCAGCGTGACAGCCGGAATGAGTTCGTATTCGTTGAAGTTCCACAAACTGACCATGGCCACCAGCGCCAGCGGCAGCAGGAAGAACAGCACGAACACCAGCGTGAACGGAGCGGCCTGCCACCAGGCCTTGATGCCCTGCTCAGGCATCGAAGCCGGATGTGCGGCAGTATTTGCAGACGCGCTGATAGAACTCATCTGGTGTGTCGTAGAAGTCCGATGGCAAGCAAAGCGAAGCCCGTTCCAGAGACACCGCGGAACCGGCTTTGCCGGGCCGCCGGTGTCGCCCCCTCACAGGGGGTTGGCGAAGCGAAGCGCAGCCTGGGGGTCGAATTCGTGGACTGCCCTCAGGCAGCCACGAATTCGTTCCACTTCCTCACCATGTATTCGTTCTCGTCCATCACCGCGTTCCAGCAGGCGATGCCGCCCATGCGCTGTTCGTAGCTGCCGCCGTCGCGCACGGCGCCGGTCTTGGCGATCACATCGCCCTGCGGGCTCTTGATGTCCTGCGTCGCGGGCTTGCCTTCCATCCAGTAGGCCCACTCGTAGGCTTCCATCTTGGACTTGGCAGTCTCGAGCACGGCGCTGTAGTAGCCCTGGCGGTTGAGGTAGGCGCCGGCCCAGCCATCGAGGAACCAGTTGATGAATTCATACGCGCCGTCGAGCTTCTTGCCCGACAAGGTGGCGGGCAGCCCGAAGCCGGAGGCCCAGGCGCGATAGCCTTCCTTGAGCGGCTGGAAGGTGCAGTCGATGCCCTTGCTGCGCACCGCCGTGACGGCGGGCGACCACATCGACTGGATCACGACTTCGCCGGACGACATGAGATTGACGGACTCGTTGAAGTCTTTCCAGAGCGCGCGGAACTGGCCGGCCTTCTTGGCCTCGATCAGGGTCTTGATCGTCATGTCGATCTCGGCCTTGGTCATGTTGCCCTTGTCGGCGTACTTGTGGATGCCCTTGGCTTCGACCACCATCGCGGCGTCCATGATGCCGATCGACGGGATGTTGAGAATCGCGGCCTTGCCCTTGAACTCCGGGTTGAGCAGCTCGGCCCACGAGCTGATCGGGCGCTTGATGAGGTCGGGGCGGATGCCCAGCGTGTCGGCGTTGTAGGTGGTCGGGATGAGCGACATGAACTGCGTCGGCGACTTCGCGAAGTTCTTGCTCTTCTCGCCTTCGAGATAGATGACCTTGATCGGTGCCGTGCCCTGGTCGCCGACCTTCTTGCCGGCCACTTCGCCCTTGGTGAAGAGCGACGTGATCTTGTCGGCGTTCTTGACGCGCTTGCTGTCGATGCCTTTGAGATTGCCCGTGGGCACGATCTTCTTGAGCGAGAAGTACTCGGTGTCGATCAGGTCAAAGCTGTTGGGCGCGGTCACGGCGCGTTTGGTCACGTCGTCGGTGGTCACCGCCACGTACTGGATCTCGATGCCGGTGTCGGCCTTGAACTTCTCGGCGATCGCCTTGTCTTGATTGACGGCGGTGCCCAGATAGCGCAGCACGATCTTTTCCTGCGCATGGATGGCGGGGAACATGCCCGTCGCCAAGATGCCGGCCGTGCCCTGCAGCAAGGCGCGGCGCTGGACGCCGGCGGTGGGCGAGTCGATGGGCTTGGACATGAAGGTTCTCCTGCTCTGGTTGGTTTGGGGATGAAAGGGATGCGGGCCGGACGAGGTGGGTGCGACGTTCAGGACGCCATGGCCGCCAGCGCCGCCAGCGGCTCCTGTCTCGGCGTGGGGGCAGGCGGCGCGCCGGGCCTCGTGGCGCCGGGCCCGAGGCGCCGCGCATCTTCGGGCGACCAGGACAGCTGCACGTGCGCGCCGAGCGACAGTGGCTCGGCGGCAAAGGCCTTTTCAGACAACAGCACCGAGACGCCGCTGCGTTCCGGGGCGACGCCCGTGAGCCGCAGGCCGATCAGCACGTAGGTGCCCTGGTATTCGATGTCGGTGATCTCGGCGGGCAGGCCTCCGGCGGTGCCCGGCGAGGCGGACGAGATCTTCGTGTGGTCGTTGCGCACGGCGATCGTGCCTTCGGCCGTGTCGAGCACGTTGTGTCCGCCCATGAAGCGCGCGACGAATTCACTGGCCGGGTGGTTGTAGACCGTGTGGGGCGAGCCGACCTGCTCGATCAGGCCGTGGTTCATCACCACCATGGTGTCGGCCAGCGCCATGGCCTCTTCCTGCGAATGGGTGACGTGCACGAAGGTCAGGCCCAGTTCCTTCTGCCAGCGGCGCAGCTCGGCGCGCATCTGGATGCGCAGGAACGGGTCGAGAGCCGACAGCGGCTCGTCGAGCAGCAGCACGCGCGGCTCGGTGATGAGTGCGCGCGCCAGCGCCACGCGCTGTTGCTGGCCGCCCGACAGCTCGCCCGGCTTGCGGTCGGCCAGGTGACCCATGGCGACGCGCTCGAGCAGGTTGCCGGCGCGCTGATGCCGCTCGACCTTGGACACGCCTTTCATCTTGAGACTGAAGGCGACGTTGTCCAGCGCCGAAAGATGCGGGAACAGCGCGAAGCTCTGGAACATCATGGCCGTGCCGCGTGCCGCCGCAGGCAGATGGGTGATGTTGCGGTTGTCGAGCAGCACGTCGCCGCTGGTCACCGATTCGTGGCCGGCCACCATGCGCAGGGTGGTGCTCTTGCCGCAGCCGGAGGGTCCGAGCAGGCAGCAGTAGCTCCCGCTCGCGATGCGCAGGTCGATCTGGTCGACCGCGGGCGGCGTGCCCGCCGCGTAGCGCTTCGTGAGGGCGACGATCTCCACGGCGGCGGGCGGTGGGGTGATGGCGGCGTCCATTCCGGTGCCGGCTGCAAGACATGTGCCAACGGTCCGCCTCGTGGGGCGGCACGAAATCGCGCTAGTTTGGTGCGAACCTGTTGTCCGCCAGCCGTGCGCTCAGTTGTTCGCGCTGCTGGCGGCTGATGCCGCGCAGGCCTTCGATGACGGCCTTGAGCCGGGCCGGGTCGAGCTTGCCCTCGCGCTTCCACTGGTCGACGGCGGCGTCCGGGTTGGTCAAGAGGGCTGCGAGCCACACCGACTGCGGCAGGTCGAGCACGCGCGCGCTGCGCTTGAAGTAGTGCCGGGCCGCGGCCTCGGCGCCGCACACGCCCGACCCCCACGGTGCGTTGTCGAGGTACAGCTGGAGGATGCGCGCCTTGCCGAGCGTTTGTTCCATCTCGACCGCATAGAGCAGCTCCCGGAGCTTGCGCTCGGCCGTGCGTTCGCCGCCGGTGACGATCAGTCGCGCCAGCTGCTGAGTGAGCGTGCTGGCCCCGCGCTCGACGCGGCCGGCCTTCTGGTTGAGGTCGAGCGAGGCCATCAGCTCGGCGAGGTCGTAGCCCGGATGCTGGTAGAAGCGCTGGTCTTCGGCGGCGACCACGGCACGGGCCAGCAAGCTTTCGGTCGTGAGGCGGCTCGGCGCCCCGCAGGCGCTGCGCGCGTTGAGCATGGCCTCGGTGCCCAGGCCTTCGACGGTGAAATCGGAAATGCGCGGCTGCACCGCGAAGCTGCCCGCCGGCAGGGTGATCTGCGCGCGCAGCGCCATGGTTCCGCCGATGCGCGCCTGCTGCAGTTCGGGCAGGCGGGGAGACAGGGCCGCGTACCAGCGGGCAATCGGCGCCTCGTCGGCGTCAATGCTCACGTGCAGGTCTTTTTGCGAGAGCCGCCCGTTCCAGCGGGCGCGCAGGGTGTCGTCCGCAGGCGCATCCGCGGCCGACGACACTTCGATCGTCCCGGCGAGCGTGGCGGCGTCCCTGCGGGCGGTGAGGCGCAATTGCTCGAGCCGGATCGGCTGGCTGCTGAGCGAAGGCACCGAGGCGGTGCAAGGCGCGCACCGGAGTGCGAGCGTGGTGCCCGGCGCGTCCCAGGCGAAGTGGACGGTGCCGTAGCGGGTGTCGAGCGAGTGGCCGTCGATCCAGGGTGCGAACCAGGTCGAAGTGGCCAGCCGCAGGGCGGTCGGCACGCCGACGTCGAGCGACACCGGCCCGACCTTGACGCGCGCCGGCCATTCGTCCGGGCCGGGGGCGAGCGCGAGGCGAAGGACGAGGTAGATCGCTGCACAGGCGGTCAGCGCCAGGGCCAGGAAGGCGAAAAGCAGGTAGCGCAGCGTGGTTTTCAAATGGCTCTCATGGAATCGGTCTGGCCAGGGTCACAGCTTCCCAGGGCCCTTTCGATTCGCCGCTGGCAGCCGCCCAGTACCAGGCTGAAGTGTCGGTGAAAGTCGCGCCCTTGGCGTCAACGATCCGCTCGCAGACGCGTAACTTTTGAGCGCTGTCATGCCGGGTGACGAAGCAGCGCCACAGTCTGGCGTCGGCGTCGCGTTCGAGGCGGATCTGCTCCACCCGCCAGCCGAGCGCGCGGTAGCAGTCCACGGCCGGATGCAGCATGCGCGTCGGCTGCCGTACTTCGCGCAGCACCACCGTCTGGTGCCCGTCGGTGAGCCGCGCGATGGCGCCCGGAAAGTGCTGCGCGAAGCGCTCCTCGACGTCGCTCAGGGCCAGCGGCCGCAGTGCGGCGCCGTCCCAGCTGCTCGGCCATTCGTGGAAGCGGGCCGCCGGCGCGGGCGGGTCGGATTCCTGGATCACCTGGCCGGCCGACCAGACGACGCAGGTCAGCATCGCGAGCGCAAAGGCGCATTTGTGGGCGACGCGATGCACGAAGGTGTTGTTGAACCAGGCGCGGAGGGGGATGGGCAGGTTCATGCGGGCCTCGTCGACGACAGTCGGGAAGACTCCCGCGGCAAGATGCGGGAGAAGAGCTGCGGCGCCATCACGCGCGCGATGGTGCCGCACACACCGGCCAGCAGGACCAGCCCGAGTCCGGCGTGCAGCCACGGCGCCAGCGGCCGGTCGGCTGCTTCGAACGCCACCAGGATCGCGTTGCGGACGATGTTGCCGCTCAGCACCAGCAGCCCGACCACCGGCAGGCGCTGAAGAAAGCTGCGGTCGTCGCGGCGCGCCCAAAGCGCCACCGCGCAGGCGGTGAAGTAGCCGAGCCAGGCCATCTGGATGCCGGAGCAGGGCGCGTCGACGATCACCAGCCGGCCGTCGACCACCAGGCTCGTGCCTTCGCGCACGACGCTGAACGCGGGCGCGAGCAGCCAGCGGCTGGCCTCGGCCGTGACGACGCGCAGCGGGAAGCCGGCGTAGAACTGCAGCGAGGACAAGAGCGGCAGGGCGAGCACGGCCAGGCCGGCCACCGGCGCGGCGGGCGTCTGCCGCGGCAGGAACGCGAGCAGCCCAGAGGCGAAGGCCAGCACCGCGACGAGGCCGACCGCCAGTGGCGGCCAGGCGGGCACGGCGCCGGCGCCATCGCGCAGCAGCGTGGCAGCCAAGGTGCCGACGGTGGCCAGCGCCAGCCAGCCGAGTCGGGGTGCGGCGCGCAGATCGTGTCTGGCGCACCAGACCATCGCGCCCAGCGCGCAGATGGCGACGGCGCCCAGCGGATCGTCGGAGCGGTCGAGCAGGCGTCGACCCATCCAGATCCAGGTGGGCAGCAATGCGGCCGCTTGCAGGGCCAGCCAGGCCACCGCGGGCAGCCGGTCGAGCCGGATGCCGAAATCCATGACGCGCGGGGCCTTCTGGGCGAGTGTGGTCAAGGTCATGTCGCAGCTCCTCAGGACGTCAGACGGCGGGCATCGGTGCGGCGCGCGCGCCGGCGCAGCATGGCCAGCACGCCGAGGACGACGGCGATCGCGCCGAACATTTCGGGCTCGGGCGTGCTGGGCACGGCCGCGCCGAGGCTCTGGCCGACCGCGAGTTCGCTCACGCCCTTGGGCAGCGGCAGCGGCTGGTCGACGCGTGCAGCGCTGCCCGGCGTGGTGTTGCGCACCACCTGGTCGACCGCGATGAAGCTGGTGTATTGCGTGAGCAATCCGTAGCGCAGGCCGAGTTCGGTGATGCGCTCCTTGAACGCGCCGCCGCCTTCGAGCGCTTCCTGGTCGTCCAGGCTCGCGATGCGATGGCGGGCCCACAGGCTGCGCAGCGCGGCCGCGTCCTGGCGGGCGAGGGCATCGACCTTCAGCTCGGCGCGGTACGGCCCGTCGGCTGCCTGGCCTTCGATCCACACGCGGCCCTTGGCCTCGCCGCGCCACTTGCCGAACACCACCACCGGGCGTTCGCCGAGCACGTCGGGCAGCGCGGCAGGTTCCACGTCGTACACGTCGAGCCCTTCGAAGCGGGCCTTGACGCTGGTGAGCACCGGCGACTCGACCATCTGGCGGAAGCGTGCAGCCTGCGCGGGCGCTTCGATGGGGTCGGTGATGATGAAGGGCTCGCCCATGCCGGCTCTGGCGAGGCCTTCCATCAGGTGACGGTTGACCGACGAGCCGATGCCGAAGGCGAACACGTTGGCCTTGGACAGGTTTTTGCGTACCAACTCGAAGGCTTCGCGTTCGACAGTGACGTAGCCGTCGGTGACCACCACCACCGTGCGCGAGACCTTGTCGTCCTTGGGCTCGGCATAGACGCGCTTGAGCGCCGGAATGAGCTCGGTGCTGCCGCTGCCGCTGTATTGCTGGATGGTGCGCAGCGCGCCGTCGATGTTGGCGCGGGTGGCCGGCACCGAGTGCGGCGAGAGCATCTTGTTGCTGCCCGAGAAGAGCAGCACGTTGAAGGTGTCGCTCGGCCGCAGTCCGCCGATGAGGCGTTCGAGCGTGGCCTTGGCGAGGTCCAGCGGAAAGCCGTGCATCGAGCCCGAGATGTCGACCACGAAGATGTAGTCGCGCGGCGAAATGGCGTTGGCGGCCACGGCCTTGGGCGGCTCGATCATCGCGAGAAAGAAGTTCTCCGCGTTGTCGCCCTGGCCCTTGTAGAGCATCAGGCCGGATTCGATGCGCTCGCCGGCCAGGCGATAGTCGAGCACGAAGTCGCGGTTGTCGGCCGGCTCGCTGGTGTTGGCGAGGAGCACGTCGGCATGCGTGGCGTTGTCCTGTGGCTTGCGGACGTCGATCGCATGGGTGAGCGAACGCACTTCCTTGATGCCCATGGGCATGTCGAGCGCGACCTTGAGCTTGAACCGGGTGCTCGGCGCCATGCCTGCTGGCAAGGTCGGCTGGGCCACCCAGGCCGACTTGGCTTGCCCGGATTGCGGGCTGTTGTAGCGTGGGCCCACCACCGTCGGAAAGACGAACTGGTAGTTGCCGGCCTGCGGCACGAGGAGTTCGGTGTAGCGCAGCTCGACCTGGATGTCGTCGCCCGGCAGGATGTTGGCGACGTTCATCTGGAAGACGTTGGGCAGATGCTGTTCGAGCAGCGTGGCGGTCTTGCCTTCCTGGCGAGCGGCTTCGTAGTCGATGCGTGCCTGCTGCTTTTCGCGGATCTGCGCCGTGACGAGCCGGTCACCGAGGCGGAAGTTGAGCCCGCTCACCGCGGCGCGCGTCGAGCCGGGGAAAACGTACCTGGCCTCGATGGCGCGCTTGCCTTCGTTGCGATAGGTCTGCCGCACGGTCACGTCGGCGATCACGCCCGTCACGCGCACGTCGACCTCGGTGCTCTTGAGCGGCAGTGCGTCGACGGCTGGATCGTCGCTCTTGACGAAGAAGTACGGGCTCTCGGTCTTGGTGCGCGGCCCGTCGGTCTCTTGCGCGTGCAGCGGGCGCGCAAGAAGCACGAAGAAGCTGGCGGCCGAGAGGCTCAGCGTCGCGAGCCAGAGGCGAACGGGGCGCTGGCGCGACAGGGTGAAGGGGGCGGGCATGAGGGTCCTCGAAAGCGTGCGACGTTGCACGCTGACGACTGTCGTGCCCGACCGAGGAGCGAATAGGAAGCCTGTGCGAAGCGCGAAGACCTTGTATGAAGTCTGCGTGAAGTCGCCGGGGCGTGTGCCGCGCTGATGGCGTCACGCAACGACCGTCTCGGAGGCGCGTTCACCGAGGTGTCGCGCTCGCGCGGCGCTCAGCCGGCCGTGGACAGCGGCAGCGTGAGCGTGGCGATCGCGCCGCCGCGCGGCGCATTGGTGAGTTCGATCCGGCCGCGGTGCAGCACGGCGATTTCTTTCACGAACGCCAGGCCGAGGCCGGTGCTTTTCTTGGTGCCCTGAGGACGGGCGAGCGAATAGAACTTTTCGAAGACCTTGTCCTTCGCGTAGTCCGGAATGCCGCTGCCGTGGTCGCGCACCGTGATACGCGCCTGCCGCGTGGTGGCGTTGAGCGCGAGCGCAACCTCGGAGCCGGCCGGCGAGAAGTCGATGGCGTTGTCCAGCAGGTTGCTGATCGCGCGGCGTAGCAGGAAGGGGTCGCCTTCGACGTGCGCTTCGGTGTGGGTTGCCACCAGGAGCCGGACGTCGCGGGCGGCGGCGATGTTGCGCGCGCTGGCGGCCACCTCCTGCAGCAGCGGCGCAAGGGCGACGGGCTCGCTGTGGGCCAGCACGCGGCGCGTTTCGAGCGCGGTGAGCTCCATCATGCGGTCGACGATTTCCTGGATGCGCTGGGTTTCGCGCGAGATGTTGCCGAGGAAATGCCGGCGCTCGTCCTCCGGCATCGACGGTTCCTGGATCAGTTCGGCCGCGCCACGGATCGCGGAGAGCGGGCTCTTGATCTCGTGCGTGAAGGTCTGCACGTAGTCCGCCACGTAGTTGCGGCCGGTGAGTGCGTCGCGCATCTCGCCGAAGGCGGCACGCACGGCGTCCACGGCCTTTCTCGTCATGCGACCGATGCTGAGCCCGCGCCCGGCGTGCTGCGTGCGCATCCAGCTCAGGTAGTCGGTGATCAGGCCGAAGGGGCGCACCAGCCAGATCGACACGATGACGGCCAGCACCAGCAGGGCCAGGGCCGAGCCTGCGCCCACCCAGAGCGTGCGGGCGCGCGCGTCTTCGACGAACTGCCCGAAGCTCTGGGCCGGCTTGCCGACCGTGACCACGCCGACGATCTCGTTGTTCCACCGGATCGGCGCGCCGACGTACATCACGGAGCTGGCGGGGTCGCCCTCGACGTCGCGCGTGGTGCGCGCGCCGTAGGTGCCGGCGAGCGTGCGGCCGACGTCCGGCCAGCGCGAGAAGTCTTCGCCCTGATGGCGGCCCTGCGAATCGAAAAGCACGCGCCCCGAGCGGTCGGTGACATAGGCGCGCAGTTCGACGCGGCTCTTGTGCAGGTTGTAGATCTGTGCGGAGAACTGCCGTGCGTAGACGGAGCGAAAAAGAGGCCCGAGCCGCGCTGGGTTGATGGCGCCGGCGATCACGTCCTGCTCGATCAGGCTGGCGAGCAACTGCGAGGTCTCGACCATCGATTCTTCGGCGGACTCGCGGTAGCGCGGGTCGATGTCGCCGACCACGCGATAGAGCAGAAAGGCGATGCCGGCCGTGTAGATCAGCAGGATGCCGACGAAGATGCGCGTCCGGCGGGTCACGCGCGAGCCGGCAGGGCCTCGTTGAGCGCGTAGCCGGTGCCGCGCAGGGTGCGGATGGCCTCGACCTCGGGCGCCACGGCGCGCAGCTTGGCGCGCAGGGTCTTGACGTGGGCATCGACGGTGCGGTCGAAGCTGTCGCTGGCGTCGTCCCACACCTGCTGCAGCATCTCGTCGCGCGTGAAGACGCGGCCCGGGCGCTGCACGAGCAGGCGCAGCAGCCCGTACTCGTAGCGGGAGAGCTCCAGCACGCGCCCGTAGTAGCGGATCTGCATGCGCTCTTCGTCCAGCGCGAAGGGGAGTTGGGGCATTGGCTGAAGCATGGGCTGACCGGTCGCCTGCGGCGCCGCCGTCGCGAGCGGCGGACCGCTTGCGGAGCCGTTGCCATGCCGCGCACTGCGTCGCAGGATGGTGCGCACGCGCGCCACCAGTTCGCGTGGCGAGAAGGGCTTGGCGATGTAGTCGTCGGCGCCGAGTTCGAGGCCGACCACGCGGTCGATCTCGTCGCTGCGCGCCGTGAGGAACAGCATCGGCACGTCGGGGCCGCCCTGTTCGCGCAAGAGGGCCTGCAGCCGCTTGAAGAGTTCGAAGCCGTTCATGTCGGGGAGGCCGACATCGAGGATCGCAAGAGCCGGCGGCTCGGCCGCGAATTGCGCGAGCGCCTCGGCAGCGGTCGGGCACCAGACCGGGACGAATCCGTCGGTCTTCAACACGTATTGCAGCGTGTCGGCGATGCCTGGTTCGTCTTCGGCGATGAGGATCCGCGGGGAGGGTGGCATGGCCCGGATGGTAGCGGGCGCCGTGAGCGCCGAGAGCGCGTCGTGCGCACCGTGTGCTGGCGCGCGCGGGTCAGTGGAGGTCGAAACAGCAGCCGGCGTAGTAGGGCTTGTCGCCGCCTTCGACGAAGGGCACTTCGATCGGCTTGCCCTCGTTGCGCCATGCATCGCGCCGGCGGTAGCCTGCGGCGGTCAGCTCGGCCAGGAGCGCGTCGTGGTGCTGGATGCGGTAGGGGCAGACCGCGAAGCCGATGCTGTTGAGCGTGTAGATCGTGCGCTCGGGATGCACGGCCGTGGTGTTGAGGATGATGCGCCGGGGCTTTTGCGGCAGGGCGGCGATGATTTCGGCGATGCGTGTCGGCAGGTATTGCAGGCTGCCCGAGGCGTAGAGCACGTCGTAGCCGCTCGCGTCCTTGAAGTCGGTGGTGAAGCCGAGCTGGGCGGTGGCTTCGCGCTGCACCGCGAGTTCCTGGCCGGTCTGGATGACGCCGGGCACGTCGCACACCGTCCAGCGCAGGTTGGGCGGGTAGTCGACCATGCGGCGGAACGCATAGTACTTGATGCCGACATGGCCGCCCAGGTCGAACACGCTGGTCATGCCGTCCGCGAGCGAGCGACCGAGCCAGAACAGCGCGGGGTAGTCGTAGAAGTAGACCTGGTGGCTGTAGAGCGTTTTGGCGGCTTCGGCGTTGTCGTAGCCGATGGCCTTGGAGGGCGGTGCACCGGCCTCCGCCGCCGCGAAGCTTTCGAAGGAGCCCATGAACAGGTTCTCTTCGCGGTTGTCGAGAAACTTGCGCCGGTAGGCGGATTCCTTGACGGAGGCGGGCAGCAGGCTCGACAGCATGGGCGGGTCTCTTTGGGTCAGTCAGTGCGATCCGCATTTTGCCCCTGGCCTCTTCAGGGATTCAATTGCTCCCGGACTTTTCTTTGGGCCCGAGGCGCAATTCCCGCACGGTCTGCGCGCTCAACGTGCTGCGTAGCCGGCGTTCTCGATCGCCGCGATGATGTCCTGGCGGGGTTGGGTGCTCAGCACGTCGACGTGTCCGGTCTCGAGATCGACGGTGACCTGGGCTTCCGGGTCGACGGTCTGCACGGCGTTCTGCACGGTGCTGGCGCAGTGGCCGCAGCTCATGCCGGTGACTTCGAATTTCTGGCTCATCATCAAGACTCCTTGCTGGGGTGGACAAGGTTCGAGTTTGAACCTTGCCACCTTGTCAACGTTGCGGCCGGGGTCGATTCAGTCCTTGAGGGCCGGGTAGTCGGTGTAGCCCTTCTTCCCGCCGCCGTAGAACGTGTTCTTGTCCCATTCGTTGAGCGGCGCGCCTTCCTTCAGCCGCCGCACCAGGTCGGGGTTGGAGATGAAGGGTTTGCCGAAGGCCACCAGGTCATCGCCGTCCTTGAGCGCGGCCTCGGCCGACGATTGGTCGTAGCCGTTGTTGACCATCCACGCGCCCCGGCCGCCGGCTTCGCGGTAGGCGGCCTTGAGGGCCTCGTAATCGAAGGGCCGATCGGGCAACTCGCGCGGACCGCCGGTGGCGCCTTCGATGATGTGGATGTAGGCGAGGTTGAGCGTGGCAAGCTGCCGGATCACGTGATCGAAAAGCGGCTGGGGGTCGCTGTCGTTCGCGTCGTTGGCGGGCGTCACGGGCGACAGCCGGATGCCGGTCTTGCCTCCGCCGACCGCGTCGGTCACGGCACGCATCACTTCGAGCACGAATCGCGCGCGGTTCTCGATGCTGCCGCCGTAATCGTCGGTGCGGTGGTTGCTGCCGTCCTTCAGGAACTGGTCGAGCAGGTAGCCGTTGGCGGCATGCACCTCGACGCCGTCGAAGCCCGCAGTCTCGACCGCATTGCGCGCGGCTGCGGCGTAGGTGTGGACGATGGCGGGAATCTCGGCGGCCTTGAGCGCGCGAGGCTCGGAGGTTTCGACGAAGGTCGGCACGCCGTCCTTGATCAGCACGGTCTTGGTCTTGGCGGTGATTGCCGACGGCGCGACGGGCTTGCCGCCATCGGGTTGGAGTTCGGTGTGCGAGACGCGGCCGACGTGCCATAGCTGCACGACGATCTTGCCGCCTGCGGCATGCACGCTGTCGGTGACGCGCTTCCAGGCGTCGAGCTGCTCCGTGCCGTAGAGGCCCGGAACGTCCGAGTAACCCTGGCCCTGGTGGCTGATGGCCGTGGCCTCGGTGATGATCAGCCCGGCCGTGGCGCGCTGCGTGTAGTAGTCGACGGCGATGTCCTGCGGCACCGCGTCGGGCGAGCGGTTGCGCGTGAGCGGCGCCATGACAATGCGGTTGGCGAGTTTCAGTTCACCGACCTGGAGCGGGGAAAAAAGAGAGGTCATGGAGAACGCGCCTTACTTCAGCAGGCCTTCGGCCTTCATGGCCTCCTGCACGGCCGGCCGGGCGCCGACGCGCTCGTGCCATGCCCGCACGTTCGGGTAAGGGGTCAGGTCGAAGCCGGTGGGCTTGACCCAGTTGGTGATAGTGAAGAGGTAGCCGTCCGCGACGCTGAACTGATCGCCCATCAGGAACTGCTTTCCATCGAGCTGGCCATCGAGCCACTCATAGCGCGACTTCAGCCTGGTCTTGGCGATGGTCTTGGCCTCTTCCGGCATGTTGGGGTTGAAGAGCGGGGAAAAGCCCTTGTGCATCTCGGTGCCGATGAAGTTGAGCCACTCCTGGAGGCGGTAACGCGGCAGAGTTCCGTTGGCCGGCGCCAGGTTCTTGGTGGGCGCGAGGTCGGCGATGTACTGGACGATCACCGGGCCTTCTCTCAGATGCGTTCCGTCGTCGAGTTCGAGGAGGGGCACGTAACCGAGGGGGTTGATCCCGTAGTAATCGGCCCCGTTTTCCAGCTGGTGGGTCTTGGTGCTTGCCAGCACGGGCTCGAAAGCCAGGCCTGCTTCGCGAAGTGCGATATGGGGCGACAACGAGCAGGCGCCGGGGGAGTAGTAGAGCTTCATGGATGCAGGGGGACAAATTGATCGGACGGTGATCCTATCGCGTCGAGGCGCATCGCGTTTTTGTCCTACGGCGGCTTGCGCGAGGGGGTTGCGCGGTCCGGGAATGTGGCCGCTTAAGCTCGAAGTTGCTCGTTACAGTGTCTGCACGGGCGCCACTCGGAGGAGTTGATCCATGTTGAAGTACGCGATTGTGTTCGCCATCATTTCCCTCATTGCGGGGGCTTTGGGCTTCGGCGGGATCGCTGCCGGTGCGGCGGGAATCGCCAAACTGCTGTTCGGCGTGTTTCTGGTGCTCGCCGTGATCTTCGTCATCCTGGCCGTTCTCGGGGTCGGGGCTGCGAAGAAGATGCTGGACTGAGCCAGCGGACCACTCGTTCGATCTTTTCTGGGCCTCGCGTGATGAGCGCGAGGAAGGGCATGCATTTTTCAAAAGTCGAAACCGTGCTCGAGTATCGAGTCGGCGGAGAGGCGCACGTTCTTCTGAACATCGAGGCGGCGAAGACGTCGGCGCAGGCCGTGATCAGCGAAGAGCTGGTCATCGAGCCTGCCTGCGATTTCGAGTCCTTTTGCGACGAGGGAAGCGGGAACCGCTTCGTGCGCTTCGACGCGGCGCCAGGCTCGCTCAAGATTCGCTACCGCGCCCACGTTCAGCGCTCGCACGTCGTGGTGCCGCCGGATCTGGAGGAGGTTCCGGTCAATCGGATTCCCAATGAGGTGCTGCACTACCTCATGCCCAGCCGCTATTGCGAGTCGGATGTGATGTCGCGGGCAGCGCAGCAGCTGTTCGGCCATCTCACGCCAGGCATCGGGCGCGTGCAGGCGGTGGCGGACTGGATCCACGACAGCATCGTCTACGAGCCGGGCAGCAGCGTGTCGACGACCACGGCCAGCGAAGTGTTCGTGGAACGTGCAGGCGTATGCCGGGACTTCGCGCATCTGGGCATCACCCTGTGCCGCGCACTCAACATCCCGGCGCGGCTGGTGGTGGGCTACGTCTGGTTCGACGAGCCGCCACAGGATTTTCATGCGGTGTTCGAAGCCTGGATCGGCGGGCGGTGGGTGCTGTTCGACCCGACGCGCATGGCCCCGGTGGACCGGGTGGTGCGTGTGGGCACTGGTCGCGATGCCAAGGACGTGGCGTTCTGCACGCTCTTTGGGCCAGTGAGCATGACGAGCAAGACCATGACGATCGAGGAGCTGCAGGATGAGAGCGCTCCCGTTGGCGTGGCTCCGACCTCGGCTGCCCGTGCGGGTGCGATCGAGAAGCCAGTGGCCACTCTCGCGTAAGGCATTTTGGTTTCTGGGCGGTATGCTAGGAATTTGATAGCGCATTGCTCCGCCCAGTCTGAGTGGGGAAGGACTGTTCCGGCCTTTGCGCCGATGTCCTTTCTCGGGTCGGAGATCGGCCCCAGCGATAAAATTGCAGCCCTTTCCCCCCGCTGCGCCGGCAGGCGCATGTATGCCCATGTTGTATCCCGAAGAGTTCGATGTCATCGTCGTTGGCGGCGGTCACGCCGGCACCGAGGCCGCGTTGGCTTCGGCGCGGATGGGCGCGCGCACGCTGCTGTTGACGCACAACATCGAAACCCTGGGGCAGATGAGCTGCAATCCGTCGATCGGCGGAATCGGCAAGGGCCATCTCGTCAAGGAGGTGGACGCACTCGGCGGTGCGATGGCCATCGCCACCGACGAAGCGGGAATCCAGTTCCGGCTGTTGAACTCCAGCAAGGGCCCCGCCGTGCGGGCGACGCGCGCGCAGGCCGATCGGGTGCTCTACAAGGCGGCCATCCGGCGTCGTCTAGAGAATCAGCCGAATCTTTCGCTTTTCCAGCAAGCTGTCGATGACCTGATGGTCGAGGGCGATCGCGTGGTGGGTGCCGTCACTCAGGTGGGGATTGCCTTTCGCGCGCGGACGGTGGTCCTCACCGCCGGAACGTTTCTGGATGGACGTATTCATGTCGGTCTCGACAACTATCAAGCCGGACGCGCCGGCGATCCGCCGGCCATCAGCCTATCGGCTCGGCTGAAGGAGTTGAAGCTTCCGCAAGGCAGGCTCAAGACCGGCACGCCGCCGCGCCTCGACGGGCGCACCATCGACTTCGATCGGTGTGTGCGTCAGCCGGGCGACGGCATGGAAGGGGGAGAAGGCCCCATGCCGGTGTTCAGCTTCATGGGCAATGCGGACATGCATCCCGAGCAGCGGCCATGCTGGATCACGAATACCAACGAGCGAACCCACGACATCATCCGCTCCGGGTTCGACCGAAGCCCCATGTTCATGGGCAAGATCGACGGCGTGGGTCCGCGGTACTGTCCGAGTGTCGAGGACAAAATCAACCGCTTTGCGGACAAGCAAAGCCACCAGATCTTCCTTGAACCGGAAGGGCTGACCACGCACGAGTATTACCCGAACGGCATCTCGACCAGCCTGCCTTTCGACGTGCAGTACCAACTCGTGCGCTCGATGGTGGGCCTTGAACGAGCGCACATTCTGCGGCCCGGGTACGCCATCGAGTACGACTACTTCGATCCGCGGGAACTCAAGAGCAACTTTGAAACGCGCGCGATCCGCGGGTTGTTTTTTGCCGGTCAGATCAATGGAACGACTGGCTACGAAGAGGCGGCGGCGCAGGGCTTGTTTGCCGGGATCAACGCCGCACTCCAGTGCCGGGACGAGCCGGCATGGCTGCCTCGGCGGGATGAGGCCTATCTTGGCGTGCTGGTCGACGACCTGATCACCAAGGGTGTGACAGAGCCGTATCGCATGTTCACCAGCCGGGCCGAATATCGGCTACAGCTTCGTGAAGACAACGCAGATCTGCGATTGACCGAAGCAGGGCGCAAACTGGGCTTGATCGACGACGCTCGGTGGACCGCATTCGCCCGCAAGCGCGATCGTGTTTCACGTGAAACAGAGCGGCTGCGTTCGATTTGGGTGAATCCGCGCAATCTGCCTGCAGCCGATTCCGAGCGCGTGCTCGGCAAGGCAATCGACCATGAGCACAACCTCGGCGAGCTGCTTCGTCGACCGAACGTCAGCTATGCGGATCTCATGTCTTTGGATGGCGGCAAATTTCGGATGGCTGACGCGGATGCGCTGTCACCCATAGAGATCGAACAGATCGAGATTTCGGCCAAGTATTCCGGCTACATCGGTCGCCAGCACGATGAAGTCGCGCGGGCGGCCCATCTGGAGCAATTGAAGCTGCCAGACGATTTGGACTACGGCAAGGTTGCCGCACTGAGCTTCGAAGTTCGACAGAAGCTCTCCAAGCATCGGCCAGAAACACTGGGGCTTGCGTCTCGAATCTCAGGTGTCACGCCCGCTGCGATTTCCTTGCTGATGGTCCATCTGCGCAAGGGCGGTTATCGCGCATTTGCCGGCGACGCTGCACTGGCGGCCACAGAGACAAAATGATCGACGGCCGGGTGCTGCGTGACGGCGCAGCTCAGCTGGGCATCGAGTTGTCGCCCGCGGCAAGCGCAAGGCTGATCCGTTTCGGCGAACTCATCCTGAAGTGGAACAAGGTTTACAACCTCACAGCCTTGCGCGATCCAGCCCTTGTGGTCACGCACCACCTTCTGGACAGCCTGGCAGTCATCGGGCCGCTGCGGCGGGAGGGCGCAGGGCGCAGCAGTTTGCTGGATGTTGGGTCTGGGGCGGGCCTGCCTGGCGTGGTCATCGCAGCGGTGGAAGAAGAGCTGCAGGTCGCTTGTGTGGATGCGGTGGCGAAGAAGTCGGCTTTCGTGCAGCAAGTGGCTGCGGAGCTTGTCTTGTCGAATTTGCGCGGCGTTCACGCCCGTGTGGAGACGCTCGACGGCTCTTACGACGTGATCTCATCCCGTGCCTTCGCGTCCTTAGGTGATTTCGTCTCGAAGACTTCGCACCTGCTTGCGCCGAACGGAAAGTGGATGGCGATGAAAGGTCGGGTTCCGACCGAAGAAATCAGCCAACTCGACAGCGAGATCGACGTGTTTCACGTGGAACAACTGGTCGTTCCTTACCTCGACGCTGAACGCTGCATCGTGTGGGCTCGAAAAGCGGCGCACTGAGCGCCGCCGGCACCTTCGGGTCGCTTAGACTCGACGGCTCACCAGTTCACTTCAAAACTCGATGTTCGGCGTCGCTGACTATGGCGCATTCGTTGCAGCCATCCTTCTGTTTCTGGCCATTCCTGGCCCCGGCAATTTGGCGCTCATCACCTCCACGGGCAAAGGCGGCATCCGGGGTGGATTGGCTGCGACCTTCGGCGTGATCGCTGGTGACCAGGTATTGATGTGGGCTGCCGTTGCTGGCGTCGCAACCCTGCTCGCGACCTATCCAGCCGCATTCCGCGCCATCCAGTGGCTCGGGGCCGCTTATCTCGCATGGCTGGGCGCCAGGATGCTGTTGGCCAAACCGGGCGCCGCACCCATTCTGAACATTCGGCCCCGACATTTCTTTCGGCAGGCTCTCACCATCACGCTGCTCAACCCGAAGGCGATCGTGTTTTACATGGCTTTCTTCCCGCTTTTTGTCGATCCCGCGAAGCATCAGGGCGTGGTTACCTTTGCCTTCATGGCCGCGACGATCGCTGCGCTCACGTTCGCGTACGGCCTCACAGCCACGCTGCTCACGCACTTCTTCGCCGAGCGTATCCGAGCGAACCCACGCGTCTCGGGCGCGTTCAGCAAGCTGGCTGGCGTGTTCCTCATTGCTTTCGGCGTCAAGCTGGCTGCGTCCCGATAGCATGGCCAAGATCTTCTGCATTGCCAACCAGAAGGGTGGCGTTGGAAAAACTACCACCGCGGTCAATTTGGCCGCGGGTTTGGCAGCCGTGGGCCAGCGGGTGTTGATGATCGATCTCGATCCCCAAGGCAACGCGACGATGGGTTCAGGCATCGACAAGCGCAAGCTCGAAACCACGGTGTACGACGTGCTGCTCGAATCCGCCTCGGTGGCGGAAGCGCTCGTCCGGGCGGACAAATGCGGCTACGACGTGCTCGGCGCCAATCGCGAGCTGGCTGGCGCAGAAGTGGAAATGGTCGCGCTCGACCGGCGTGAGAAGCGTTTGAGAACCGCTCTGGCTTCTGCAGGCGCCGACTATGACTTCATTCTCATCGACTGCCCGCCCAGCCTCAGCCTGCTGACGCTCAATGGACTTTGCGCAGCGCATGGGGTGATCGTTCCGATGCAGTGCGAATACTTCGCGCTCGAAGGGCTCACCGATCTGGTCAACACGATCAAGCAGGTGCACGCCAACCTCAATAAAAATCTCCAGGTCATCGGCCTGCTGCGCGTCATGTTCGACCCGCGCATCACGCTTCAGCAGCAAGTGAGCGAACAGCTCAAATCGCATTTCGGCGACAAGGTTTTCGACACGGTGATTCCGCGCAACGTGCGGCTGGCCGAGGCGCCGAGCTACGGTCTCCCTGGCGTGGTGTTCGACCCCGGGGCCAAGGGCAGCCAGGCGTTCGTGGCCTTCGCACGAGAGCTGGTTGAAAAAATGCCCCCGGCCAGTGCCAAGTCGGATGGGCCCACGCCGCCGAAGTCCGCGAACCCTCCCGCTGAGTCCGGCGCCTCGTCGGCAATGATTCCGAGCCCCGACGGCGTCTAGCGAGACACCGAGCATGGCTGCACCGACGGTTCTTCTGCTGCCCGGATGGCAGAACAGCGATTCGACGCATTGGCAAAGCCGATGGGAGGCGATTTACGGTGACCACCGAGTCGAACAGCACGACTGGCTTCGTCCCTTGCGCGGCGATTGGTCGGCGCGGCTCGAGCAGGTAGTGCTGGCCGCCTCCTGCCCTGTGGTTCTCGTTGCGCACAGTCTCGGATGCATCCTCGTGGCGGCCTGGGCCGCGCACTCGCGCAATACGCACAAGGTGTCCGCCGCACTGTTGGTGGCCCCTGGCGACACCGAGCGAGACGACCTTCGCCAGCAGATTCCCGGGTGGGCGCCGATCGTGCGCCAGCGCCTGCCGTTTCCGTCGCGAGTGGTCGCAGCCCACGACGATCCCTATTGCGAGGCGTCGCGGTCCCGGGAAATGGCGCGCGATTGGGGCTCCGCCTTCACCGACGCCGGACAGCGCGGCCATCTCAACAGCGACTCCGACCTCGGCGATTGGTCAGAGGGCCGCGAAATTCTCAATCAGTTATTTAAAGTGAAGTGACAGCGATGGCGACAAAGAAACCCAAGGGCCTGGGGCGCGGCCTCGAAGCTCTGCTCGGCCCGACCTTCAACGGCGTGGAGGCCGCAGACACCGGTGATCAAGCGGCGCCCAACCCGACTTCGCTGGCGCTGGATCAGATGGTGCCGGGCGTCTACCAACCACGAACGCGCATGGATGAGGGCGCACTGTACGAGCTGGCCGAGAGCATCAAAGCCCAAGGCATCATGCAGCCCATCCTGGTTCGACGTCTCGACCCAGGTGCCGCGCAGGCCAAGAATGCCGGGTTCGAAATCATTGCGGGCGAGCGGCGGTTTCGGGCGGCCAAGTTGGCTGGGCTCGATCACGTCCCGGTGCTGGTGCGCGACGTTCCCAACGAAGCAGCCGCGGCGATGTCCCTGATCGAGAACATCCAGCGGGAAGATTTGAACCCCCTGGAAGAAGCGCAAGGGCTGCAACGCCTCGTGGCAGAGTTTGGGCTCACTCACGAATCTGCGGCACAGGCAGTGGGTCGTTCTCGCAGCGCGGCCAGCAACCTGTTGCGGCTGCTGAATCTGGCCGAGCCAGCGCAGGCCATGCTGATGGCCGGTGACATCGACATGGGCCACGCCCGCGCCTTGCTCTCGCTCGACAAGGGCACGCAGATCACTGCGGCCAATCAGATCGCTGCCAAGAAGATGTCGGTTCGCGAAGCGGAAGCCCTGGTCAAGAAACTGGCCGCCGATTTCAGCCTGACCCCCACCCGCCGCGCCGGCGCCCAAGACAAGTCGCGCGATCTGCAGCGGGTTGAAGAAGAACTTGCGGACCTCTTGGGCGCAGAGGTCGAAGTGCGCATCAAGAAGCGCCACAAGCGCGGCGGGCAGGTCGAACAGAGTGGTGAACTCGCCATTCACTTCGGCACGTTGGAAGCGCTCAATGGATTGATCGACCGCATTCGACAAACGTCGTAGGACGAACGCACCCGGCGGCCTTACGGACAGTTGCTCGACGGGCATTTTTTGACATATCCTCCCGCGTTACGTTTTCTCACTCAATCGAAAAACTCCGAGGGATCTCCATCATGCGCACCGCCCGTTTCCCAATTGCCGTCGTCGCCGCGGCCACACTCCTACTCACCGGTTGTCAGACCACCGACATGCAGATGGGCAGCCAGAGCGCCAAGACCGTGGCGACCGGGAGTGCTGCCGGCAGCGCGTCGGCCAACACCAGCGGCGCACTCGAGCGCTGCGCTTCGCCCCTGGGCACTGTGTCGCTCGTCGAAAACCAGTCGGCCGGCTGGTACACCATCCTCCGCAACGAATACCGCCTGCCGCCCACCGCCAATCTGCTTCGCCTTCTGGTGCAGCAATCGAACTGCTTCGTGGTGGTCGAGCGCGGTGCAGCCGGCATGAATGCGATGAGCCGCGAGCGCGCTCTGATGCAGTCCGGCGAAATGAGGCAGGGCAGCAATTTCGGCGCGGGACAGATGGTCGCTTCCGACTACGGGCTGTCGCCTGAAATCGTCTTCAGCAATCAGAACGCCGGCGGCATCGGCGGTGGCCTCGGCGGCATCATCGGCGGGCGCTACAGCCCCCTGATCGGCGCTGTGGGCGGCAACCTGCAGACCAAGGAGGCGAGCGCACTGCTGACGCTGATCGACAACCGTTCCGGGGTTCAGGTGGCAGCGTCAGAAGGCAGTGCGTCCAAGACCGACTTCGGCGCGTTCGGTTCGCTGTTCGGAGGCAGCGGTGCCGGCGGACTCGGCGGCTACACCAACACCGCACAAGGCAAGGTGATCAGCGCCGCGTTCATGGACGCGTTCAACCAGATGGTGATTTCGTTGCGCAACTACAAGGCGCAAGCCGTCCAGGGCCAGGGTCTCGGCGGCGGTGGACGGCTCGGAGTGGATGGTGGCGCGGCGCCATCTCAGACATCCGCTCCTCCGGCGCAGCCGCCGGCCCGTCGACGCAAATAAATCAGGCTCTGCCCCCGCGCATTCGCGCGGGGAACAAGGTGCCGGCGCGCATCAAAGCCAGCATCACAACGTGAAGATCTTCCCGGGGTTCATGATGTTCTTCGGGTCGAGTGCGCGCTTGATGGTGCGCATGAGGTCCACAGCGCCCGCGCCGGCCTCGTCCACCAGGAATCCCATCTTGTGCAGCCCGACACCGTGCTCGCCGGTGCAGGTGCCTTCCAGCGCCAGCGCGCGAGCCACCAGTGCGTGATTCAGCTTTTCGGCGGTCACACGCTCTTCGGGCGCATTGGGGTCCAGCAGATAGCCGAAGTGGAAGTTGCCGTCGCCCACGTGGCCGACGAGAAAGTAGGGGATGCCGCTGGCGTCGGCCTCGGCCACGGATTCGAGCAGGCAATCGGCCAGACGCGAAATCGGCACGCAAGTGTCGGTCGAAATGACGCGGCAGCCAGGGCGTGACTGCACGGCCGCAAAGTAGCTGTTGTGGCGCGCGGTCCAGAGCCGGGTCCGCTCTTCCGGCGTGCTGGCCCATTCGAAGGCGTTGCCGCCGTGCCCGCTGGCGAGTTCTTGCACCGTCTCGGCCTGTTCCTT
>JAHJOG010000013.1 GCA_018820395.1 Gammaproteobacteria bacterium | reverse complement strand
GAGGCCTTCGGTGACCACCCACTGGTTGTCCTTGGCCTCACTGACCTTCACGGTGCGCTTGCTCAGCTTGCCGTCGTCGCCCACCACGGTCACCACGTCGCCTTGCTGATTGCGCGTCACGGCCTGCTGCGGCAGCGTGATCGCATTGGTGGCCTGGGCCTGTTCGAGCTTCACGCGCACGTAGAGGCCGGGCAGCAACATACCGTCCGGATTGGGCACCTCGGCGCGCAGGGTCACCTGGCCGGTCGTCGAATCGACCGTCAGGTCGGTGAAGAGCAAGCGGCCGGGCTTCGAGTAGGGCGTACCGTCTTCGAGCACCAGGCTCACCGCGGCCGCGTTGTCGCCGTTCGCGCGCTTGAACTTGCCTTCTTCCATCGCGCGGCGCAGCTTGAGGACGTCGCTCGCCGATTGCGTGAAGTTGACGTACATCGGGTCGATCTGCTGGATCACCGCCAGTTGCGTAGCGTCGCCCTGGCCGACAAGCGCACCTTCGGTCACCAGCGCCCGGCCGATGCGCCCGGAGATCGGCGCCGTCACGCTGGCGTAGCCCAGGTTGATCTGCGAGGTGCGCAGCGACGCGCGCGCCACGGCCACGTCGGCCTCGGCCGTCTTCTGCGAGGCGACCGCGTTGGCATATTCCTGCTTGCTCACCGCATTGGCCTCGACCAGCGGCTTGTAGCGCTCGGCGAGCGCCTTGGCCTGCACCGCATTGGCCTGCGCGCGTGCCAGGCTCGCCTGCGCACTCTGTTCCTGCGCGGCATACGGGGCCGGATCGATGCGGAACAGCGGCTGCCCCGCCTTCACGTCGCTGCCTTCGCGAAACAGCCGCTTCTGCAGAATGCCCGCCGCGCGAGCCCGCACCTGCGCCACGCGCGAGGCTTCGAGCCGCCCTGGCAGTTCTGTCACCAAACCGACATCGGTGGGCGTCGCCACCACCACGCCCACCTCCGGCGGCGGTGGCGCTCCGCCCCCCGCGCCCGGTGCGCCGCCGCCCGAGGCCGCTTCCTTCTTGCCGCAGGCGGCCAGGGAGGACACCACCGCTACGGCGCACAGCGCCAGCGACATCCGCTTCGAGAACAAAGATTGAGGCGAGACATGCAGGGAGGGCATGCGATTCCTTAGAAGAGACAGGGGAGGCCCCGGGATCACGCGCAAGCCAAAAAAGGCATCACTGCGAAACGGGCCATCGAGAAGGCTGGTAGTTTACATACATTCATGGATGTATAGTGACAACCTCACAGCGCGTGGTGATTCTAGAAAAGGAGACAGGGTGGTACGTCGCACGAAGGAAGAAGCGCAGGCAACACGTCATCGATTGCTCGATGCGGCCGAGCTGCTGTTCCAGGCCCAGGGTGTGTCGCAGACCTCGCTGCAGCAGATCGCGCAGCGGGCCGGCGCGACGCGTGGCGCCATCTACTGGCACTTCAAGGACAAGGCCGACCTCTTCAACGCCATGATGGAGCGCGTCACGCTCCCGCTCGAAGCCGCCACGTGCGAAGCCAACGCCGCCAACGAAGACCCGCTTGCCGCCATCGAACGCGTGATGGTGCAAGCCCTGACCCTGATGGCCACCGACGCACAGACGCGCCGCGTGTTCGAGGTTGCCACGCTCAAGGTCGAATACACCGACGACATGGCCGCCGTGCAGTCGCGGCACCTTCAGGCCCGCAACGAATGCGTGGTCGATTTCGCTCTGGCCCTGCGACAGGCTGCGCGCCGCAGCGGCATCAAGCTGCCCGTTCCCGTGGCCGCCGCGGCCAACGGCCTGCACGCGCTCATCAGCGGCCTGATCCAGGATTGGATGCTCGACCCCGGCGCCTTCGATCTGGTGGCATCAGGACGACACGTCTTCCAGGTCTACCTGGCCGGCCTCGGCTTCGATCGCAGCGCCGCGGGAGCCAGCACGACCCAGGCCGCGCAGCGCGCCTGCAAGGCCGTCGCGTGATGCGCGATAATCACCGGTTCCGGCGCTCTGCCGGAACCCTCTCTCGCTGTATTTCAACGGATAGAATTCGGCCCTCCGAAGGCTGAGATCCAGGTTCGATTCCTGGCGGCGGGACCAGATACCGAGGCCACTGTGCCTTACAAGCATCCAAGCCGACACGCTTTTCGAGCGTGTCGGCTTTTTGTTGCGTCTGGGCTGCCTCGCCGCACTTGGGACAGGCCTTTCGGAGGCCATCTATTCAATTTACGTAGAAGACTTGAGGGAGTCGAAAAATGAACAAGAAAAAGGTCGCCACCGGCGGCGTGATCGCCGTCGCAGTGCTTGCCGCTTACGTGGCTGCCACGGCGTACGTCGGACATCGGTTCCACGTGGCGTACGAAGCGCGGATCTCCAAGCTCCAGGCTGCCATGCCTTTCCTGCAGATCGTCGATCGCAAGGTCGACAAGACTTGGTTCAAGGCGACCTACAGCGCGAGTATCCGCATCGGCTGCCCTGCTGCAGGCGGTGCCGACCCGGCTCCCGTCATCGGTTTTTCGGACCAGGTGCGATTCGGTCCGCTTCCCGGCTTGTCGCACTTTGCCGCTGCGATCGTCGACTCGCGGGTCGTGCTGCCCGAAAGTGCACCCGACGATTTGAAGCGCTACGTTGCTCAGCTCCCGGCAGACGCGATCCGTACCCGCGTGGGCTTTCGCGGCGGTTTCCGCACCAGCGTGAACTTGCCTGCAGGCGACATCGCCGGCGAATGGGGCAAGGCCGGTTGGGCGCCACTCGCGATGACCGGCGAAGGCCGCCTCGACAGTGACGACGCCCGCATCGACTTGAACTGGCCGGCGCTGTCGCTCGACCTTGGCGGCAGCCGCGCCGCGCAGGTCAAGCTGGCCGGCATCCGGATGCAACAAGAGACCGTGGGTGCAAATGCCAGCGCTTGGGTGCGCCCCGGCAACAGCAAGACGGAAGTCGACAGCATCGAGTTTCGAACGGGTTCGGACGCCTCGCAACTCGCAGGCCGATTGACGAACCTCAGGTACGCGACCGAGGCCAGCGTGGCCCAGGATCTGCTTGAAGGCAAACTGACGTTGCAGGGCGATGCCTCGCTGCAGCTCGGGCGCGATGCCAAGACCTACAAGCTCGACAAGATCGAGGTCGTGGAATCCTTCAAGCGTTTGCACGTGCCGACACTGCAGCGGTTCGTGACCGGCGCGATGCAGAGTCTCCCGGGGTGCGAACCGGGGGCCGAGGCGAACGGCGCAACGGCCGAGAGCGGGGACGCCGGAACTCCGAGCGACCCCCAACTGCAGGCACGTGCGCAGGAAGCGCTCCAGGGCCTCGCCGGCCTGCTCGCATACAACCCCGAGATCGCCGTCGAACGCATCGCGTTCACCCAAGACGGTCAGCGCGGCGAACTGGCCTATTCAGTAGGCATCAAAGACTTCGCTCTCGGCGCCGGGGAGACGTTGGCCGAAGCGCAGCCGCGCTTGGTCGATTCGCTGACAGTGAAAGCACGCACGACTTTGCCGGTTGCGTGGCTCGGACAACTCGTCGCGCTCATGGGCGAACCGAGCACTCCCGAGGCCCGTCGGACGCAGGCCGACGCGCTGCTCGACCTGGCACTCGCCAAAAACTATGTCGTGCGCAATGGCGACCAGCTCACGAGCGAACTGCTGTTCGAGCGCGGAAGCGTGACGGTCAACGGCAAGCCATTGGGCGAATGACGTCAGCGCAGGCAGTGCCCCGCCGTTTCGTCAGGGGCAAGATCACGCACGGCCACGTCGGCGCGGCTAGCCAACTCATGGCGCGGTAGCCTGATCGCATCAGCCCCGCCGCCGCGACGACCGCGTCCGCGGCGGTGCAATCGCATAGAGCGCCTCGCCTTCTCCACTCTTCGCGGCGGCATTGCGCAGGGCGGCCAGAAGTGCGGACGTCAATCTGCGTTTGGCATGCGTCGAACGTTCAGCGAGGCCGATGGTGCGTGAGACCGCCGGGCGACCAAGCGCCACTGCCTTGAGACGGTGGAATCTCAAGAACCCTGCGTGGCTCACCGGGATGATCGACACACCGAGGCCGTGCCGGACCATGAGAGCAATGGCCTCCAGCGAATCGAGTTCCATGCTTTCTCGAAGGACGATCCGACGTTTCGCCAGTGACTCTTCGATCACATGGCTGACCCAGAAGTGGCGGTTGAACCGGATATAGGGAAGCTCTTTCAAGAGCGCTTCATCGGTCTTGCCCTTCGCATCTCGCGGCGCGATGACGAAGATCGGTTCGCGCGCGAAGGGTTCCCATTCGATTCCGGCCAACGGGGCATGCGGCTCGCTCATGATGGCGGCGTCGATTTCGCCGTGCCGAAGCAACTCGGGAAAGGACGGCGAGAGCCCGTGATGAACACGAACCTGCAGTCGCGGGTGAACGTGGCGAAGCGACAGCAGCGACTTCGGGATCACGCTCGTGAGGGCCGTCGGGATCGATCCGAGCACCAGACTCCCTGAGAGGTCTCCACCTTCGGCCACCGTATCGCCAAGCTGCTCGTAGAGGGCGATGACTTCGCGTGCCTTCGACAGAAGCGCGTGGCCTGCTTCGGTGATCCGGGCGGGCTTTCTGGCTCGGTCGAAGAGCAGGGTCCCGAGTTCTTCCTCGAGTGCTGCAACCTGGGCGCTGATGGCCGGAATGCTCAGATAGCGCGCTTCGGCCGCAGCACTGAGGCTGCCATGTTCGGCCGCCGCGACAAAGGTCTTGAGTTCTCGAATCCCCATGCCACACACCGGTGTTCAGAAAAGCTGAAGTCTATCTATGAAAAAGACAGCAACACCGAATTTCATCGTCGATAGAGTCGCCTGCAATTCATTCAAACGGAGTTCGGAATATGCGTCTCTCTGGGAAAGTAGCGATCGTCACCGGCGGCGGCAGCGGAATGGGCAGGGCAATCTGCCAGGAGTTCGTGCGACAAGGGGCCAAGGTCGTCGTGGCCGACATCAATATGGAGTCGGCCCAGGAAAGCGTGCGTCTTCTCGAGGGTAACGGAGCCGACTGCATGGCTCTCGAGGTGGACGTCACGCGCAAGGCGCAAACCATGCGCATGGCCCAGTCGGCGATCGATCGGTTCGGGCGGATCGATGTGCTGGTGAACAACGCGGGCGCCCGATGCCTGAAGGGATTTCTTGAGCACACGGAGGACGACTGGCATCGCATGATCGACATCAACCTGACGGGTCACTTCTTCTGCGCCCAGTCCGTGATTCCGAACATGCTCGATAACGGCCGGGGCAAGATCATCAACCTGGCTTCGATCGCGGCGCACACGGGGCGACCCGATCGTGTTGCCTATTGCGCTGCCAAGGCCGGCGTCATGGGACTGACGCGCGCGCTGGCCATGGATATGCGAGGGAAGAACATCTGCGTCACCGCCATCTCCCCTGGCTCGATCGCCACGCCGCTGAATCAGGCGGCCGCGACCAGCACCGATGTCCACTGGGGAGAGGAAACCGTCATGGGACGTTGGGGCGCCGCCGAAGAAGTGGCCCACGCCGCCGTGTTCCTCGCGTCCGATGAATCGAACTACATCACGGGCAGCGAGATCGCAGTCGAAGGAGGATGGCTGATCGGCCGTGCGCGCGACGGCGAGATCTAGGGGTCGATGCGATGGCGCGCACGTTTCGACACGTGCCTCAAAGCATTTCCCGTCCTAGAAAACAACCAGGAGACAAGCCATGAAAATCAAGAAGATCATCTGGGCAGGGGTGGGGTGTGCTGCGCTCTTGCTGCCCGCAGCGCACGCTCAGAACGCGTATCCGCAGAAGCCGGTCGACGTCATCGTGCCCTGGGGTGCAGGAGGCGGGGCCGACGTGATGGCGCGCATTCTCGCCAAGTGGCTCGAATCGGATCTGAAGGTGTCGTTCCCGGTACTGAACGTCCCTGGGGCGTCGGGAATGATCGGGCTGGGAAAAATGGTGAGCCTGCCTGCGGATGGCCAGACCATCGCCGTTCTGACCGGCGACAGCCTGATGATGGCGGCGACGCCGAAGGCCACGTTCAATCTTTCGGATTCGCTCGCCCTTGCGGTCTTGTTGAGGCAGCCGTCAGGAATCTTCGCGCCGAAGAACAGTCGTTTCAAGACCTGGGAGGACGTCGTCAAAAATTCCGACAAGGAACAGGTCACCCTGGGCATCACCGGTCCGAACACGGCCGATGACCTGACCGCCAGATACCTGAAGACGCGTGGCGTCGCGCTCACCGGCATTCCATACACCAAGCCGGGCGAACGGTATTCCGCAGTCATCGGAGGCCATGTCGATCTGCTCTACGAACAGGCGGGAGACGTCCGCAGCTTTCTCGAATCCGGGGATCTGCGACCGTTGATCTTCTTTTCTCCGAAGCGGCTTCCCCCGCCCTTTGCCGACGTGCCTGTCTCATCCGAATTCGGATACGAAGTCCTCCTTCCGCAGGTGCGAGCCGTATTGATCAAGGCGGGCACCGACCCCCAGAAGATCAAGAGGCTTGGTGACTCGATCGAGAGGTTCAAACGAAATCCCGAATACTTGAAGTTCGTCGAGCAACAGCTCGCGCTTCCGGATGGCTATATGGATGGGCCCACGGCACAGCCGTTTCTCTTGTCCGAGCTTGGCGCTCTAAAAAAGCTGCTAGCTGCTTACGGAGACAAATGAGAGTCGTGGCAGTGTGAGCGGATGGCCATCGGTCTGCATGGAGTTCGCCTTCGCACAGGGCGCGTCGTTGAGTGGCCGGTTGTTCGAGGTAGTTGCCAAGGCCGACTTCGCTCCGCATCAGGCGTTGCGGCAGGAGCATGTCTTGGCTGAGTCCTGCTTCGGCGTCCGCGGCGTCTTTTAGGCCGGCCTTGCGGGCGCCGGGTCGCCGCGCGCCGGCAAGTGGAGCGAGGGAATCGTCGAAGCTGCCCCTCGCCACCAACCTTCAAGGTCGTCCAGCGTGATCGTTGCCGTGTATTCGGATGCCGCCTGGGTTTGTGGCCACCATCCCGCGTGGGTGTGGAGGCCCGGGCCGATGGCGGCGGCGCCGTCCATCCGGTCTTGGGCGAAGTAGGCGCTGCGCGTGATGACTGCATGAACGCCGGCTCCGCGCGCGGCGGCGAGGCCGGGGGGCGAATCCTCGATGGCGAGCACCTCGTTCGGCGCGAGGCTCAACTCGGCGAGCACGCGCAGGTAGACCTCCGGGTGCGGCTTCTTGTTGCGCACATCCTCGCCGCAGATGACGGACGCAAAGCGGGCCGCCCACGACGCACCGAGATGGCGGGCCAGGAGCGCATCGACGTTCGATCGGCTGGTCGTGGTGGCGATGGCCATCGCGCAGCCACGCGCTCGGCATTCGTCCAGGAGCGATTCGACCCCGGGCCGCAGTCTGATCCGTCCGCTGCGAACCAGCTCCTCGTAGAGCGCGTTCTTCGTTTCATGCAGGCGGGCGGCCAACGCGTCGCGCTCCTTCCCCGGGCCGGGTGCTCCGGGTCGGGTCGCCAGGTCGGCCAGGAGGCGTTCGCGGCCGCCGGTCACTCGCAGCAATTGCCCATAGCGCAGCACGTCCCATCGCCAGGGCAGTCCGGCTGCCTCGAAGGCCCGGTTGAACGCCACACGATGGCCGTCGCGCTCGGTTTCGGCCAAAGTGCCGTCGACATCCCAGAGCAGGGCGGCGAGGCGTTTCACGACGTGCGTTCCGCGCGCCGGAGGACGTGCGCGGCGACCTGGGCGAGGGTGGCGAACATCCGGTCCGGCCGCGACTCGGCCACCGGCGTTCCGCCGTTGTAGCCGTAAGGTACGGCCCAGGCCGCCACACCGGCGTTGCGGGCCGTTGCGATGTCGATGGCTGAATCGCCCAGGTGCGCTGCGCGTTCCGGCGCGATGCCGAAGTGCTGCAGCACATGCCGCATGACCGCGGGGTCGGGCTTCCTGACGGGCAAGGTGTCGCCGCCGATCAGCAGTTCGAAGTAGCTGTCGAGGCGCGTCGCCTTCAGCACGCGGCGCGCGTGCGCGGCTTCCTTGTTGGTCACGCAGGCCAGCCGGATGCCCGCATGCCGGAGCTTTTCGAGGGCTCGCTCGCAGCCCGCGTAGGGCGCTGCCGAGCTGCCGGCGGTCTGGGCGTAGCGCGCGTCCAGGCTGTGGAGCACCTGCTCGCGCCGCGATGCGTCTTCGAGCCAGGGCTGCTCGGCCACGCAGCGCTGAAGCAGCCGCAGCATCAGCTCGCGCGTGCCCGCACCGATGAGATGGGTGATTTCCGGCACGGGTCGCCGCGCGATGCCGTGGTCGTCGAGCGCGCAATTCACTGCTTCCGCGATCTCGGCCGCGGTGTCCACCAGGGTGCCGTCGAGATCGAAGCTGACGAGTTCGTAGGCCATGGGCAGATGCTCTTGGTCAGCGCGTTTCGGCGATGGCCGGTGTTGCGGGCTGCCGGCTCTTGCACTCCGCGGCGACGAGCTCTGCGAGCGCCTGCGCGGTGAGCCCGAAGTGGACGAGCAGATCGGACGCTGGCGCGGATTCACCGAAGCTGTCGATGCCGAGTGCGGCGCTGCAGCCGTACTGCCCCCACCATCGCGTGACGCCGGCTTCGACCCCGATGCGGGGCAGCGTGCCGCCGAGCACGTCGTCGCGGTAAGCGCGGTCCTGCCGGTCGAAGATCGTGGAGCAGGGCAGCGAGACCACGCGCACCGGCAGCGCGAGCCCATCGAGGATCTCCTGCGCGGCCATGGCGAGCGCCACTTCGGAGCCTGTCGCGATGAGCACGGCGACGGGTTGCCCGCGATCGCTGAGCACGTAGCCTCCACGGTCGATGGCGATCATCTGCTCGGGGCTGCGGATTTGCGCCGGCAGGCTTTGCCGAGAGAGCAGCAGGGCCGACGGGCGCCGCCGCTGCCCCAGCGCCTGTCGCCAGGCGACCAGGGTTTCAGCCGCGTCGCATGGCCGCCAGACGTCGAGTCCGGGGATGAGCCGCAGGCTCGCTGCCTGCTCGACCGGCTGGTGCGTGGGCCCGTCTTCGCCCAATCCGATCGAATCGTGCGTGAAGACATGGATCACCTGGAGCTTCATCAGCGCCGCCATGCGAATGGCGTTCCTGCTGTAGTCGCTGAAGGTCAGGAAGGTGCCTCCGTACGGGATGAAGCCGCCGTGCAGCGCCAGCCCGTTCATGACCGCGGCCATGCCGAATTCGCGCACACCGTAGTTCACGTGGCGGCCGCCCGGCGTGGCTCCGCGGACGGCGCCGCAGCCGGGAAAGTCCGTCAGGTTGGAGCCCGTCAGGTCGGCGCTTCCACCGAGCAGTTCGGGCAACGCGGGCGCCAGGAGCGTCAGCACCTGCTGCGATGCCTTGCGCGTCGCGACAGCCTCCCGCGATTGCCCGAACACCATCAGCGCATCGAGCGCTGCCTTCTCGAAGGCCCTGGGCTTGTGTCCTTTCATGCGGCGTTCATATTCGTCGGCCAGTGCGGGGTGCTCGCGACGGTAGGCGGCAAAGGCCATGTTCCATGCCGATTCGCGCTCCGCTCCGTGCCTGCGGGCATCCCAGACCGATGCCAGTTCTGCCGGGACCAGGAAGGGCGGGTGAGGCCACCCCATCGCGTCGCGCGCCGCCGCGATGTCGGCCGGGCCGAGGGGCTCGCCGTGGGCCTTCGCCGTGCCGGCGCGGCCCGGGGAGCCCTTGCCGATGACCGTCTTGCAAACGATCAGCGTTGGACGGTCGGACGAATCGCGGGCTTCTGCGATGGCGCGCGACACGGCCTGCGCGTCGTGCCCGTCGAGCGGGCCGAGCACATTCCATCCATAGGCACGGAAGCGCGATGGCGTGTCGTCGACGAACCAGTTGTCGACCGGCCCGTCGATGGAAATTCCGTTGTCGTCGTAGAGGACGATCAGCTTCTTCAGCTTGAGGGCTCCCGCCAGCGCGCAAGCTTCGTGGCTGATCCCCTCCATGAGGCAGCCGTCGCCCACGAACGCGTAGCTGCGGTGGTCGACGATCGGGTGGCCCGGCCGGTTGAACTCGTCGGCGAGGAGCTTCTCGGCGAGCGCGAATCCCACCGCGTTGGCGAGGCCTTGTCCCAGCGGACCGGTCGTCGTTTCGACGCCCGGCGTCACGCCCGATTCGGGGTGTCCCGGCGTCTTGCCGTGGAGCTGGCGGAAACGCCGGATCTCGTCCATGGGCAAGTCGTAGCCCGTGAGGTGAAGCAGCCCGTAGAGGAGCATCGACGCGTGGCCGTTCGACAGCACGAAGCGGTCGCGGTCGGGCCACGTCGGGTTGGCCGGGTTGTGTCGCAGATGGTCGTGCCACAGGGCGACGGCCATTTCGGCCATGCCCATCGGCGCGCCCGGATGCCCGGAGTTGGCTTGCTGGACCGCGTCCATGGCGAGCGCGCGCAAGGCGTTCGCCATGTCGCGCCGGCAGCTTGCGTCGATGGCGGTCGCGACGGCGGGTGGGTGTGTCTGCATCGCGTGGCTCCCGGTCATATGGCGGCGAGCGCGCGCTGGCGCCGCTCCATCATCCGCCAGATGAAGGGCGTGAAGATCAACTGCATGGCGAGTTCCATTTTTCCGCCGGGCACCACGATCGTGTTGGGGCGCGACATGAACGAGTCGTGGAGCATGGTGAGGAGGTACTGGAAGTCGATCCCCTTCGGATTGGCGAAGCGGATCACCACCAGGCTTTCGTCGGCCGAAGGAATGTCCCGGGCAATGAACGGATTCGACGTGTCCACCATCGGCACCCGCTGGAAATTGACGTGGGTGTGGGTGAACTGCGGGCAGATGTAGTTCACGTAGTCGGGCATGCGCCGCAGGATGGTGTCGGTCACCGCCTCGGTCGAATAGCCGCGCTGGCGCTTGTCGCGCCAGAGCTTCTGGATCCACTCGAGGTTGATGACCGGCACCACGCCGATCAGCAGATCGGGGTGGCGCGCGATGTCGACTTCGGGCGTGCACACGGCGCCGTGCAGGCCTTCGTAGAAGAGCAGGTCCGTTCCGGCCTCGAGGTCTTCCCACTCGGTGAAGGTGCCGGACGGCTGTTGATAGGGGGCGGCTTCCTCTGCGTTGTGCAGGTACTTGCGGCTGCGCCCGCTTCCGCATTCGCCGTAGCTGCGAAACAGTTGCTCGAGTTCGGCGAACAGGTTGTTCTCGGGCCCGAAGTGGCTGAAGTTGCGGTTTCCGGCGGCTTCGGCCTGGGCCTGGCGGGCCTTCATCTCGTTGCGGTCGTAGCGGTGGAAGCTGTCGCCTTCGATGATGGCCGCCGAGATCTTCTCGCGGCGGAAGATGTTCTCGAAGGTCCGCGTGACGGACGTGGTGCCCGCGCCGGACGAGCCGGTGATGGCGATGATGGGATGGCGTTGTGACATGGTCGTCCCCGGGCGAATCAGTCGCGAAAGAGGCTGCGCTCCACGAAGAGCGGGTTGGCCGGCTCGCGTACCAGCGGCTCGTGGTGATAGCGCTCGATGCGATCGACCTCGTTGCGCGACCCGAAGACGAGCCCCACCCGCTGGTGCAATGCGGTCGGCTTGACGCCGAGCATGGGTTGGCGCCCGGTGCTCGCTCGTCCGCCGGCCTGCTCCATCACGAACGCGATGGGGTTGGCTTCGTAGAGCAGTCTCAACCGCCCGCCCATGGCCGGGTTCTTGGTGTCACGCGGGTAGAGGAACACGCCGCCCCGCATCAGGATGCGATGCGCTTCGGCGACCATCGACGCGATCCACCGCATGTTGAAGTCTTTGCCGCGCGGCCCGGGCGTGCCGGCCAGGCATTCGTCGACATAGCGCTTCACGGGCGGTTCCCAGAAGCGGCTGTTGGAAGAATTGATCGCGAACTCGCGGGTGTCCTCGGGCACACGGATGCCCGGGTGCGTCAGCAGGAACTCGCCGAGGTTGGGGTCGAGCGTGAATCCGGCCACGCCGTTGCCCACGCTCAGCACGAACATGGTGGCGGGTCCGTAGAGCGCGTAGCCGGCAGCGACCTGGGCCGCTCCCGGCTGTAGAAAGTCTTCTTCGACCACGTCGCGCCCGCTGTCGATCACGTCCTGTGGCGCCCGCAGCACCGAGAAGATGCTGCCGACCGACACGTTCACGTCGATGTTGCCCGAACCATCGAGCGGGTCGAACACCAGCAGGTACTTTCCGCGCCCGAAGGCCGGCGGGATCTGCCGCGGCAACGCCATTTCCTCCGAGGCCATGCCGCCCAGGTGCTCGCTCCACTCGTTCATGCGGATGAAGATGTCGTTGCTCACGACGTCGAGCGACTTCTGTACTTCGCCCTGGATGTTCACGGCGCCTCCTGTCGCGCCCGGTGCGACGATCGACGGTTCGTGGAGCTCGCCGAGGGCGACGATGCGCGCGATGGCCTTGCACGCGAGCGACACGTCCAGGATCAGCGCATTGAGATCGCCGCTGGCCGTGGGAAAGCGCCGCCGCTCCTCGATCAGGTAGCGCGTCAGCGTCCAGCGTTGGGACAAGGGCATGAGAGTCTCCGACGTCAGTGTGTGGGCGGGGCATCGTCCGCGAACAGGCGGCTGGCCCGGATGTCGGAGGGCTCGATGGCGGTGAGTTCTTCGCGGGTGAAGACGCGGTCGCGCTGCTTGAACAGGCGGCTGGCCTGGCGCAGGCGGATCCGGTCGAGTGCGTTGCGCACGCTGCGCGCGTTCGCGAAGTGCGGCTGGCGCAGGCGGCGATCGATGTAGTCCGAGAACGCCGCGCGTGCGTCGTCGCCGAAGCGATAGGACATCGACGCGAGCATCTGGTCGGCAATGTGCAGCAGCTCGTCCTGGCTGTAGTCGGGAAAGGCCAGGTGGTGCGCCACACGCGAACTCATGCCCGGGTTGGACTGGAAGAAGGTGTCCATCCGGTCCTTGTATCCCGCAAGAATCACGACGAGGTCGTCGCGCTGGTTCTCCATCACCTGCAGCAGGATCTCGATGGCCTCCTGGCCGTAGTCGCGCTCGTTCTCGGGGCGATAGAGGTAGTACGCCTCGTCGATGAAGAGCACGCCGCCCATCGCCTTCTTGAGCACTTCCTTGGTCTTGGGCGCCGTGTGGCCGATGTACTGGCCGACCAGATCGTCGCGCGTGACGGCCACCAGATGGCCCTTTCGCACGTAGCCCAGCCGGTGGAGGATCTGCGCCATGCGCATCGCCACCGAGGTCTTGCCCGTGCCCGGGTTGCCGGTGAAGCTCATGTGCAGGCTCGGCATTTGCGCCTGCAGGCCGAGGTTCATCCGCAGCTTGTCGACCACCAGCAGGGCGGCGATGTCGCGCACCCGCTGTTTGACGGGCGCCAGCCCGATCAGGTCGCGGTCGAGTTCGTCCATCACGGACTCGACCTGGCTTTGGGCAAGCACTTGCGAGACGGTCTGCGCGTTCGAAGCGTCCGAAGCGTCCGGTGCGACAGGCGCGTCCTGCGCGTCGGATGCGGCGCGCGGGTTGGCGGTTGTCCCGGATTTCTCCGGCACCGTCGCGGCGCCGGGCAAGGTGTAGAGCGGCCGGTTCATGCGGCCCACCGCGATGACAGGCCGGGCGGCAGTTCGCGGCGCATCGCGGCGATCACCGCGCCGTAGTCCGGCTGGCCGAAGATGGCGCTGCCGGCCACGAAGGTGTCGGCGCCTGCATCCGCCACCGCGCGGATGTTGTCGGGCTTGATGCCGCCGTCGACTTCCAGCCGGATGTCGCGGCCGCTGCGCTCGATCCAGCGCCGGGCCTGCTCGATCTTGTACAAGGCCGAATCGATGAAGCGCTGTCCGCCGAAGCCGGGGTTCACGCTCATGACGAGGATGAGGTCGATCTCGTCGATCGTCCATTCCAGCACGTCCAGCGGTGTGGCGGGATTGAAGGCCAGCCCCGCGCGGCATCCCGCGGCGCGGATGGCCTGCAGACTGCGGTGCACGTGGGCCGATGCTTCCGGATGAAAGCTGATGCAGTCCGCGCCGGCCGCCGCGAACTCGGCGGCTAGAGCGTCGACCGGCTGCACCATGAGATGGACGTCAAGCGCAACGGTGTTTCCGGCGGCGTTGCGGCAGTGCGGCTTGATCGCCTTGGCCACCGCCGGTCCGATCGTCAGGTTGGGCACGTAGTGGTTGTCCATCACGTCGAAGTGAATCCAGTCGGCACCGGCCGCGATCACGCCGCGCACCTCGTCGCCGAGGCGGGCGAAATCCGCGGAGAGGATGGACGGTGCGATTCGGTACATGGTGGTCACTTCGGCGAAGGTTGCAGCGAGGCTTGGCGGCAGCGGAGCCTGCGGTCAGTACCGCTGCGACTCGGGGCGGTCGGTCGCGTAGCTGTGGACCGTGTAGCGCATCGACCGGCCCTGGGCTTCCTGCCGCACCAGGCCGAAGCCGGCCTCGTCGGCCGGGCGATTGACGATGAAGCTCATCACGATGCTTTCGGTGTTGCGCGTCGAGTCGAAAGCCATCATCCGGATGTAGTGGTTCGGAAAAGTCTTGCGGCAGTTGTTCAGCTCCATCAGCACGCCGCCGGCGTCCTGCAGATCGAACATCGGCATGCCGAACATTTCCCAGTAGGTGTTGCGCGGGTGCGGGTCGTCGGTGTATTCGACGCTCCAGGCATAGCCGCGCTGCAGGCCATAGTCGATCTGCAGTGCGATCTCTTCGTCGGTCAGGTCGGGAAGGAAGCTGAACTGGCCCTGCGTGATGCGGCCGGTGGGGTTGGTCATCATGGTGGCGTGCTCCTGGTGTGCGCGATCAGTGGGATGCCGAGGGGCTGACCGTGTAGTCGCTGGTGTCGGTCGGCGCGTAGTTGAAGCTGATGTCGCCCCAGGTATCGAGCGCCTGCTTGAGCGGCGTGCAGAACTGCGCGGCCTTGCGCAGGATGTCCGGCCCTTCGATGACGATGTCCTTGCCTTCGTTGCGGGCCTTGACCATGCATTCCAGCGCCACGCGGTTGGCCACCGCACCCGCCTGGATGCCGGCCGGATGGCCGATGGTGCCTCCGCCGAACTGCAGCACCACGTCGTCGCCGAAGAGGTCGATCAACTGGTGCATCTGGCCGGCATGGATGCCGCCCGAGGCCACCGGCATCACCTTCTTGAGGTCGGCCCAGTCCTGATCGAAGTACAGGCCGCGCGGCAGGTCCTGCTTGGTGTAGCTCTCGCGGCAGACGTTGTAGTAGCCCTGCACGGTCATCGGGTCGCCCTCGAGCTTGCCGACCGCGGTGCCCGCATGGATGTGGTCCACGCCCGCGAGACGCATCCACTTCGCGATGACCCGAAAGCTCACGCCGTGGTTCTTCTGGCGGGTGTACGTCCCGTGGCCGGCGCGGTGCAGGTGCAGGATCATGTCGTTCCTGCGCGCCCAGTTGCTCATGCTCTGGATGGCGGTGTAGCCGATGACCAGGTCGATCATCACGATCACGCTGCCCAGCTCCTTGGCGAACTCCGCGCGCTCGTACATGTCTTCCATGGTCGCGGCGGTCACGTTCAGGTAGCTGCCCTTGACCTCGCCGGTGGCGGCGCTCGCCTTGTTGACCGCGTCCATCACGTAGAGAAAGCGGTCGCGCCAGTGCATGAAGGGCTGCGAGTTGATGTTCTCGTCGTCCTTCATGAAGTCGAGGCCGCCCTTCAGGCCTTCGTAGACGACGCGGCCGTAGTTGCGTCCAGACAGGCCGAGCTTGGGCTTGGTGGTCGCGCCCAGCAGCGGGCGGCCGAACTTGTCCAGCCGTTCGCGCTCGACGATCAGGCCGGTGGGCGGCCCCTTGAAGGTCTTGACATAGGCCACCGGGATGCGGATGTCTTCCAGGCGCGCCGCCTTGAGCGGCTTGAAGGAGAAGACGTTGCCGATCAGGCTCGCCGTCATGTTGGCGATCGAGCCTTCTTCGAAGAGGATGATGTCGTAGGCCACCCACGCGAAGTACTGGCCCGGGATGTTGGGCACCGGCTCGACCTTGTAGGCTTTGGCGCGGTAGCTGTCGCAGGCCGTCAGCCGGTCGGTCCAGACCACGGTCCAGGTCGCGGTGCTCGATTCGCCCGCCACCGCCGCTGCCGCCTCGACCGGGTCGACGCCGTCCTGCGGCGTGATGCGAAAGAGGCAGATGGTGTCCGTGTCCTTGGGCGTGTAGTCCTCTGCCCAGTAGCCCATCTGCCGATACTTCAAAACGCCGGCGCTGTAGCGCTTCTTGGCATCGGTGATCACGCCTTCGTCAACGGGTTTGTTCACGGCATTTCCTTTTCGTGCAGCCGCGACGCGCGACCTGTGAACAAAATATAAGCAGTCGATAAATTAATGAATAGTCAGAGATACTTCACCGACTCTTCAGAAAGGCTGAACAGTGAACATCACATTCAGACAACTGCGGGTTTTCACCGAGATCGCGAGGGTCGGAAGCATGACCCAGGCGGCGGCCAACCTGCACCTGACTCCGCCTGCGGTATCGATGCAGATCAAGGAGCTTGAAAGCCAGGTCGGCCTGCGGCTGTTCGATCGCCATGGCCGCGAGCTCTCGCTCTCCACGGCCGGCGAATACTTCCTGGTGCACGCCCGGCGGCTGCTGGCCCAGTTGACCGAGGCGGACAACGCGATGGCTCGGCTCAAGCGGCTGGAGCACGGCACCTTGACCATCGGCCTGGTCAGCACCGCCAAGTACTTCGTGCCACGGCTGCTCGCGCGCTTTCACGCGGAGCATGCCGGCGTGGAGGTGAAACTGAAGGTGGTCGGCAACCGCGAGCAGCTCGTGGCGCTCATGGAAGCGGGCGAGGTCGACATGTCGATCATGGGGCGCCCGCCCAAGGAGGTGTCGAGCCGCGCCGAGGGCTTCGCAGCCCATCCGCTGGTGTTCGTCTGCCCGCCGTCTCACCCCTTGCTGGCCAGTGGCCGGCCTGCCGTGGCCGAGCTGGAGCACTATCCGTTCATCGTGCGCGAGCCGGGTTCGGGCACGCGTTCCGCGATGGAAATATTCTTTGCAGAGCGGCACTTCGCGCCGCGCATCGCCATGGAAATGTCCAGCAACGAGACGATCAAGCAGGCGGTGATGGCCGGCATGGGGCTGTCATTTCTTTCGCTGCACACCATCGGCCTCGAATTGCGCAGCGGCCTGCTGCACGTGCTGGAAGTCGAAGGCAGCCCGGTCATGCGCATGTGGCACGTGGTGCGCCTGCAGTCGAAGGTGCTGTCGCCTGCGGCGGAGGCTTTTCGATACTTCGTCATCGAACATGGCGAGGCGCATCTGCGCGAACAGAATGCGCCGTTCCTCCTCGCGGCCGATCAGCCTTCCGATCGCTGAGTCAGGGCGGGGAAGGCGGGACAGGTCACGCTTTCCCCGCGGGTTTTTACCCTGAGCCAGGGGGGCGTCATCTCCTTAATATCGGTAAATGCGAATATTTGATTGCTGCCCATGAGTTCTCATCCTTCGGCCCGCACTGCCGAGTGGCGGGCTTCGTCTCGGGACGACAGCAGTTTGCGGCCGCCGGAGCGGCTCAATGACCGCTGGCTTGCCAACCGGAGCATCTTCGACTGGATCTTCGCGGCGCTGGTCGTGGCTGGCGGAGCATTCGGCTTCTGGCGCTACGCGGCGGCGATGGACGCTTACGAAAAGGCCATCCTTCTCGCGGCCGTGCCGGCAGTGATCTGGCTGGCCTGGTTCTGGCGGCCGTTGAGGGTCCTCTCGATCGTCGTCGCGGCAGCGTCCCTGCTTGCGATTGCCTCCTATCAGGGAGATCTGGCGCAAGCCGAGAGCGTGTTCTGGCTCAAGTACTTCCTGTCGAGCCAGTCGGCCATTCTGTGGATGAGCGTTCTGGTCTTCATGAGCACGACGTTCTACGCGCTCGGATTCTTCGCGGGCCGGCAGAGCGAGACCATGGAGCTCATTGGGTCTCGCCTTGCTTGGACTTCCGTGGCCATGGCGCTGATCGGGACCATGGTGCGCTGGTACGAGAGCCATCAGCTGGGCCCGGACATCGGGCACATCCCCGTCAGCAACCTCTACGAGGTCTTCGTGCTGTTCGCCTGGCTGACAACGACCTTCTATCTGTATTTCGAGTCGCGCTACCAGACGCGTTCTCTCGGCGCGTTCGTGATGCTGGTGGTGAGCGCCTCGGTGGGTTTCCTGCTTTGGTACACGCTGGTGCGCAACGCGCAGGAAATCCAGCCGCTGGTGCCTGCGCTGCAGAGCTGGTGGATGAAGCTGCACGTGCCTGCCAACTTCATCGGCTACGGCACCTTCGCGCTGGCGGCCATGGTGGCCTTTGCCTACCTGATCAAGGAGCAGGCGCAGGAGCGGCGCTGGTACCGGCTCGCGCCGATGTGGCTGTTGGGTATCGCGCTGTGCTTCGTGCCGGTGGCTTTTCGCCAGCGCGTGCAGGAAGCCGGCGGCAGTTACTGGGTCGTCTACGCCGGCATTTCGGCACTGATCGCCGCCGGCATCCTGCTCGGCAGGAAGCGCATCGCGTCGCGCCTGCCGTCGAACGAGGTGCTCGACGACGTGATGTACAAGTCCATCACCGTGGGGTTTGCATTCTTCACCATCGCGACGGTGCTGGGCGCCCTGTGGGCCGCCGACGCCTGGGGCGGCTACTGGAGCTGGGACCCGAAGGAAACGTGGGCGCTCATCGTGTGGCTGAACTACGCCGCCTGGCTGCACATGCGGTTGGTCAAGGGGCTGCGCGGCACGGTGTCCGCATGGTGGGCCTTGGGCGGCTTGGCAGTGACCACCTTCGCTTTCCTAGGCGTCAACATGTTCTTGAGCGGCCTGCATTCCTACGGGACGCTCTGAGTCGCTGCCGCGTCCGCCCCGGGGGTCAGGGCTTCTGCCAGCCCCACTTCGCGAAGATCGCTTGGCCCTTCGCAGACTGCAGGAACTCGACGAAGGCCGCTGCCTGCGGCTCTGCTTCGCCACGATGCGTGAGCACCACGCCAGTATCGCGGTAGATGCGGAACGGTTCGTCCATCTCGACGACCTGTGCCAGATCGGGATTCGCGACCTGCCAGATGTTCCATATCAGCCAGACATCGATGTCCTTGTGATCGATCCATTGTTGCCTGGCGGCCGCGCTGTTCGGGGCTTCCGGAAGCACGAGATTCTTGCGGAAGGCTTTCAGCATGGCGAGGTCGCCGGTTCGTCCTGCGACGTCTTCCCAAAGACCGGTCTGCCCAGCGCCTGCGACCGCCATGACCTTCACGCCGGGGGCGAGCACGTCACGAAACCCCTTGATGCCCTTGGGGTTGCCGGGCCGGACCAGGATCGCTACCGGCCGAAGATACATCGGCTGGGCCTGGCGAAGATCGAACGCGCCCGGGAGCGCCTTCGCGAAGTCGCTCATCATGTTCTCGGCTCCGCTGAAGACGACGTCCGCGTCCTGTCGGGCCTTCTCCACCCATTGAGGGGTCGGGCCGGCGACGACGTTCACCGTCACGTTCGATTTACCGCCGAAGGCTTGCGCAGCTTCCTTCACGGCCGGCGCAGGGCCGCCCGGACCATATACATTGAGGACGGGGCGCGTTTGCGACTTCGCAGGCAGGGCGAGGCTGGCGCATGCGGCAAAGATGGCGACGGGCAAGGCTCGACGGAAGTTCATGGGTGCAGAAGTGAGTTGGACTGGGTCGATGGGGGCCGGGACATGAAGCGATGAACAAACTTACCGAGACCGGTGCCGGGGCGCCTGGAGGCGTACCGAACGCCGTCGCGGGCGTTCGAGAAGCTCGAAGATCACCATGCCCGCGATCATCGCAGCCACGAACACGGCCGCTTTGCCTTGCAGCATGCCGAGCGCGACGAGGGCCGGGCCCGGGCAGAAACCCGCAACTCCCCAGCCTGCACCGAACAGCAGGCTGCCGACAACCAGGCGGGTGTCGATGGCGCGTGCGTTTGGCAGCCGCATCTTCTCGCCGGTGAGTGTGGTCGCCCGACGGGATGCCCACTGGAAAGGCATCAGCCCCGCCGCGATGGCGCCCACCATCACAAGCGCGAGCGATGGATCCCACGAGCCCAGCACGTCCAGGAAGCCCAGCACTTTGGCAGGGTTGGCCATGCCAGAGATGATGAGGCCCAGGCCGAAAACGAGCCCCGAAATGAAGGCGATGATGAGTTTCATGGCGCAGGCCCTACGCCGACAGCATGTGCCGCAGTAGGCCGACCGTGACCATTCCGGCCGCGATGAAGAGCAGGGTCGCGACCAGCGAGCGCGGCGAGAGGCGCGAGAGGCCGCAGACGCCGTGCCCGCTCGTGCATCCCGCGCCATAACGCGTGCCGACGCCGACGAGCAAGCCTGCTGCGACCAGGCCGCCGTAGCCGGCATCGATCTGCAGCGCCGCCGAGGCATGCCACAGGCCGTAGGCGGCCGGCGCCAGCAGGAGACCCAGCAGGAAGGCCACGCGCCACGCCACCTCGCCGCGCGATGGATCGAGGAGCCCGCCCAGGATGCCGCTGATGCCCGCGATGCGGCCGTTGAACACGACCAGGATGGCGGCAGCCAGGCCGATGAGCGCGCCGCCGATCAGGGCGGCTGCGGGGGTAAAGGCGTTCCAGTCGATGGTCATGTTCATCCGTCTGCGGTGGGTTCGCGCGACTATATATCACCAAATGCTAATTTATGTATCTATGGGGCGCCCAGCACCTTGCCGTCGACGGTTCGGCCGTACATCGAGTCGTCGGAATCGTGGTACTTCTTGCGGGTTTCGGCGACCGAGCCGGTGTAGCGCGGATCCTGCGGCCGCTCGTGGCTGTTCATGTACATGGCCACGTCCCAGGCTTCCTGCTCGCTCAGCGTGCCTCCCTTGCCCAGTGGCATGTTGGCCTGGATGAAGCCGGAGGCGTTGCCGAGTTGGTGCATGCCGGCGCCCCAGTTGAAGGACTTCGGCCCCCACAGCGGCGGGAAGACTTGATGGTCGCCGCTGCGCTGGCCCTGTCCGTCCGCGCCATGGCACAGCGCGCAGTTCTCGGCATAGACGGCTTCGCCGCGCACGTAGTCGGCCGGCTTCGGTGGCTTCTTGAGCTTGGGGTAGCCGCTGCCCGGCACCGGCGTGCCCACCGGTGCTCCCTTGGCCAGCCAGAAGGCATAGGTCTGCAGGGCCGTCATGATCTCGTCGTCCTGCGGCGGCGCCTTGCCGTTCATGCTGTATTCGAAGCACCCCTGGATGCGTGAGGCCAGCGTGTCGACCTTGCCGGTCTTGCTGCGAAACGCCGGGTAGTGAATGAACGACGCCCACAGCGGTGCGGAATCGGCCTTGCGGCCCGCATCCAGATGACAGTTCGCGCACGCGAGGCTGTTGCCGACATACTTTGCCGCGTACTGGCCAGTGTGGTTGAACACCTGCTCGCCGAGGCGGATGATCTTGCCGTATTCGCCATCGGGCATGGTGCTTTCGGGCGGCGGCGTGAAGGTGGTGGCCACCAATGCGGCGCCGGCCTTCGTCTCGGCGGCGCCGGCGATCGCGGTAGCGCCTGTTGTGGAACTCGCACCGGGCGCGGCACTGGCGGCGCCCCCTGCACCGGCGACTTCGGGGGCCGGCGGCTCGTTGGCGGTGGAGGGCTTGGTTGCGGCAGGCGCGGCAGGTGCGGCAGCGGCAACCGCTGCCGGGGGTTTGAGCGACTGCGCCAAGAAGAAGTTGATGCCGATCACCGCGGCAAATGCCGCGGTGATCATCACGATGGCAAACAGGGCGAGGCCCGGGATCGGCAGTTTCCAGCGCTTGTCAGAAGTTGTCATGTCTGCCCTTCATGGACGGGGAGCGGGTTTCGCAGCCGCTGGCACAGCGCTCGGCGCTGGCGCGTCAGCGAGCAGGCCCGCGTAATACTGGGCGACGGCCGTGACGTCCGCATCGGACAGCTTGGACGCCACCGCCGGCATGAGCCCCAGCGGCCCGGGCGGCCTGTTGTTGGCCTTCCATGCGGTCAGCTGCTCGCGGATGTAGTTTTCCGACAGTCCGGCCAGCGGAGGGAACTGGGCTCCGACCCCGCTGCCATCCACGCCATGGCATTGTGCGCAGGCGGGCAGTTGGTCGCTCCAGCGTCCGCGGGTGGCGAGCCAGCCACCGAGCTCGGCGGGTGTCGGCGGCTGCGCCGTCTGCTTGGGCGCCCCTGGTGCGGGGAGTTGGCTGTAGTAGGCGGCCACGGCGGAGCGTTCGTCGGGCGTGAGCTTCTGGGCGAACTGCTGCATGATCGAATTCTTGCGGGCACCCGAAGCGAAGGCATCCAACTGGGCCTGCAGGTAGCTGGCGCCGGTGCCTGCAAGGCGAGGAAAGTCGGCGTTGCCCTGTCCGTTGGCGCCGTGGCAGCCGACGCAGGCGGCCGCCCCTTGCGGCGTACCGCCCGTGGCGATCTTCTCGCCCTGTGCGATCTTGTCCGGTTGCGCCGCGGCCGTCGTGGCGCTCGCCGCAGCCACGCAGGCCATCAGCCAGGCGACGAACATGACCGGCCAACGCACGCGTGTCGCCGTCGCGGCTTCAGGTCCGGACATAGGCCCAACCCTCGCCTTGAAGCTTCGCCAGCTCCAGCACCGAGGAATGAGGGAGCACCCGCATCGAGGCGGCCGGCTCGCGAGAAAGGTTGCGCAGGGTGTTCGGGCAGACCCAGGTCAACCGGTCGCCGACGGCGTCGGGCTGGTCGAGGGCCGCGGCCACCGCTTCGCTGTTGATGAAGATACGGACTTCGGCTTGGGGCGCGTCCTTCAGCACGTTCGCCGCGTTCTTGCGCGCTCGCAGCAGCCCGTCGGCGGTCGGTGCGTGCAGCAGGATTCGAATAGGAGGGGTGTCGCGAGATGTCATGGTTCAGGTACTCCGAAAGGCTTGACAAAAAGAGATTGGACGCATGGCGGCTCAGGCTACATCAGCCGGCGCGCCGCATCCTTGAAGGCGGATTGCAGCATCTCCTCGATGCTTGGGTGGTAATAGGGCATGGTCAGCAGCTCGTCGATCGTGTCGCCGCGCTGGACGGCCCATGCGAGCTGGTGCGCCAGGTGTTCGGCGCGCGTCGCGACGAGGCCCGCCCCCAGCAGCTTGCGGGTCGCTTTGTCGACATAGACACGGACCAAGTTGCCCTCTGCGTGCAGGATGCGCGATCGGCCGTTGCCCGAGCCTTCGGCGATTCCCACGATGGTCGCGTCCGAATCCAGCCGCGGGAATGCGGTGCCGACGAAAGCGATGTCCGGGTTGCTGAACACGATCGAAATCGGCGCGCGGCGTTGCAGCAGGGCCGCCGGCCGCAGCCCGACGGCCTGCAATGCGCTTCGCGCGGCGTTGACGCCTTCGTCGGCGGCTTCGTGCATGAGCGGCCGGTCGGGACTCACGTCGCCTGCCAGGAAGACCGGGGCTGGGCCGACAGCGCGCAAGGTGATCGGGTCGAGCGTGGGTTGCCCCTTCTCGTCGAGCGCCACGCCGGCTTGGGCCAGATCGAGCGCCTCGACGTTCGGGCGGCGTCCCAGCGCAGCGAGGACGAGCTCGACGCTGTCTGCTCGGCCGTCGCTCCGGATCTCGACCGCTTTGCCGCCCGGCGCGAGCCTTGCATCGATCGGTTGGCCGAGCCACAGGGTCAGCTCGCCGCTGAACAGATCGAGCACGCGATCGAGGATGGCGGGGTCGGCGATGCCGGCGAGCGTGTTCTGCAGGTCGCCTCCCACCACCCGCACGCCGAGACGCGACAGGGCCAGGCCCATTTCCAGTCCGATGGCGCCCATGCCGATCACGCCGATGCTGCGCGGCAGCGAATCCAGTTCGAACAACGAATCCGTCGTCAGCAGTCGTTCGCCGAGACTCTGGAGCGACGCAGGAACGACCGGATGCGATCCGGTGGCGATCACGAAGGCGCGGGCGCGCACCTGCGCGTCGCCGACCTGGAGCGTGTGTGCGTCCACGAAGCGTGCTTCGCCCATGAGAAGCCGGTCGCCCGCCGCCTTCAGGGTGCGTTCCGCCGCGCCGCGCGCCAGCCGGTCCCGCGTGCTGCGCGCGTCGCGCCACAGCGTGTCTGCGGTGCCGACATGGGCCGACGCCTGGCCGCCGTCCAGCTGGAGCATCGTGGTCCATTGCTCTCCTGCATGCAGCGCCGCCTTGGAAGGCATGCAGCCCACACGCGCGCAGGTGGTGCCCAGCGGGCCACGGTCGACCAGCAGCGCTTCTGCGCCGCAGGCCCTGATCTCGTGGAACGCAGACAGGCCGGCGGTGCCGGCACCGACCACGGCAATGTCGGTAGTGATTTCATGTTTCATGGGGCGTCTCCTTTGGTTCTGGCGGGCTGTCAGAGCGGCCCGAAGATGTCCGGCAGCGCGCCATCGGGCGCGCCGGTGCGCGTCTGCATCATTCCCTTGGCGTCGCGCCAGATCAATGCGGGTGTGGCCTGGAGCCGCAGCGATGCCATCAGCTTCTCGTTGGCATTCAGCTTGGCCTCGATGGCCGGCGGAATGCTCGCCAGGGGCTTGAGTCCGTCGTCGGCGAGGGGCCTGGGCCGCCCGGAGGACAACGCCTTGGCATTGGCGGCGACGTTCTTGCGTTCGTGTGCGTCGAGTGCCGCGGCCGGGTTCCGGTCCGCAAGAAGGGCAGCCGCCTTGCCGGCGCTGGTGGGCGTGAGGATGCCGACGATGATGTGGCGCAATTGCACCTTGCCGCTGTCGACCCAGGGCCGCGCATCGGACCACAGCTTGTTGCAGTATGGGCAATTGGGATCGGTCAGTACGTAAACCACCTTGGCAGCCTTGTCCGATCCGTCGGCGATCCACGTGCTGCGCTCGACCTGCGACCAGGCGCCCTGCGTCATGGGCTTGGCGACCGCCTGTTCGAGCGCGGCCTGGTTCACTTCGTCGCCCCTGGCGTCGAGCATGGTGCCGGCCACCACGTGCTTGCCGTCCGGTGTTGCATAGAGTGCCAATGGCGTCTGGCCCTTGAATGCGGCCCATGCCGTGAGGCCGCCGGCCGCAGGAAAGGTGCCGACCACCGTGATTCCCCGGCTTTCGAGCGCGCGCAGGGTGTCGGGTTTCGCCTGTGCCCAACCTGCGCTCTGCACGGCCATGAGGCAGGTGAGCGTGATCAGGCGCCGTCGGTGCGTGGACGCGGACGAAGCGATGCGGGAGGAAAGGTTCATGGTGATTCCCGAAGAGGTTGACTGGATGCCGAGCGAGTGCGGATGGCTGCGAGCCGCTCGGTCAGGGTGGCGTGGGAGACCTCGCCGATCCGCGTGTCCACCAGGCGGCCCTTGGCGTCGAAGAAAAGCGTCGTCGGCAAGGCGCGCTGGCCGAACTGGCCGGAAGCCTCGCCCTGGTGGTCGAGCAGAACGTTGCGCAAGGCGAGCCCTTCGCCGTTGAGGAATGCGTCGACCTTCGCGGCCGTTTCGCCCTGGTTGAGAAACACGAAATGCACGTCCGGATGGTCGGCCTGGCTTTGCGCCAGGACCGGCATCTCGCGCCGGCAGGGTGGGCACCAGGTGGCCCAGAGATTCACCACGGTGGGCTTTCCTGCGAAATCCTGCAATGACACCTGGCGGCCATCCAGCGCTGCCAGGCGGATGGGGGGCAGCGGCGTGTTGGATGGCGACAGCAGCCCGAGTGCCAGGCTCCCCGCCAGCCAGACGGCCGTCGCGCCGCCGAGCGCCCCCCACGCCGGCAGGCGAAGCCGTCGCGAACGGATGCCCAGCCACAGCGCGTAGATCCATGCGGCGGCGAGGCCGGCCAGCGGACGCCAGCCGCCATCCCGGATGTCCAGCATGCTCCAGGGGTTGGAGCGATAGGACGCGAAGAAGAGCAGGACGAAAGCCAACCGCGCTACAACGAGGGCGATGACGAGCATGCGAAACAGCTGCGGCTCGAGATCGATGCCGGCGCGGCGTCCGAGCTGGCGCCCGACGAGGGACGTCACCGCCATCGCAGCCACCACCAGCAGCAGTTGCCAAGGAAGCGTCAAGGGGCCGATCTGCAGGGCGCCGCTCACAGGGCCTCCCGCATCCCGGGCTTGCGCCCGATGAGATCGCTGGCGTCGAATTCGCCCACCAGGCGGGCTTCGCGCCGTTCCTGTCCACGGTTGTCGAAAAGCATGACCGTCGGGGGACCGATGACCTGGTGGTCCCGCATCAGCGCGATCTGCCCCGGAGTGTTCGCGGTGACATCGGCGCGCAGGAGCACGGCACCGTCGAGCGCGCGCTGAACGGCTGGATCGCCGAAGACCTGGGTTTCGATGGTCTTGCACGACACGCACCAGTCCGCGTAGAAGTCGAGCAGCACGGGTTTGCCGGCGGCGCGCGCGGCATCGAGCTTCACGGCCAGTGCCTGCGGGCTGTCGACGCTTTCGAAGCGATGCGCGCCGGAGGCCGCCAAACCCATGCTTGCAGGCGCGCGTGCGGATGCCACGAAAGCCAGCGGCTTCCATGGGTCCGTGCCGCCCGCTGCGGCGCCCAGCCACATCGCGCTGCCCCAGAGGCCGATCAGCACGGCGGCGGCAGGCGCCAGGATGTGAGGTGTGCCGGCGGCCGCTTCAGCCGCTGCGCCCCGTCCGCGCGAGAGCTGAACGAGGGCCGTCGAGAGCGCCACCAGCAGCGCTCCCCACAGGGCCAGTGCGACGGGCGGTGGCACCACGCGCTGCACCATCCAGATGGCGACGCCGAGCAGGACGAAACCGAAGGCGCCCTTGACTCGTTCCATCCAGACGCCGGGCCTCGGCAGGCAGTTGGCGCCGACCGTAGCGACCAGCACCAGCGGCACGCCCATGCCGAGTCCCAGCGACAAGAGCAGCACGCCGCCCTGCACGGCATTGCCGCTCTGGGCGATGTAGAGCAGCGTGCCTGCCAGCGGCGCCGTCATGCACGGCCCCACCAGCAATGCCGACAGAAAGCCCATGGCCGATGCGCCGAGCAGGGTGCCTGATTTCTGCCGGCGGCTCGCGCCGTCCAGCCTGTTCCTGAGGCGTTGCGGAAGCTGAAGCGTGAAGTAGCCGAACATGCTCGTGGCAAGAACCACGAACACCCCGGCCATGCCGAACAGCGTCCAGCGGTTCTGCATCCAGGCCTGAAGGTTCTCGCCCGCCAGCGCGGCGGCCACGCCCAGTCCTGCATAGGTCACCGCCATGGGGATGACGAAGGCGAGCGAGAGCGCCAGCGCGCGGCGCGGGCCCGCGCCCTGTCCCACCACGACGCTGGAGAGGATGGGAACCATCGGCAGCACGCAGGGTGTGAACGCGAGCGCGATGCCCAACGCGAAGAAAAGCGGAACCGTCCATGCCAGCGACAGGCGCTCGAGCAGCGAACTCACGTCGCCGTCGTTGCCCGCAGTGGCTTGCGCCCAGGCACTCATCGGCGATGCCGCCGCCGCTGCGGGAGGGGCGCCGGTGCTGCGCAGTGACACCACCTGCCGTTGCGGCGGATAGCACAGGCCCGCTTCCGCGCAACCTTGCCACGAGACGGAGAGCGCGGTCGAGGTCGCGCTGCGGACCGTGAGGGCCACCTGATGGTGGTACACGTCCACGGCGCCGAAAGAGGGATCTTCCTTGCGTTCCCCGGCGGGCCGGTCGACCTCGATCGCCGTGCCGACGGGCTCCGACGCCACCTCGATGCGATCGCGATAGAGGTAGTAGCCCGGCGCGATGGTCCAGCGGAGCACGAGGGCATCTGCAGGGCTGGCCGGCGCCTCGACCTTCAGCTGGAACGCGTCGGCCGCGTCGAGGAAGGTCGGCTCCGCATGGCCGGCATTCGCCAAGCAGCCCATCGCGACCACCAGGGCTGCGGTGAGCCAGCGTCGGAATCCGGAGCGGACGGCGGCGGGAATCAAGGCTGGTCGGTCGTTCGATGAGTCATGACGTGATCATGTCCGGCCGCGATTAAGGCGACGTTAAGTGCGCGGTGCGCGGTTGTGGGACATTGGAGCCTTGCTGTTGGGCCGAACGAAGACAACTGCCGACGCGCCATGCACGTACTCCTGGTCGAAGACGACGAACTGATCGCCACCGGCATCGTGGCCGGGCTGCGCCTTCACGGACTGACCGTGCATCAGGAGACATCGGCTGCCGCGGCCCAGGCTGCGGTGGAGAGCGCAGAGTTCGACGTCTGCATCCTCGACCTCGGGCTGCCCGACGAAGACGGCATGGCGCTGCTTCGCCGCTGGCGGACGCGCCGACAGCATCTGCCCGTGTTGATCCTTACCGCGCGCGATGCGGTCGAAGACCGGGTGGCCGGCCTGCAAACGGGCGCGGACGACTACGTGCTGAAGCCCTTCGATCTCGACGAACTGGTGGCGCGGCTCCATGCGCTGCTTCGCCGTGCGTGCGGACGCAGCTCGGACCGGGTCGAGCATGGTGCTCTGAGCTTCGAGGCGTCCACGGGGGAAGTGCAACTGCACGGCGTGCCTGTCGAGCTCTCGCGACGCGAGCTCGCGCTGCTGCGCACCCTGCTGCAGCATCCGCGGCAGATCCTCACCGGCGACCAGCTGCGCGACAGCCTCTACGGCTTCGATCAGGACGTCGAGAGCAACGCCATCAACGTGCACATTCATCATCTGCGACGCAAGCTGGGCGCATCGATCGTCGAGACGGTGCGTGGGCAGGGCTACCGGCTCGGGGAGCCTGGCTGATGGCCGCGCCGTGGAGCCTTCGGCTTCGCCTCCTTGCCATCATTGGAGCGTCGCTGCTGAGCGTCTGGAGTCTGGTGGCGGTGTGGATGCTGGTCGACGTCCGCAACGAGATCCGCACCGCGCTGGACGATCGGCTCGCCGCGTCGGCACGGATGGTGGCGGGCCTGATGCTGCAGCTGCCCGCGGGTGCCTCGCCGGGCACCTCGCCGGCGGTGTCTCCGCTGGACGTCATTGGACGCGACGGCCTGGCTTGCGAAGTCAGCCTGCTGCGTGGCGAGGTGATGATTCAGACGCTGGCGCGCACGTCGGGCAGCCCAGGCCTGGGGGGGGTGCCGACGGGCTACAGCACGCACACTTTCGGCGGCAAGCCGTGGCGCACCTACGTCCTCGAACAGGGCGGGATCCGCATCGCGACAGCCGACCGGATCGACGTGCGCGAGGGATTGCTGCGCGACATCG